>JBBQUO010000010.1:0-25262 GCA_038212375.1 Minisyncoccia bacterium
ATAGATGGCAGGGAAGTTTGCTTTGAGATATGCAGTCTGGTACGCGACACGTCCATAACTCGCCGCATGCGCTTTGTTGAATCCGTATGCTTGGAATGGTTCGAAAAGAAGCCACAGCATTTCGGCAAACTTTTTTGTTTGGCCGTTTTTAATGATACCTTCTACAAGTTTTTCTTTTTGAGCGGCCATTTCTGCAGGAATCTTTTTACCCACCGCTTTACGGAACTTGTCTGCTTCAAGCCAAGAATATCCTGCGAGTTCGATCGCAGAAAAGAGGAGGTCGTCTTGATACACGATGAGACCGTACGACTCCTCGAGATACTTTTTCATACGAGGATCAGGATAACTGATGAGTGTCTTGTCATTCTTGCGCTTGATGTAATCAGGAATTACTTCCATAGGTCCCGGACGATACAGCGCTACCATCGCATTGATATCGTGGATCGACGTAGGCTTCAGTTCCATCAGAAACTTGGTCATACCCGATCCATTGAGTTGGAAGAGACCTTCAGTTTCTCCTTTCGCGAGAAGATCGAATGTCTTTTGATCTTCGAGATTTACGTTTTCGATGTCCACTGTGTGCCCCTCGATCGCTTCGATACGGTGAATGGTATCCGCAATGATAGAAAGGTTCTTCAGTCCCAAGAAGTCGAATTTGAGAAGTCCTGCTTCTTCTACTGAATACATATCGTACTGACTGATTATTTTCTCGTCACCTTTTGTATCGTACTGGAGTGGTGTGTAATCAGTGAGAGCTGTCGGTGCAATGACAACTCCTGCAGCGTGCACTGAGATGTGACGGGCACATCCTTCAATCTTCTTCGCCATATCGATGATATCTTTTACCTCTCGCTCTTTGTCGTATGCTTCTTTGAGCTCTGGCACCATCTTCATTGCACGATCGATAGTCATCGCAAATCCTTGAGAGCCCATGGGGATAAGCTTCGAGATTCTGTCACCTGTTGCATACGGATAGCCGAGAGCGCGGGCGACGTCACGAACTGCACCGCGTGCCATCATCGTTCCGAAGGTCCCGATTTGCGCTACTTTATCTTTGCCGTATTTTGTTCGCGCGTATTCAATAATCTCGTCACGACGGTTGTCGGCGAAGTCCATGTCGATATCTGGTGCTGAAGGACGCTCTGGGTTTAAGAATCGTTCGAAGGGAAGTTTGTATTCAATCGGGTTTACATTGGTGATATGCGCAAGGTAGGTCACCATGGATCCTGCCACCGATCCTCTGATGTTTGTGAGAATGCCGTGATCGTGCGCGTAATGAAGAAGGTCTCCTACCACAAGGAAGTATGGCGAGTAGCCTTTGTTTTTGATGACTAAAAGTTCGTACTCGATGCGTTCTTTCACAACATCTGTCATTTCAATCTTTCGACTTACAACTCCTTTGTATACAAGGTCTCGAAGTTCATCGTCATACGAGCGACCACTTTCTACCTTTAAATCAGGAAATACCCAACTTCCGAGCTTGAGCTTGAGGTCAATGCGATCAACGATCACCTGAGTATTTGTCAGTGCATCAGGAATATCCTTAAATAATTCATTTGCACGTTTTGTAGTTATAAACGAAAAGTCATCTTCATCATTATCGAAGCCACGGTCGCGCTCTCCTTGGTTTTGGATAGAGATTAGCGTCTCACGAGCACGCCTGTCATCAGGGTCAAGATAATACACATCATGTGCTGCAACGATGGGCACTCTTTCTTTTCGTGCAAATGCCAAAAGCTTTTCCATTCGTTCGTTATGACCTTGGATTTCGGCGTGCCGAGTAATCTCAATAAAGAAATCTTCACCGAATATACTCGTATACCAACGGACGAGTTCTTTTGCTTTTGTTTCGTCACCATGCTTGAGCGCCGCCGCGATATCTCCAGAAAATGATGGATTGATACAAATGAGACCCTTCCCGTAGAGTTCGAGAGTTGCTTTGTCGATACGGGGTTTGTAATAAAACCCTTCGAGGTTCGCGATTGTAACTAGTTTGATCAGATTTTTGTACCCATCTTCATTTTTTGCAAGTAGTACCAAGCGAAAGCGAGTATTATCAACACCAGCCTGCTTATCTGCGCGACCACGAAGTGCAAGATACGCATCTACTCCGATAATTGGCTTGATCTCGTTCTTTTCGCATTCCTTATAAAATTCGATAGCGCCATAGAGATTGGCATTGTCAGTGAGTGCTACTGCATTCATTTTGTTCTTCTTCGCACGTTCTACAAGGTCTGGAATTTTCGGCAATGCATTGAGAAGGCTGTAGTGGCTATGAACGTGGAGGTGATAGAAAGGTTTTGCCATGAAGGGATTATACTACGCCCAGCCGTAACTTCGAATATTGCACAAGAAGAGTCCGATATAAGGTATACTATTGTCATGAAACTTCATTCTCAAAAAGGGTTTTCACTCGTTGAGCTGCTCGTGGTCTTTGCCATTATTACGACACTGATGGGGATAATATTTGCGAGCTTTGCACAATCAAGGTCTGCATCGAGAGATGCTGTCTATGTATCGGATACACAAAGTATCAAGCTTGCATTTGCAAGGTACGTACAGTTTGATCCAAATGGAAGATATCCTGGTACAGATGCTACTTGGTATTGTTTAGAGAGCTCTGGTTCGTGCTGGAATAATGGCTCTGCATCAAGCGCTCTCAATGCGCAGATCGCGCAATACCTCCCTGGAGGTGTCTTTCCTTTACCGCCTCTGATCGCAATGGGACGTGAGGCGTACATGTACAATCCAAAGGATTCTGTCAGCATTCCAAATTATAGTGGACCTGTTCTTCGTTGGTGGCGGGAAAGATCATTTACAAATAGTTTTCCTTGTAACGGAACTGTGTCTATTACTAGATTAGATCCTGGAATCTATTATTGTTACGAGAAACTTCAATAAAATATGAGACGTGCGATTGTTGGTATCGACGAGGCTGGTCGCGGGCCACTCGCAGGTCCTGTGGCAGTTGGCGTGGTCTGGATCAGCCCTCGGGCAAAACTTTCTTATATTGGACTTACGGATTCAAAAAAGCTTTCCGAAAAAAAAAGAGAAGAATGGTTTCGCAAAATGAAAGAGTGGCAAAAAGAAGGGAAGATACGATGCGCGGTTACTCTTGTATCTCACGGTGTTATTGATACGAAAGGAATAGTCTATGCAGTGAAGCTTGGAATTAAAAAAGGCTTACAAAAAATAGATGCGGATCCAAAGAGGGTTGAAGTTCTCCTTGATGGAGCCCTTTCTGCGCCAGTAGAATTTACAAAACAACAGACGATTATAAAAGGTGATGAGAAAATCCCTGCCATTTCTCTCGCCTCTATTGCAGCGAAAGTAACAAGAGACAAGAAAATGAAATCACTTTCAAAAAAGTATCCTCAGTATGGATTTGAGATCCACAAAGGGTATGGGACTCTTGCGCATAGAAATGCACTTGCGCAGTATGGCGTTTCAAAGATTCATCGAATATCTTTTATAAAAAAATAAACCACCAAGTTGGACTTGGTGGTCGTGCTATATAAATTTTGATGTCAGTTCTGTTTGAGGGAGAGGTCTGATACGAAGATTCATCAAGCTACCTGCAGGAACCGACGTAGCATACCCCCCACCTCTCTGCAGGAGAGGTGGGGGGTATGCTACTTGCATGCGACGTGTCTTGTTCTTTTGTTCTTTAGATTTTTTGCAGTGATAGACGCCCGACACAGAAATGTGTCGGGTTTTTTGTTGTGTATGGGATTTTCCCACATGGGCTTGATTAAATCTTTGCTCTAGGCTATATTTGAGGAACTATGGTAGTACGAATGCGTCATACAAGGTCTCATACAGGAAACCGCCGGTCTCATCACCGAGTGGAAAATATCCGCGTGTCAAAAGATGAAAGCGGTACTCCTCACGTTCGTCATCGCATGAACCCAAAGACCGGGAAGTATCGAGGGCGTGATGTGGTAGACATGATCGCGAAAACCGCAAAGAAAGTTGCAAAGAAGAAAGAGAAAACAAAAAAGTAGTATACTAAGGTTCTAGAGCGTTCGTCTTAGAAAGAATTTTTTATGTAACGCCTTATGGCAAACCGGCACCTTGCAAGATCAGTAGTTATGCAAACCCTCTTCGAGTGGGACTTTATGCAAAGGTCCAAAGAAGAGGCCTTTGACGTGCTAGATCGTGACCAAAAAGAGTTTGCTCCGGGTATTTCAGATACTGTTTTTACGGAAGGACTTCTTAAGACTGTCATCGAAAAGAAAAAGGATCTCGACGCTATCATTACCAAAGCTGCTCCGGATTGGCCGATCGAAAAGATTTCTATTATTGACCGTAATATCTTGCGTATTGGTCTCGCAGAGCTCCTCTTTTCAGATACCGAACAGGTGCCTCCAAAAGTTGCTATCAATGAAGCAATTGAACTTGCAAAGTCATTTGGGGGAGACACTTCGGGTAAATTTGTAAACGGAGTGCTTGGTGCTGTGTACAAAGAAATGGGTGAGCCAGGAAAAGACGAGGTTTCAACAAAGAAGAAAGCCATTAAAGATATTCCTGACGATCAGGTTCCTATCGACGCTCTTGGTGGATCTCTTATATATTCTGTTTATGAAGGAAATGTGTATGTAGCGCTCGTGCATGATGTATTCGGTCACTGGACCCTTTCGAAAGGAAAGCTCGAAGAGGCTGAAGATGTACGACAAGGTACCATTCGCAAGATCAAAGAAGAAATAGGACTCACTATTTTACTTGAAGATGACCTTGGAAGTAATGAATATATTGCATATCATCCAGAGCGCGGAAAGCTCAAAAAACAGGTGCACTATTTCCTTTCCCGCTCAGACTTTGAACCACTTCAGCTTGAAGCGGGGGGAGGTCTTACCGAAGCGCGATGGTTTTCACTCGAAGAGGTGGCGGATCTTAATTTTTATGATGACATCATGCCGCTCATCACTCGAGGTATTGGTCTTATTTCTGAAAAGGTGGCACACACCATTAATTAATTTCGCACTCGATGAACCCAGATTTTCCAGCTTTTGAAGCTCGCATTGGAGTAAGTTTTACAGATAAAAGTTTGCTCAAACAAGCGTTTGTTCATCGTTCGTATCTCAATGAAAACAAAGAGTTCGCGCTCGGACACAACGAACGTCTCGAATTTCTCGGAGACGCAGTACTCGAGCTTGTTATTACTGATTATTTATATAAAAAGTATCCAGAGAAGCATGAAGGTGAACTCACATCCCTTCGCTCTGCGCTCGTGAATGCAAGTACTCTGCATACCGTAGGCTCTGAGCTTGGTATCAATGATTATCTTTTACTTTCTCGCGGAGAATCTAAAGACACTGGACGAGCACGTCAGTATATTCTCGCGAATACGATGGAATCGATCATGGGAGCGATATATCTCGATAGTGGGTACGATCACGCAAAAAAGTTTATTTACGCATTCATCACTCCACATCTCGATAAGGTTATCGAAAAGGGAAGTTGGATTGATTCAAAAAGCTTGTTCCAGGAAAAGGCACAAGAACATGCGAGTATTACTCCGTCATACAAAACCCTCAAAGAAGTAGGCCCTGACCACGATAAGCACTTTACTGTCGGTGTATATTTGAAGACTGAGCTTGTAGCCCAAGGAGAAGGAGATTCAAAGCAGGATGCAGAGCAGATGGCAGCGCAAAATGGTTTAACGGCGAAAGGTTGGATTGAAAAGTAATTGATAGTAAAAAATAAGGGAAGGAAAACGTGGATCTTCAATAGATCCACGTTTTGGTGAGTTTCGGTTAGGTACGGAGCACTGAGATATTTTGCGTCCGGCCAAACATTTGAAATAAGAGCATGTTCTTGCGCAAGGTTTTTTGCGTTTCTCTATGAAGCAAGATAGCCTTTGAGACGCTCTCGATATAATTGAGAGCACTCACAACATACGAGTTTTCTGATAGAGAAAGCGTGACAATAATGCCTGCACCAGCATGTGAGCTTTCGGATACGAGCTTCATCCAAAAGGCCATGTACGTGGGAGGTAATATTGCGATTTCGTAAATCGGCGTCCCCCTGAAGGAACTGGATCCAACAAAATCAGCTACCATTCTTACATCATGAAGAGGATCTGTGTATTCTTGCATTTCTATCTCCTGCAAGGGTGAGGTCCACTTCGTGAGATTCCTCTGTAATCATTCTAGGTTCGCGAAGGTTTGTCAAATAAGAAAAGCGCCCGACACAAAAGTGTCAGGCGCCCTGAGAGTCGGGTACTACTGTGAAAATGGATCGGGGAAGAGAGAATGTACTATGCTCCCGATACAAATCAACATGAGCACGCATCCACCAATCACAGCCATGGTGAGTACAGGACCAAGGAGCAAGAGCATTATTGCAAGGACGGACGTACCCACAAAACTTCTTACGAGATGTTGTTTCGGCGTAACCGGCATCGCATACCTCTGGTTAGGGTTCTAATACAATAAAAGCATACATAATCATTTTTGTCAAAAAAAGAACGCGCGCAACCACTTTTAGTGGCGCACGCGTCCATACATGTACCTGACAAGGTGGTAAAAACTCGCTGATCCAATTTTGCGGATCCCGCGGTAGTTAGTCTTCCCAGGTGAGTAGTTTTAGAACGTATCAGGTTCGCGGTAGGTTTAGGTTCCTCTGTGATCGAAACAAATAGTAATTCCCGAGGAACCTTCCTGTAGAACTGAATTCTAAAAATATTGTAACGCATAATGTTTTTTTTGTCAATACTGCTTGCATACAGCAAAATATACTCTCCAGTGCTAAAATATAAAATACTATGTATTTAAGAAGTATCGAAATATCAGGATTCAAATCTTTTGCGAAAAAAAGTGTACTTGAATTCAACACTCCAATTTCTGCGATTGTCGGGCCCAATGGAAGCGGAAAATCTAACGTTGCAGAGTCGTTCCGATTTGTGCTTGGAGAGCAGTCGATAAAGAGTTTGCGCGGCAAAAAAGGTGAAGATCTTATCTTCAACGGAGCAGATGCAGGAGCGAGAGCCAATCGTGCATCGGTGAAAGTGATATTCGATAACACAAGAAAATTTTTTGCAATAGATTTCCCCGAAGTTACTATTGAACGTGTGGTCCATAGAGATGGGGTCAATGAATACCTCATCAATGGTACGCAAGTACGTCTCAAAGACGTCGTAGAGCTCCTCGCGGGCGCTCATATCGGTGCATCGGGACACCATATTATTTCTCAAGGAGAAGCAGATAGAATTCTCAACAGTTCTCCAAAAGATAGACGTGCAATGCTTGAGGACGCACTTGGGCTCAAGATCTATCAGTACAAACGAAGTGAAAGCGAACGAAAACTGGAAAAAACTGAAGAAAATATCGGTTCGGTAGAAAGTTTGCGCAAAGAAATTGCTCCCCATCTTCGTTTTCTCAAAAAACAAGTAGAGAAAATTGAAAAAGCAGTATCCATGAAAGATGAGCTCCGTGATCTCGCAAAAGACTATTTGAAACGCGAGGATGAATATATAGAGAAGACGCGCGGAGCGATACATGATGAACGAGAACCTCTTGCACAAAGAAAGGCGCAACTCGAAACAGAAATGAATGAAGCGAGGGCTGTGCTCGAGTCTTCAAAGAACAAAGATGAAAAGAGTGAGAAAGTCATTGAGCTTGAAAATGCCATCCACAACGTCCGCACCAAGAAGGATTCCTTGCTTCAGGAGATTGGAAGGATCGACGGTGAGTTATCGTCTGAGTACAGAATTCTGGCAAAGCAAAAAGAAATTCTCACTTCAAATGAACACAAGACGGTGGCTCTTCGAGATGTCGAAGAGATGCTGAAGACTGCTGAAGGAAAGCTCAATGATGCAGAAACGTTGCTGGATATTTCTGCTGTAAAAGCTGTGCTTTCTGAGATCAAGCATATATTCCTTCATTTTATTGGAAATAAAAAAGAAGAAACTGATGATTCTATAATCAAAGAATCCGAGAGAGCTATCGCAGCCCTAAACCAGTCTAAAACTCAGATTCAAACAGATCTTGCTCAGGTGAAAACACGAGAGGGAGAGCTCCAGATGCAATATCAGAATCTCCAAAAAGATATTGAACATGCAAAGGATTCGAGTCGCGATGCAGAAAAAGCGCTTTTTCGGATTATGTCTGAGCAAAATGAAGTATCAGGAAGTCTTGTGCTTCTTTCTGCAAAGGAAGAAAGTTTGCGCACGATTGTATACGATTTCAAAAGAGAGCTGGAAGAGTGTGCAATGCTTGTGGGACGAGAAATTCTTGATTATAAATCTATAGTAATTGCCGAAGAAGGTGACGCATCAAGACAAGAGCAAGAAGAGCGAAGAAGAATTATTGAAAAAATCAAAATTCGTCTTGAAGAGGCGGGGCTTTCTGGTAGTGGCGAAGTAATGAAAGAGTTTCAGGAAACTTCAGAGCGAGACGCATTCCTTGAAAAGGAGCTTACTGATCTGAGGAACTCTTCTGAGTCGTTGAAAGTACTTATCAAAGAGCTTGGAGAAAAGCTTGATATTGAATTTAAAGAAGGGATTGCGAAAATCAACAATCAATTTGGAGAACTCTTCGGGCTGATGTTTGGTGGAGGAACAGCAAAACTCATGATAACAAAAGAAAGTTCACGAAAGCCTCGTGACACTGATAACTTATCGCTTACCCTCGAGAATGATCAGGTTGAGATGCAAGAAGAAGAGTCTGAAGAGGGAATTGATATCGAAGTTTCACTACCACGCAAGAAGATCAAAGGACTTGTTATGCTCTCTGGTGGAGAAAGAGCGCTGACTTCCATTGCATTACTTTTTGCAATCTCTCAGGTTAACCCACCGCCGTTTATTATCCTCGATGAGACTGATGCAGCTCTTGATGAAGCAAACTCAAGAAAGTATGGAGATATGGTAGAAAACTTAGCACGATCGTCTCAGCTCATCGTCATTACTCACAACAGAGAGACAATGTCTCGAGCAGGAGTTATCTATGGAGTAACAATGGGAATGGGTGGTATCTCAAAACTTCTCTCGATCCAATTTGAAGAAGCTGCGTCGGTAGCAAAGTAAATGAGTCAAATGTACAAGGAAAAACTTCAGCGACCCTTTCTGAGATTTTACCTAGGTCTCACCTAGGGACGATGTTCTAGGTGAGACCTAGGGTAATTTCTTTTCGGTATTGCGAGCTCCTGATCAAATTCTTTTGGAGAGCCGGAAATACAAATGAATCATCAGGTTGATGTTCCATACATTTTTTATTCTACAAATACAAAATCAAGAATTCTTTTATCGAGATCCGCAGTCATGAGTTTGATCCGTACTTTGTCACCGAGGGTGTATTTCTTTTTGTTCTTACTACCAACGATCGCATAATTTTTCTGATCGAGGACATAGATATCGTCAGTCATGTTTTTGAGACGTACCATACCTTCTGCTTTTGTTTCTACTTCTTCGACATAGATACCCCACTCTGAAACACCAGAGATAGTGCCATCAAATTCTTTGCCGATGTTGCCGAGCATAAACTCAACTTGTTTGTATTTGATAGATGCGCGTTCAGCTTCTGCGGCAGAAATTTCTTTCTGGGTCGCTTCGTCACACATACGTTGATACTTAGCCACTTCATCTTGTTCTACTTTGCCGCTGGTAAGGAATCTGAAGAGAAGTCTGTGTACCATGACATCAGGATATCTGCGGATCGGTGAAGTGAAGTGCGTATAGAATTTAAATCCGAGACCGAAGTGTCCGATATTGTGGGTAGAATAAATCGCTTTTGACATCGAGCGGATCGCAGCTGTCTTTACCAGTGACTCCTCAGGCTTTCCGGAGACTTCTTTCATAAGACCATTGAGATCTGCTGCAGTCACTTCGCCGTCCGCCGCATCGAGATTGTATCCGAGCGCTTTGAGAAAGATATCGAGGTTCATAATCTTTTCTTTGTCAGGAAGATCGTGAATACGATAAACGAAAGCTCCTTTTATCTTTGCCTTTTCCATACTCTCGCTCATAAATCGAGCAACTTCCTTGTTTGCGAGAAGCATATATTCTTCGATCATTTTGTTCGTATCTTTGCGCTCTTTGCGATAGACGCTAATCGGCTTACCTTCTGCGTCTAAAAGGAATTTTACTTCGTCGGTTTCAAACTCGATAGCGCCATTTTTGAACTTCTCAATTTGCATCTTTTTTGCAATCTCATTCATTATATTGAGCTCGTCGTAGTAGAGACCAGTTTTTGCATCGAGGGTAGCTTGCGCTTCTTCGTAGCTAAAGCGTTTGTCAGAATAGATAACCGTTTTGCCAAACCAGCGGTCATGGACGGTACCAGAGTCATCGAGTACGAATACCGCTGAGAAAGTAAAGCGCTCTACGTCGGGGTTTAGGGAACAGAGTTCATTGGAAAGAATTTCCGGTAACATCGGGATCGTACGATCGACGAGGTAGACAGAAGTGCCACGTTTGATCGCTTCACGGTCGAGTACTGTACCCGGCTCTACATAATGAGATACATCTGCGATGTGAATTCCGATTTCATACTTTCCATCGGGAAGTTTTTTGAAAGAAAGTGCATCGTCAAAGTCTTTTGCATCTGCCGGGTCGATGGTGAAGGTGAGTGTCCCACGGAAATCTTTCCGTCTCTTCACTTCTTCAGTCCAGTCTGCTTGTTTTTCTTTTGCAATGCGAGCAGCGTCCGCATCTACGTCTTTTGGAAAGATGTCATCGAAGCCACGATCGAGGATAATCGCTTCCATCTCTACGTTGTGGACACCTTTTTTTCCTATAACTCGAAGTACTTTTCCTTCAGGACTTTTGAGTGGATCTTTCCACGAGATAATTTCTACCAGCGCTTTGTCTCCATTTTTGCCGCCAGCTGCATTTGATCCATGCACGAAAATATCTTTGTACATTTTGCGATCATCCGCTTTGAGGAAGAAAAAATCTTTGGTCCCAACAAGAGTTCCTACAAACTGCATTTTGGCACGCGTGATGATGTGAACCACTTCACCTTGCTGACGAACTCCGTCTTGAGCTGGGAGCAGTTTTATTTCGACTTCGTCATTGTTGAGTGAAGTTTTTAGTAGAGGAGTCTGAATCTCAATATCTTCAGCGATTCCTTCCACCGTAAAATAGCCGACTCCTCGTCCGCTTACCGTGATTGTTCCTGTGTAGGTTTTTTCTTCTCCCATTCGTTAATTGCGGTTACTATATCAGAAAAGCGCTCTCCACGCACCTCACCGGTTGACCGCCCTAAACGATTCTGTTACTATAGCCGTCACATGTTAAAGATCCGATTACAGCGCGTAGGACGCAAGCACGAACCAACGTTTCGTGTGGTTTTGACCGACTCAAAAAACAGTACCAAGAGTGGAAAAATCCACGAGATACTTGGTTCATACGATCCACGTAAGAAGACCGAAATACTGAAGGGTGATCGTATCAAGGAATGGATGAGTAAAGGCGCTCAGGTTTCTGGTACTATGCATAACCTCCTTATTACTCACAAGATCATTGAAGGAAAGAAAATCAACGTTCTTCCACACAAAAAACCTTTCAAGAGTGAAGCGAAGCTTGCAGAAGAAAAGGCAGCAGCTGATGCAGTGATCGCAAAGGCAGCAGCAGAGAAGGCTGCAGCAGAAGCTGAGGCAGCAAAAGAAGCTGAAGAGAAAGCAGCAGCTGAAGCAGCCGCAGCCGCTCCTGTAGAAGAGACACCAGTTGCAGTAGAAGAAACTGCTGCACCAGCTGAAGAGGTAGCTATTCCTGTAGAAGCTGAGGTAGTTCCAGAGGCTCCGACAGAAGAAGCTCCTGCTGCATAATCCATACATGACTAAAACAAAAAACCGAGACAAGTTCTCGGTTTTTTGTTGTCTATGCGTAATCTACAATGTGCGTTGCGCGATTTGAGATTTTGCTTTGTAGTAGGTATACTTATACGGACAGAAAAGATTACAAATAATACGACATACATGGATAAGGATGTACTTTTTTTGGAACAACTCGTGAAGGCTTTGGTAGAGAATCCGGATGACGTCAAAATCAATAGAACGGTAGATGAAATGGGAGTACTCATCACGCTTGATGTAAATCCTGCTGATATGGGGAAGGTGATCGGAAGGTCAGGCAACACTGCAAAAGCTATCCGCACACTTTTGCGGGTAGTGGGTATGAAAAACAATGCCAGGGTGAATCTCAAGATCAATGAACCAGAAGGAGGGAAGGGTCCGAGCATGATGGGGACCGCTTCGACTGGAGAATCTCGCATGAAAGACTTCGATGAGGCTATGGCAGATTTGAATTTGGAATAGGTGCTAGCTTATGGCTGTTAGTTTATAGCTTCAAAAAAACTCCAGGGGAGTTTTTTTGTTTGCATTTGAATTCTCAAGTTAAAACCTATAAGCTACCAGCTATAAGCTATCTTATGAATTTCCACATTATCACCTTATTTCCTGGCGCGTTCGACTCATATATCGGTGAGTCGATTGTGAAGCGTGCGATTGAAGACAAGAAAATAACAATCAAGTTCTACAACCCTCGAGATTTTACTGAGGATAAGTTTGCTCGTGTTGATCGGGCGCCATTTGGCGGTGGTCCCGGCATGGTCATCCAAGCTCTCCCTGTCATTAAGGCTATTGCGAAAGCTCGTGGGAAAGTAAACAATAAAAAGAAGATATATAAAATTATTTTTCTCAGTCCTGGAGGGAAACAGTTTACTAATGAATATGCGCAGAAAACCGCAAAGAAATATACCGACATCATCATTGTCTCTGGAAGATACGAAGGCATAGATGCTCGAATAAAAAAGGTATTCAAAATGGAAGACATTTCTATCGGGTCATTTGTGCTTACAGGTGGTGAGCTTCCTGCGATGCTTATCGTAGATTGCGTCGCTCGCCAGGTAAAAGGAGTGCTTGGAAACTTCGACTCTCTCGAAGAAAGCCGCGTGTCTTCTCATGATGTATATACGAGACCAGAAGTATTTGAATATAAAGGCAAAAAGTACCGTGCACCAAAAGTTCTTTTGTCTGGAAACCCTAAACTGATCGATGCATGGAAACTGAATCAGTCACAATAGAGCTTACAAAGATTCGAGATGATATCGTTCTTCTAACCTTTAATACCAAAGAAGATCTCGCGTCTACTTTTCTTCGGTTTCAAGAGCATTACGAGTCTCCAGAATTTCAAGGAAAGATATTTTCACTTGATGAGTTTAAAGAGTGGTACTCACAAGGTAAAAGTAGCTTTTCGTATTACACAGATTGGTCTGGATTCAATATCCCTTCACGAATACTGGACCCTTTTTTAGAAGGGAAGTTCCATCCTCTGACGGTAAGGGAGGAGCAATTTCTCGATCTTTTCAAGGGTTATGACAGCCCTTTTTACATTATTGGTCTATCGAAAGAAACTTCAGAAGTAGATTTTCGAGACATACTAAAACACGAGACTGCACATGCATTGTTTACTTTAGTGCCTCAGTACCGAGAAAGTGTGCTCTTTGAAATAAGAAAATATGATACATCGAAGATTAAGGAAAAAATCAAAGCACTTGGATATGCTGAAACTGTTCTTGAGGATGAAACGCATGCCTACGCGCTCTCAGGTTCTAGACAAATCCCAATGTCAGATTTTCCTGCAGCTCTCGTGGTCTCCCTTGACGCATTATTTTTTCAGTATTCATAAAAAATAAAAAAATCAAGAACACTAACTTATCATATATGATAAGTTAGTGGAGAAATATAGATAAGAATAAAACTGCCTCGCATCCATTGGATGCGAGGCAGTGTTTAACCTTCGGTTCATGCTCCTTCAGTGTTTTTCATGACGGAAAGAATAAGGCTATTGTCATGAAAGAGAGCCGACCTTACCCGAGGGCTAATCGTAAGCCACTTCCTCCACAAGGAAGATCGCTTGTATTGGAACAGTCTAGCGAAAAATCCTTTCCAAGGATAAACCTGACAAAACATCTCGTAGTGTGCATTTCGATTCTCAGACAAAGCAGTCTGAAGCTCGGATAGAAACTCTTGCTCCTCAGCAGTTTCAGCTTCAAACCGGAGTTCGTTGCTTCCAACTAGGATTGCCCGCATTGTTTCTCCTTATGGTTAGTTTGGTTTGAATACAACAACCTCTTGCAAGATATATTGCAGAAATACCAACAGAGGGTAGTTATCTAATTTAGATTATACACTATAAATACACTTTTTGTCAAGTATTAAAACGCCAATATCTCAGTTATCCACATGGTCAATGTTTAGAGCCATAATTTGAGTTTGACAAGGGGATTTCTATGCGTATAATATGGGCCACTTCATCAAGATTGAGTCACGGCTGAAAACGAAGTAATAGTTGCGGTTATATTCGTTTCTAAGGAAAGAATCTTGTCTCATTATTTTTGTTTCATAATTTAATAACGTTTTGAAGAATAATCCTCTCATGAGAAAGAGGAAAATTCTTGTCTTCAAACTTTGAAGACATATTTGTTAACACACTATACCCATGGCAATACAAACCGTGAAGCGAGAGAAAAAGTATTTCAGTAAGTTCAAAAAGAATCTCGCTCCGATCCCAGATCTTGGGGTCTCACAAGTTGAATCCTTCGACTGGCTCGTAAAAACTGGTCTCAAGGAAGTATTCCAAGAGTTTTCATCTATAAAAGATTTCTCAGAAAAGAAATTTACGCTCGACTTTGTCGGCTTCGAACTCTCTGAGCCGAAGTTTGATGAATACTATGCAAAGGAAAATAAACTTTCATACGAAGCACCACTAAAAGTAAAGGTAAAGCTCACGAATCATATCGTGAAGTCTACAAAAGAGCAGGAAATCTTCATGGCTGATTTTCCGCTTATGACTTCTCATGGTACGTTCATCATTTCAGGTATCGAGCGTGTCATTGTGCCACAGCTCGCACGTTCATTCGGTGTGTTCTTCACTTCTCAAGAAGTTCGCGGTCGGACACTCTTTGGTGCAAAGATCATTCCATCTCGTGGTGCATGGATCGAAATCGAAAGTGATGCTGACGGCATTATGTATGTCCGCATCGATAAGAAGCGAAAGTTCCCAGTCACGACGCTCCTCCGTGCATTTGGGGCAAAGACCGATACCGATATTCTCGATCTTTTCGATAAGGTAGAAGGTGCAAGGCCGATAATTGAAAAGACTCTTGCAAAAGACCATACGAAGACACAAGAAGATGCATTCATCGAAATCCACAAGCGCCTTCGCGATGGAGACCTTGCGACTGCAGAAAATGCAAAAGAATTTTTCAACTCTATATTTGGTGCAGAACGTTATGACCTTTCAAAGGTAGGACGATTCCGTTTCAATAGCCGCTTCGAGAAATCAATGGCAGAAAAGGATATCGAGCGTCACACTATTTCTCTCGACGATATGGTAACGATCGTTGGTCATGCGATCCACCTCAACATTACTCCTGGATCAGTCGAGGACGACATCGATCACTTGGGAAGTCGCCGCGTACGATATGTCGGAGAAATGTTCCAGCAAAAGATTCGTGTCGGTATGTCTCAAATCAAGAGAAACATTCAAAACAGAATGTCGACTGTTGATACCGATGTGACCCTCCCGGTTAACTTTATTTCACCAAAACCTCTCCAGGCTCGTATTAAGGAATTTTTCACAACAAACCAGCTATCTCAATTTATGGCGCAAGAAAATGCTCTTCAAGAGCTTGAGCACTTGCGAACACTCTCAGCCCTTGGACAGGGAGGACTTTCTCGTGCACGCGCAGGATATGAAGTGCGTGACGTACATACCTCTCACTACGGAAGGTTGTGCCCGATTCAAACTCCTGAAGGTCCGAACATTGGTCTTATTCTTCGTCTTGCAACATATGCTCGTATCAATGACTTCGGAATGATCGAGACTCCATATGCAAAAGTAAAAAATAGTAAGCTTACCGGTGAGATTGAGTATCTCAATGCGCTCGAAGAAGAGCAGTACAATATTTCTCACGCAGCGACACCATACACAGAAGACGGTGTGATTACTGTAGATGAAGTAGAGGTCCGCAAAAAAGGGAAGCCGATCACTGTTCCAAAAGAAGAGGTTCATTATATGGATGTTGCAACAAACCAAGCGTTTTCTATTGCGACATCAATGATCCCATTCCTAAACCACGATGATGCAAACCGTGCACTCATGGGAAGTAACATGCAGCGCCAAGCCACTCCTTGTATTATTCCAGAAGCTCCTGTTGTGGCGACTGGTATCGAAGAGGTTGCTGTTCGCGATACAGGAAGACTTATCGTTTCTCGCGAAGCGGGTACGGTCACTCATGTAGACGGTCGCAAGATCAGTGTGAAGTCAGACAAAGGAGGTGAGCATGATTACCGACTCATCAACTTCTCTCGAACGAATGGATTTACCGCCTTCCATCAGCGTCCAGCTGTTGTCCTTGGACAAAAAGTTAAAAAGGGAGAACTCCTTGCTGATACTTCGACTTCTGAACACGGAGAAATGGCACTCGGACAAAATATTCTTATTGCGTTCATGAGTTGGTCTGGTTCAAACTACGAAGACGCGATTATTCTTTCAGAAAGACTTGTAAAAGAAAGTAAATTTACTTCTATTCACCTCGAAGAGTTCGTAGTGAATGTGCGTGATACAAAACTTGGGCCTGAAGTTACTACTTGCGATATTCCAAATGTTGGAGAATCAAAGCTTCGAAATCTTGCAGAAGACGGCATCGTACGAGTTGGTGCAGAAGTGCGCCCAGGCGACATTCTTGTAGGAAAGATCACTCCAAAGGGTGAAACTCAGCTTACTCCAGAAGAAAGACTCCTTAGATCACTTTTCGGTGAAAAGGCGCGAGACGTGAAAGATACCTCGAAGAGAATGGAAGGAGGAAAGCGTGGAAGAATTGTTTCTGTACAAGTGTTCTCACGAGAAAAGGGAGACAAACTTGAAAGTGGAATCATCAAGCGTATTCACATTGAGGTTGCAGAACTCCGTACAGTATCAGTAGGAGACAAGCTTGCGGGACGCCATGGAAACAAGGGAGTTATCTCACGAATTCTTCCAGAGGAGGATATGCCATACACAGCAGATGGTCGTCCTATTGATATGATCCTTACACCACTCGGTGTGCCATCACGTATGAACCTCGGACAGATTCTTGAGCTCCACCTTGGACTCGCAGCACACACTCTCAATTATCAAGCTATCGTGCCTCCATTTGTTGGAGCTACCGATACTGAAATCAAAGAAGAATTGGTGAAGGCAGGATTTGCAAGTGACGGAAAGATGACACTCTTTGACGGACGAACTGGTGAAGCTTTCGATCAGAAGATCGCAGTCGGATATATGTATATTCTTAAACTGCATCACATGGTAGAAGATAAGATTCACATGCGTTCTATCGGACCATACTCTCTCATCACCCAGCAACCTCTCGGAGGAAAGGCTCAGGGAGGAGGACAGCGCTTTGGAGAAATGGAAGTGTGGGCACTTCTCGGTCACGGTGTGGCGTATACACTTCGCGAAATGCTTACGATCAAGTCTGACGATATCCTTGGACGTTCAGCTGCATTCGACGCGATCGTAAAGGGCGAAAAGATTACTGAGCTCAATACACCTGCATCATTTAACGTGCTTCTCAACAACCTCCGTGGTCTCGGACTTGATGTTGATTTGGTACAACCTGACGCGTTACCAGAAAGTGGTGATTCAGAAGAGAAATAATAATCATCGAACACTATGAAAACAAAAAATCAAAACAACAATACGTTCGATGCAATCAAGCTCATGCTTGCTTCTCCTGAACGCATCAAAGAGTGGTCATTCGGTGAAGTTACCAAACCTGAAACCATCAACTATCGAACACAGCGCAGTGAGCGTAACGGTCTCTTCGACGAAAAAATCTTCGGACCAGACAAGGATTACGAATGTTATTGTGGAAAGTATCGCGGGATTCGATATAAAGGAATTGTGTGTGAAAAGTGCGGAGTAGAACTTACTCGTTCTATCGTTCGCCGTGATCGCATGGGTCACATCGAGCTCGCAAGTCCTGTTTGTCACATTTGGTTCCTCAAGTCGATGCCAAGTCGGCTCGCACTTATTATGGGTATTCCTTCATCTGATCTTGAGAAGGTTATTTATTTTGCAGGATATATTGTTACTTCAGTATCACTCGAAGAAAAACAGAGAATCCAAAGAGATATCGACTCAGAATACAAATCAAAAATTAAGTCTCTCCAAGACGACAAATCAAAGGAAGCTCTCAAAGAACTTCTTCTCGGTGCAAAGCGTGAACTCGATAGTATCGAGGTTGGCAAAGTGCTCGACGAAGTGAGTTACCATACATACTCAATGAAGTATTCAACACTCTTTGAGGCAAGTATTGGAGCAGAAGCGATTTATACAATTCTCAAAAAGACCGATCTTCCAAAGCTTCTCGAAACTCTACTTGGTGAAGTAGAGAAAGTCAGTGCTCTCGACGCTCCAAAGCTCACGAAGCGTATTGCGCTTGTGCAACAGATGATAAAAAGTGGTGTTCGTCCTGAATGGATGTTTATGACTCGTATCCCTGTTATCCCACCAGCGATTCGCCCTATGGTACCGCTCGATGGAGGACGATACGCAACATCAGACGTTAACGACTTGTACCGACGTGTTATCAACCGCAATAATCGTTTGAGAAAGCTCAAAGAAATTTTTGCTCCTGATGTTATTTTGCGTAACGAAAAGAGAATTCTGCAAGAGGCTGTAGATGCACTCATCGACAACTCTATTCGTCATGGAAGTGCGGCGTCTTCTGCGGGAAGTCAGCTTCAGCGAAGACCGCTCAAGTCTCTATCAGACAATCTCAAAGGAAAGCGTGGAATTTTCCGTCAAAACCTACTTGGAAAGCGCGTGGACTACTCAGGACGATCAGTTATCGTTGTAGGTCCAGAGCTCAAGATCCATGAATGTGGACTTCCAAAGCATATGGCACTAGAACTCTTTAAGCCGTTTGTTATTTCACAGCTTTTGCAAAAGGAACTCGCATACAACATTCGTGGAGCGAGCCGTCTCATTGAAGATGCGATTCCAGAAGTATGGGCAATCCTTGAAGATGTCATTAAGAACAGATATGTGTTGCTGAACCGTGCACCGACTCTTCACCGTCTTGGTATCCAGGCTTTCAAACCTGTGCTTATTGAAGGAAATGCGATTCAAGTCCACCCACTCGTGTGTACTGCCTTTAACGCGGACTTCGATGGAGACCAGATGGCTGTTCACGTGCCACTTTCTGACGAAGCTCAGATGGAAGCAAAGATGATCATGGCATCAGACAAAAATATTTTGAAACCTGGAGATGGAGAGCCAACGGTTGTTGCAAAGATGCTCGATATTATTCTTGGATGTTACTGGATGACAAAGCTCGTACCAGGTGAAAAAGGTGAAGGAAAGTTTTTTGCATCACCAAACCAAGCCATCACTACATTCGATTTTGGTGAAGTAGGATTGCGCGCACCGGTAAAAGTTCTTGGAACTGATAGCGAAAAGTATAGTCAGTTTGGAGGAAACGTATTTGAAACAACTGTAGGAAGACTTCTCTTCAACAGTGTCCTTCCAAAGGATTATCCATATCTCAACGACTCTATTGAGCGTAAGAAAATGGGACTCCTCGTTGATGATCTCATCGAAAAGTATGGAGTAGAAAATGTTCCACCAATTCTCGACAAGATTAAGTCGTTCGGATTCAAGTACGCTACATACTCAGGTATTACGTGGGGTATTGATGATGTAACGATTCCAGAAGGAAAAGATGCAGTCATCAAGGGAGCTAAGATGAAGGCTGACGAAATTGCGGAGCAGTTCAATACTGGACTTCTCTCCGACGATGAACGTTTTCGTAAGCACATCGAAGTATGGCATGAAGCAAAGGGTGAAATTGAAAAGCTCATTCCACCTACACTCGATATTAATGGATCTGTATCAGACATGCTTCGCTCTGGAGCTCGAGGATCTACATCCCAGCTTACTCAGATGGCAGGTATGAAGGGTCTCATTACAAACACTGCTGGTGAAACTATTGAATTTCCGATCCTCTCATGTTCAAAAGAAGGTCTTACTCCACTTGAGTATTTCATCACGACCCACGGATCACGAAAAGGTCTTACTGACACTGCACTCAACACTGCAAAGGCAGGGTATCTTACCCGCAGACTCTTCGATGTTGCACAGGATGCAATTATTACTGAAGAAGACTGTGGAACTAAAGATTTCATTATCCTTTCAAAGGTAAACTCAGTAGGTCTCGAGACTTCACTTGCAAAGAATGTAAACGGACGATTCCTCGCAGAAGATGTAGTAACGGAAGGTGGAGAATTGCTATTCAAGAAAGGTGCCTTCCTCTCAAAGCGTGATTCAAATCTTATCGAGTCTAGTAACATAGCTCACGTGTCAGTACGTTCACCACTAACTTGTAAAACAATTCAGGGAGTTTGTATCAAGTGTTATGGATCTGATCTTGGTAAACACAAAGTTGTTGATCTTGGAGAAGCGGTGGGGACTGTAGCGGCTCAGGCTATCGGAGAACCAGGAACACAGCTTACCATGCGTACTTTCCATGCCGGAGGAACTGCTTCGGTTGGAGGAGATATTACATCGGGTCTTCCACGTGTTGAAGAAGTGTTTGAAAACCGTGAACCGAAAAATCCTGCAATGATCTCTCACGTTGATGGGACCATTACCGATATCATTAAGAACGGAAGTGACAAACTTATCGTTATTCTTCCAGACGAGCAGTCAAAGGTAAAAGACAAGATAGAATATGAAGTAAATGCTGCACGTATGGTTCTTGTGAAGAAAGGAGATTCTGTTAAGAAGGGAGATTTGCTCACTGATGGATCAGTAGATGCAGACGAACTCTTCAAGTATGGAGGAAAGGAAGCAGCACAGAATTATATTATTCGTGAAGTTGCAAAACCGTATGAGCTTCAAGGATCAGCGGTTGCTCGAAAGCACATTGAAGTTATTGTTAAGCAAATGTTCTCACGCAGAAAGATTCGTGATGCGGGTGGAACTGAACTTAGTCGCGGAGAGGTAGTAGAAGCAGGAGAGTTTGAACTTGCAAACAGAGATGCTCGAGAAAGAGGAGTAGACGAAGCGAAAGCAGAGTCTGTGCTTATGGGTATTACCGAGGTTTCTCTCTCTCGAAAGAGTTTCCTTTCTGCTGCATCATTCCAACACACTACTCGTATTCTCATTGCTGCTGCAATTCGCGGAGTAGACGACAAGCTTGTAGGACTCAAAGAAAACGTTATTATCGGACGCCTTATTCCAGCGGGAACAGGATTTGTCGGAAGTCAGAAACATAAGATGATCGCAGACATGAAACAAGGCCAGTAGGATTTTGGAGCAAGTATTGAAAATTGAAAAAGTAAATAGCAAAATATGAACCGTACCAAAATATTTTTGGGTTTCAGATTTTGTTTCTCGTTTTGATCTTTTATGTCCTCTTCTTCAGTAGAACAAATAAAAGAAAAGCTCGACATTGTAGATGTAGTGAGCTCGTATATGAAGCTTGAAAAAGCAGGAGCAAGCTACAAAGGCAAGTGTCCATTCCACAACGAAAAGACTCCATCGTTTTTCGTCTCGCCAGCGCGAGGAAATTACTATTGCTTTGGGTGTGGAGTTAAGGGTGACATCTTTACGTTTGTGCAAGAACTCGAAGGAGTTGATTTTCTCGGAGCACTCAAGCTTCTTGCTGAAAAAGCAGGAGTCGTGCTCGAGCAGTTACCCCAGAGGGACAATAGCGAACGAGAAAAACTTTTCGACATCCTCGAAGATTCTACAGATTTTTTTGAAAAGAATCTGCTTTCGGCATCCGAAGCTCGAGTGTACTTAGAGAAGCGAGGACTTTCGAATGAAAGTATCAAGGCGTGGCGTATCGGGTACATTCCAAACGAATGGAGGTTGCTGTATTCGTTTTTGAAAGCAAAATCTGTATCAGAAAACGATATGGAAAAAGCAGGGTTACTGAAGAGAAGTGATAAAGGGGGTGGAAGCGAACAATCATTCTACGATGTGTTTCGTGGAAGGATTATGTTTCCGATCTTTGAAAGATCAGGCAGGGTAATCGCTTTTAGTGGTCGCAGCATTGTGGATGATCCAAAGTCTCCAAAATATCTCAATAGTCCAGAAACCGTTCTCTTTCATAAATCAGAAACGCTCTACGGACTCGATCGTGCAAAACTTGAGATAAAAAAAAGAGATTATACGATTCTTGTTGAAGGGCAGATGGATATTCTTATGTGTCATCAATCAGGGTTTATAAATACTGTTGCATCATCTGGAACAGCATTCACGAAAGATCACTTAGCTAAACTGCAAAATCTTTCAAATCGAATTACACTTGCGTTTGATTCTGATAAGGCGGGATTTGCTGCTGCAAACAAAAGTGCCGTACTCGCACTTTCTATGGGAATGGAAGTGAAGATCGTAACTCTTCCAAAAGGGATGGATCCTGCCGAACTTATTCTTCGTAATGCAGAAGACTTTAAGACGGCACTCCGTAATTCAAAGCACCTCATCGACTTTTATCTCGATAACTTGATTGCAGAAAAGCATGATAATCGTGTACTTGCAAAAGAGATAGAAAAAAAAGTCTTACCGTACATAGGACTCATTGCAAGTGCTATTGAGCAGTCTCATTTTGTGAGCCAAGTAGCAAAGAAAACAGGTATTAGAGAGGAGGCTATTTGGAATGACCTCCGTAAGGTTCCGAAAGGGATACCGTCTACTGATGGTGAGAGTCCAGCAAAAGTTGTGGCAGAAGAAACGAAGCGACGAAAGAATTATATCGAACGAAGACTCGTTGGAATCGTGTTTTGGCAAGATGGTGTAGAAGGTTCAGTTGTAGATACTACAAAACTGAGAGTAAGACTTATTGGAATTGTAGGGGATCAATATGTCAGCGCCTTGTTTAAAAACCTTGAACATGAAAAAGAGGAACTCACGTTCGAGGCAGAGAGTTATTATGGTGCAACTGATCGAATCAACAAAGACGTGGAAGAACTGTTCGCTAATTTTGAGGAAGATATAATAAATGACAAATTAGTTTTAGTTCAGATGGAATTACAAGATGCAGAATCAAAACAGGACGGACAGAAGAAAGACGAATTGATGGATATGTTCTCAAAGCTTTCGCGAAGAAAAGATGAAATCAAAATTAAACGCGCAAACATCGAATCATAAATTTTAATACGTAATTATTAACATCATGGCAAAAGTAAAAAAAACAAAAAAAATAGTTTCAAAACCAAAAAAGGTTTTGAAGAAACCTGCACCCAAAGCAAAACCAAAGCTTAAGTCAAAACCAAAGGTTATGCCTGTAAAAAAAGTAACAGTAGCAAAAAAGGAAGCTGTGAAAAAAGCTCCAAAGGTGGCTGCGCCAAAAAAACTCAATAAAAAAATGGCAGAGATTGAGGTAAAAACTGCACGCCTTATCACAAAAGGAAAGGCCAAAGGGTTTGTTACCTATGACGAAATTCTCAAAGAATTTCCAACGATCGAAACAGATATTCTGTTCCTCGAAGAGTTCTATGACAAACTTCACACTTCAGGTATTGATGTTCTTGAAGGAGGAGGACTGCTCGATGTTCCGCACGAAGAAGAGGCTTTGCCCGGAAAAAAATATGAATATGGGAAAAATGATTCTTCCTACGATTCTATCCAGATGTATCTCAAAGAAATCGGTCAGTACCCACTCATTTCTGGTGGTATGGAAAAAGAGCTCGCAAAGCGTATCGAAGCAGGGGACAGCGAAGCAAAAAATCTCCTTGCTCGCGCAAACCTTCGTCTCGTTGTTTCTATTGCAAAAAAATATGTAGGACGATCTCCAGATCTTACGCTCCTCGACCTTATCCAAGAAGGAAACCTTGGTCTCTTTAAGGCGGTAGATAAGTTCGACTGGACGAAAGGATATAAGTTCTCAACCTACGCAACATGGTGGATTCGCCAGGCTATCACTCGTGCACTTGCTGACCAGAGTCGCACGATCCGTGTCCCAGTGCACATGGTAGAAACAATCGCAAAGTATAAACAAGTAGTGCGTCGCCTTACTCAAGACCTCGGTCGCGACCCGCTTCCAGAAGAGATTGCAACAGAGATGAATCTCGATGTAGACAAAATTTATAATATTGAAAAGATTGACCAAGCGACAGTGTCTCTCGAAAGTCCGGTGGGTGATGATGCTGATGATGGCAAAAGTAAGCTCGGAGATTTCTTGGCAGATGACAAGATTCTATCACCAGATCAAGATGCATCACGCCGTATCATCGCAGATCAAGTACGTGAGATTCTCAATGACCTTCCAGTGAAAGAGCGCAAGATTCTCGAAATGCGCCACGGACTTGTCGATGGCTTTACGCACACACTCGAAGAAGTAGGAAAAGTCTTCGGGGTGACTCGCGAACGTATCCGTCAGATCGAAGCAAAGGCTCACGAAAAGATCCGTCAGCACGATAAAATTAATCGCCTTAGAAATTACTAATTGACAAAATCTACTTTTGTGATTAAATAGATTCTGGATCATTAACCTTTAGGAGAAATATGAAAATCCTCGTTGCATATCGGTTTACTGGACAAGACCCAGTTGAACTCAAGGTGACGCTTGGTGAAATTTGCAAAAGATTTCGCTCGCTTGGACATGAAGTATATTGTTCAATTGAAGACGAAGAAGATTTCAAAGGTCAGAACAAAACCAACGCAGAGATCATGGAACACGCTTGCTCAGAGTGCGATAAGGCAGATTTGGTATTTGCTTTTATCCGCTCCAATGACATGAGCGAAGGGATGATCTTCGAACTAGGTCACATGCATGGAATAAGAAAACCATTTGCAGTTGCTCGTAAAAGAGGGGTATGGACTACATCAATCCATGAAATGGCAAAACCATTCATCGAGTTTGATGAGCTTCCAGATCTGCTGTTACAAATCGATTCGCATTTTGGATAAGAAAAAGGGCGTCCTGTTGGGACGCCCTTTTACATTCCTAGGAAGCCCCGCACGATTGTACTTAGAAGTGCGGGTAGGACGTCATTATCTATAATACAATATATTCATTCAGTATAGTTTCTTGTATACTATATTTACATATATATCTACATTCATGCCCCGCATCTCTCTCCTCGCAATCCTCACACTCTCTCTCATACTCATGTTTTTCATGAGTCCGACCACATCCAGTCTCTTCTTACCAAAAGAAAGTCGTACTGCAATTGTTTTTGATACCAGCATTCCTTCTACACCAGACTCTCTCACTGCAAACATCACCGGAGTAAACCAAATCACTCTGTCATGGAAACCTTCC
>JBBQUO010000011.1:0-24746 GCA_038212375.1 Minisyncoccia bacterium
GCTCTCCAAAAACTTTTGACAAAGCTCGGACTTTACTCGGGTCCAATAACTGGCAAGTTTGGTGCTCTTACAGAATCTTCAGTAAAAAAGTATCAAGCAAAACATGGAATTACTCAGCTCGGCAGTGTTGGGCCAGCAACGAGAACGAGTCTTAACAAAGAGTAAAACCTATCAAATATGAATCCTCAAGAACTTAACACAAAATTAGATGAACTAAACAGAAAGCTCGAAGAAGTTTCTGTATCAGTCAAGACAATGAAGAATTATTTCAAATGGACTCTCATTATCACAGTGCTTGCAGTGGTGCTCCCCATGATTGGACTCGCATTCGCAATTCCTTCGTATTTAAGTCAGCTCAATACAATCACTTCCTTTTAGTTTTGCAAAAAAGTCTAAAATTCACTATGATGGGTTACGTCGCTGTTTTTTAGTTTGCCATTGTAGCTCAGTTGGTAGAGCACGTCATTGGTAATGACGAGGTCTCCAGTTCAATCCTGGACAATGGCTCCCGTTTTCCGCTATACCGCCATCTTAGCTCAGTTGGTAGAGCACGTCTTTCGTAAAGACGGGGTCCGCAGTTCGATCCTGCGAGATGGCTCAAATCAAGTTTGTCTTGCTTCCTAGATTGTGATATTTTTTCAGAGGAACTAGCTTACTTTTTTGGAGGAAGCATGCATATAACAGAACTGACCGACACTCAGCTGGCGCGATTGCTTCTGCGTCAAATTTGGCAGATATATGATCGTGCGGGTATCTCGCATGGCAGATGCCTCGAGAGTAAACTTCTGGAAGCCGCTACGAGCCTCATTCCTCTTGGCGGTATTCCAAAGCCGCTCGATAAGTTTTCTGCACGTAAGCTCATATGTGAATCTGAAAGAAGAAGTTCAGAGAAAACAAAGCGGATGATGGAAATAGGGTTGCCAATGTCGGTGAGCGATGACCAGTAGCTTGCGACTACTGCGAGCTTAAAAGCAAAATGTTGGCAAGAGGCTATGACGGCGTGGAATTATGACCGCGTGTCCACGCTACCAGCTAAGTCAACGAGAGGGTCCTGTTAGGAGTGATTTTTCTAACGGTGATGCCGGTTTCCTTGCGGAAACCGGCATCTTTTCTTTTCTCAATTTCGTATTACAATGCAATTACCTTGGGGGAGTGACCCTCTGGGGTGAAAAAATATTCAGACTTGGTCCGGCTGAATTTAGGTTCTCCGACTGGAGGGCGCCAACACAAGGACTCCATTTGGCGGTAAGTCTCTGGCATTAGGTGTGATGCATGGACGGATTAGATACCCGTTCGCAAGGAGATGTATCAGGTAAGAAGGGTAAAGAAAATGACTTCAAAGCCCGGATTTACTTAAGGAACCTTATGGTAGGGGTCAGCATGTCTGCTGGCCCCTTTGTTTTGATATAATCAAACATATGGATAAGGAATCAAAAATAAAAAAGGTAGAAGAACTCGAGGCAGATATGAATTCTGCTGATTTTTGGTCTGATAAAGAAAAAGCGCAAAGAACCATAAAAGAAATTCAAAGTCTCAAAGATGAAATAGAAGGCGTAGGAAAGTATGACAAGGGCGATGCTATCATGACGATTTTCTCCGGTGCAGGAGGAGATGATGCAGAAGATTTTTCTGCAATACTTCTCCAGATGTATCTCAAATATATTAGCAATAAAGGATGGAGCGTGGTGATGCTCCATGACAACCAAAACGATCATGGTGGGTATCGCAATGTAACGATAGAAATTTCAGGGAACAATGTGTATGGAACACTGAAGAACGAGTCAGGTGTGCATCGTCTGGTGCGTATATCACCATTTAATGCAAAGCAGCTTCGTCATACATCATTTTCCCTTGTTGAAGTAATTCCAAAATTTGAAAAAACAGGCGAAATTGATATTCCGGAATCTGATATCCGTATTGAACTCTCAAAGTCTGGTGGTCCTGGGGGCCAAAACGTAAATAAGCGTGAGACCGCAGTCCGCGTCGTACATATCCCGACCAATCTTTCTGCTCACGTGACCTCAGAGCGCTCACAAGGTCAAAATAAAGAAAAGGCTCTCGCGATACTCAGTGCAAAGCTCTATAAAAAAATGGAAGAAGAGCGAATTGCAAAAGAAAAAGGAATGTATATTTCCAAAACTACCCAGATCGAATGGGGTAGTCAAATTCGTTCATATGTCTTGCACCCATACAAGATGGTAAAAGACCACCGTACGAATATTGAAACAACAAATATTGATGCAGTACTCAGCGGAGATCTCGATGAATTCATCGAGGCAGAAAAAAGTTTGTAGCAAAATGTCTCGTAGGCGGTATTCCTACGAGACATATGTTACAAACTTTCCACGCACCTTCTGACAATATTTTTCTCTGACTCACTTACTGATTTAATTGGTCGCTCAACTCCTTTTAATTCGCAGACTAGTTCTAGCATAGATGCTGCGGCTTTTATTGCCGATTGAGCAGTTTTGGGATCTAACTCTTTTCGTGGTTTCATTGAGCGTTTTGCTTTTTCCACTATCCGCCTAAATCCATCAGCTGACGGTGCTGCGGCATTTAAACCAAGTAACTCCTTGGGATTGGTGATCTTAGCCACCCGCTCAGCCAGAAGTCCTTCAATCTCAAAATCAGGGAAGTCGAGGTTGTATGAAAGTATAATCAGTTTTATTGGAAACTGCGTGATAATTGCAATATCCATGCACTGGCTCAATGTTTCAGGACTTTCCATGGTAGTTCCTGGCTAGAGGGTTACAAAAAACTTCTAAAAAAATAATAACATTATAAAAATGTATAGTCAATATAAAAATATATTTTCAATATATTTTGTATGTTACAATATCTAAGTAATCATTCTGTTCACTTTACACTACCTATGATCTACTTCGATAAAGTCTCAAAGATATACGCAGATCAATCAGTGGCGCTTCAAGACGTCACGTTTGCAGTGGAACCAAAAGAATTTGTATCCATTGTGGGCCATTCAGGAGCAGGGAAGACGACGCTTATAAAACTTATTCTCGCTGAGGATAAACCAAGTGAAGGGAGAGTGTTCTTCGGTTCGACTGACATACACTCGTTGCGCCTCAGCGAAATTCCAGAGCTTCGTCGCAAGATTGGCGTCGTGTTTCAAGACTTCAGACTTCTTCCTGATAAAAATGTATACGAAAATATTGCATTCTCTATGGAGGCTGCAGGACGCACCGATGAAGAAATCGAATCAGATGTACCCCATGTGCTCGAGCTTGTAGACCTCGGTAAAAAGATTTGGAATTTCCCGAAGGAACTCTCAGGTGGTGAGAAGCAGCGCGTCGCCATTGCTCGTGCGATCGTCAATCAGCCGGACATCATCATAGCAGATGAGCCTACTGGGAACCTCGACCCTGTGAATACGTACGAAATAGTCCAGATACTAAAAAAGATTAATGACCTCGGTACGACTATTATTCTCACTACACACAACAAAGGAGTCATCGACTCGCTCGGTCGCCGAGTGATCACAATGGAAAATGGAAGAGTTGTGCGTGACGATAAGGAAGGACGGTACATCATATAAAATTTCGCGGTATAATAAAATCAATTATGTTTTGGGTCAGTACAAAAAGAATAATACGAAGTGGTTTTTTTAACTTCTCACGAAATGCATTCGTGTCACTTTCTTCTATTCTTGTGATGACTATTACACTTTCTGTTATCGCTGCACTTATATTCCTTTCAGCCGTACTTACAGCGACTCTTTCTGAAATCCGTAGCAAGGTAGATATCAATGTATACTTTGTTACCGGTGCCCAAGAGCCTGATATTCTCGCAGTTCAAAAGAATCTGAGGGCTCTTCCAGAAGTTGATACCGTCACCTACACATCAAGTGACCAGGCTCTCGAAAACTTCAAATCCCGTCATGAGAATGATCAGTTTACTCTCCAGGCGCTTTCTGAGCTCGAAGGTAACCCTCTTGGAGCATCACTCAATATCAAAGCAAAAGACACGTCTCAGTACCAAGGTATCGCAGATTATCTCCAGCGAAAGCCAATCCTCTCTTCCCAAGACGGCACTAGTATCATCGACAAGGTAAATTATTATGAAAATAAATCTGCGATCGATAAGCTTACTCAGATTATCCATACTGCAGAAAAGTTAGGATCGATTATTACCATTGCACTCATTTGTGTCTCAATTCTTATTACGTTTAATACTATCCGACTCGCAATCTTTATTTCAAAAGAGGAGATCTCGGTGATGCGACTGGTAGGTGCATCTGCTGCATATATCCGTGGTCCATTTGTGGTGGTGGGTACTATCTATGGAGCAATATCGGGCCTTATTACGCTCGTGCTATTTTATCCCGTGACTCTCTGGCTTGGGCGTACGACTGCAAACTTTTTCCTTAATATGAATATTTTTGATTACTACACACAAAACTTCGTACAAATATTTTGTATTATTATGATCTCAGGAATGGTTATTGGATCTATCTCAAGCTATCTCGCGGTGCGAAAGTATCTAAAAATCTAACTCAATAAAAAAGAAACCGCTTAGTAACATTGTTACTAAGCGGTTTTTATCAAGTGGAGAATGTTACACGAAGAGAGGACCTTCGTAGTCGTGGCGTATATCGTAGAGTCGAGTTTCTCTGGAAACGGCATGCTGCCCACAAAGCTCATTTGCTCGATCGATAGCCAGAGATCCGGGTATCGAGTCGAGTCCATAGTGTGCCCAGACTGGTTCGAGTTCTTCAATGGTTTTCGCATTTGCGATCAGACCTTTGAGCTGACTGATGAGTTCGAGGTCAGGTTCCGTCTCAAAATCGTTCACATCAGGCACATTGCCGATGGTCTGATTGAGAGCAGGTATTTGACCGGACTCGTGTTCACTTATTCTCAGTGCGTTTTGACGAGGTTTGTGAGGAAAAAAGTAACCCCTGCTTTCGAGCTTTTTTTTCAGCGACGTGAGAATACTCATACGAATACTCCATTTCTTGATGGGTAAAAACGAACTGCTCTGTATATTTAATATCATGAAAAAATGTTCTGGTCAATTTTTAGGCTAATACGAGTAGAATTGACTAGGTGAACCATAGTTCACTATAATAGTGTTGTGACTCACATGCTTTCCATCCGAAGCTTTCCAAAAGCGATTCTCCATATGGATGGAGATGCATTTTTTGTTGGGTGCGAGATGGCAGAGCACCCAGAGCTCAGAGGGAAGGCTGTTGTAACGGGAGGAGAGCGAGGTATCGTTACCGCACTTTCGTATGAAGCGAAGGCGCTCGGTGTAACACGGGGGTTACCGATCTTTCAATTGAAAAAACTTTTTCCAAGCGTCATTATCCGTCCAGGAGATTATCAAACCTATGCGCTGTACTCACAAAAGATGTTTGATGTAGTACGCAGATACAGTGATGATGTAGAGGAATACAGTATCGATGAATGTTTCGCCGATCTGACGGGAATGCGCTCACTTCTCAAGATGACATACGAAGAAATATTAGAACATATCAAAAGTGATATTAAGCGAGAGCTCAAGATTACCGTTTCTCTCGGACTCGCACCGAACAAAGTTCTCGCCAAGATCGCATCAAAATGGCAAAAACCCGATGGACTCACCATGATTCCGGGAAATAAGATTCATGAATTTCTCCCGAAGATTTCTGTCGGATCGCTCTGGGGTGTCGGGCCGAGCTCGTCTCATTTTTTGCAAAAGAAGGGCGTGAACAATGCGTATGAATTTGCGACTAAAGATGAATCGTGGGTGAGTCATAATCTCTCAAAACCCTTTGTCTCTATGTGGAAAGAGCTCAATGGTCATCATGTTCACCAGATTGATCCGAAGATGAAAGATACTTACTCATCTATTTCACGCACTCGCACATTTTATCCTGCAACAAGCGAGGAGGCGTTTCTTATTTCTCAAATATCCAAGCATCTCGAGGATGTGTGTAGCAAAGCTCGTCGCTTTGATCTCACTGCAAAAAAAGTCTCTGTCTTCCTCAAAACAAAAGAATTTCGTTATCATTCATGCGAGATAAAAATACCGGGAGCTGCGAGTGTTCCGGAGATTATTATGCCAATGATTCTCAGAGAGTTTGCCCAAATGCACAAAAAGGGGACACTATATCGTACCGCAGGCGTAACGCTTCACGAGCTTGTATCAAGCTCGGTTTCTCAACTCGATCTTTTTGGTGAAAGTAAACAGACAGATAAGTTCAATGCAATCCACAAGCAGATCGATGTACTGGAAGCAAAGTTTGGAAAAGGCGTGGTCCACCTCGGCTCTACAGACAATGCGCTCAAGCGAGTAACTCTTGGTACAGAATTTGAAGATCCAAATAGAGATTTACTATTCCTATGAGGGAACTTGAATTTAGGCCATATTTTGATAAGGTATTAGAGCTTTTTAAGCATTGCCGAATCGTCTAATGGTAGGACTTATCCCTCTGGAGGATAGTATCTTGGTTCGAGTCCAAGTTCGGCAGCTCGTGATATTGTAGATACATGGAAAATCTTGAAAATAAGGATGTATATCATGGATCACCTCGTGAGATAGAAGGGGAGCTTGCTATCCCAAAAAGAAATATAAGAAAAAAATGGAATAGAGAAACAGAATCGTTCGATGTTATTTTTGATCAAGAGTCTTTTCATGCAACTCCGCACAAATGGATTGCGCTCGCATATACATACAAATCTATACCCTATGAAATTAATGGGAAAACAGCACATTATAATATGGGAGTAAGTTTATATGACGATACGAAGGAAGTGGCAATACTAGGATTTAATTCTTTGGAAGACAGTCTAACGAAATTATATGACCAGGGTGGATACGTGTATCATTTTGATAAGGATAAATTTCTTTATAAAGAGGGTTTGGGAAATCGAGAAGTTATAGCTGAAGATCCAATTAAACCTCTTGAAGTTGAAAGATTTGATGATCCAGTAGAAGAAATGAAAAAACTAGGAGTTACGTTTAACTTCATTGATCTCGCTTTACCTGAGAACGAGAGCCGGCGTAATTATTACTAAAATAGGTTCCAACTTCGTACCAGACGGTCAGCAAGTGAAAATTTTAATATGGCCCGAGTATTAAAATTTGTGCTCGATTGCTAGTTCGAACTTGGACTCGAAAGACGGAACACGGCGGTGCGAGTCGGGGTAGCGGAAATTTTCAGTAGAAAATTATCTGTTTGCTTCTACATACTTCTTCTCTTATTTGATCTTGAGTTGCTAATGAAAATTTTATTACTGGCTCCGGATTTGATTCTTTGATTATTTCTCTAGTATATTCATCCAGAAAGTAGTATATATTATATATATGTATATATTGTTATATGTAGTATTCATTGTATTTTTTCTTGTCACCAAGACGGCTTTTGCTCATGAAGCATATGTCTTGCCGTACAACACCTTTTGGGAAGGAATGAAAGAGCCATTTAGCGCACACGCATTTGATGCATTTAAAAATCCAGCGAATATTCACCTCACAATCATTATTGTTCTTTCAGTGTGGACACTCCTCGGAGTCAATTTTCTTTTTCGAAGAACCGATTTTGGTAAAAAAGTCCACGCGTTTCCAGAAAGATATTCAAAGACTGGACAGCATTTTATTCGCATAGCTATTGCAGTTGCATTCTTTTACTCTGCTGTAAGTAATAGTTTTCTTGGGCCAGAATTAAAGGCATCACTACTTCCTTTTTCTCACGTTTTACAAATTATATTTTTCGCGATTAGTATCATGATCGCTACGGGTTTTCTTACTGAGCTTGCGGCACTTGCGGGTGTCATTATGTATACCCTTAGTCTTTTTGTATACGGTCCATACATCCTTACATACTTAAACTATTTTGGAGAGCTGTTGGTATTGCTCATGTTTGGTATGCGCACCTTTTCTGTCGACAAGTATCTATTTGGTCCTTTGAAAAGATTTCAGCATTTACAGAATTACCGCACTGTCATTGTAAGAATATTTTATGGTCTCGCGCTTATCTATGCTGCTATTACCGTAAAGCTTCTTCATCCTGATCTTACAATTGCAGTTGTAAATACTTGGAATTTGACCCAGTTTCATTGGCTTTTCCCATCTGACCCACTACTCATAACATTTGGGGCAGGGGTTGTGGAGTCTGTGATAGGTTTATTTATTATATTCGGTTTTGAGATGCGCCTCACTGTGCTCATTAGTCTGTTCTACATAACTCTCTCCCTTTTCTACTTTAGAGAGCTTGTATGGCCACATTTGTTGCTCTACGGTATTTCATTTAATCTTCTTGTGGAGCCGGAAATATTTACTCTCGATCATCTCATGTTCGAAAGTCATCGCAAAATGAAAGCTTGGTGGAAGCGACCATTCTCCTCGTATTAGAAAGAAAAGTTATAATCTTCGCTACCACTTTAGAACGAGAGTGATGTTGCTTAATGAATATACCGAAAACTATCAATTAAATGGTAGTTTTCTTTTGATATAATTTTCAGATGCGTTCAATCCAAAATAAGCCTCGGCTTCTCACTGCTCTCCTTGCTTCCGCGTACCTTTCTTATTATTCAGTCACGACTGATGAATAGCACTTTATCGACAATGTAAATCTAATTATTCACGAAAGCGGACATACGATTTTTTCATTCTTTGGAGATTTCATTCGTATACTTGGAGGTTCACTCATACAGATACTGGTCCCGGTCGTCTTTGTCGTCTACTTTTTCTTGAGGCGAGAATATTTCTCTGCGTCGATACTTCTCTTTTGGATAGGGCAAAATCTTATTAATATCTCAGTCTACGCATTGGATACCATAGCGATGCAGCTACCGCTCCTTGGTGGAGATGGGGTAGGGCACGACTGGCACAACTTGCTCGAAATGACTGGAACACTCCGCTACACAAACATCATCGGTAAAAGTATTTTTATGCTTGGGATTATTGTTATTGTCTGCGCTACCTATTTTTCAGTTTTGTTCTCTCAAAGGAGAGAGGAATAGACAGCTGAGAATTATTGACTTATTCCTTATTTATGTTATTTTACGTTTGAAGCAGTTCTTTTATGACTCATCATGTTGGAGTATTTATGAAAGTTGAGATGCGCAAAGTTTCGATCGGCGAGCTTGGTCAACGTTGGTATCATGGACGGTTTGTTATGCGCAGTGGCTTCTTTGCAGGGCGACCTCCAAGCCTGGGCGATCTTAATTTTGAGATTCTTGAAATGACCTATGAAGGGTTGCTTCAAGATCTTGGACAGTCTGAGGCTACAAACTTCGTTCGAATGGTCAACGGTCTCGATGACCTATCAGCATCTTCATTCATCGTCGCGTTCGAGCGATTTTGGAACAATGGTTGCATCGATACTTTGGTGCATCAAGAAGAAGTTGATCGTATAGCACTCTCAAGTAGAGGAAATTCGTTAGCCGCAGAGGCTTTGGGAGCTATTGGCTCAGTGCTTTCCAACAGAACCTCTGAAGATCAGATCAGGGCAATTTCGTTCGCGATCAAGAGGGTCTTCATAACAAAACATCTTTCTGAGATCCCCCACGGTGAACGGAAAGGGGATAAGGTGACGTACGTGTATTGAGTTCAGTAACCCGCAAAAGTCTAAAAAGACTTTTGCGGGTTTTTCATTTTTGATACAATAATTTTATGAGCACGATAACTGTTGAGGTAATAGTCGCAAGAGATTTGGAATCTGTTTGGAAACTGTGGAACGAACCAGAAGATATTAAAGCGTGGATGCATGCATCTGAGGACTGGGAATGTACTGCATCGATAAACGAGGTGAGGATTGGAGGAAGATTTGTTCACACGCTCGCTGCAAAAGACGGGTCAGCATCTTTTGATCTCGCAGGGATGTATGACGAGGTGAGAGAGTTTGAGTTGCTCGCGTATACTCTCGATGATGGGCGTGGCGTCGTAGTAACATTTGAAGAGGTAGAGGGTGACGTAAAGATATCCGAGCAGTTTGAGGTAGAAGCTGTAAATCCAGAAGAAATGCAGCGAGACGGATGGCAAGCAACGCTCGATAACTTTAAGAAATACGCCGAAGAATAATAAAAGAACATACCATCGATTGACTTTGAGTTTTGATATACAATAAATGTATGGAACATCACACACCAAACCCTCGAATCGAAGAAAGAAAGAGAGTTAATCCGCTCTTCAGAAAAAACGAAGATACAGGATTCAATGATCGTATCGCAATTGCTATTACCAATGTTGTAGGAACCATGTGGTGCGCATATGTATTTGCGGGTATCGCGCTTATTAGCTTTCCCGCAGCTATTGCAGGAGGTATCGCAACTCTCGTTGCGTGGGTAGCACAGACTTTCCTCCAGCTGGTACTTCTCTCAGTTATTATGGTTGGTCAAAAAGTTGCAGCCAAGGCTTCTGACAAACAAGCTCTGCAGACCTACGAGGATGCAGAAGCACTTCTTAAAATACAAGATGATGTACATAGACTTATTATAATTAATAATTCACTGACAGAAGAAATTCACCAGATGTTACTAAAGAAATAGAGACATACCAAACTAAAAATCGCCGAGATATTCTCGGCGATTTTTAGTTTGGTATGTTAGAAAGTAAATATGAGTCCCATAATACCGAGCAGTACGAGCCAATACCCTGTGTGAATGAAAAAGAGCTTCCAAGATTTTCCTTCCCAAGCAACAAAACTGAGGTTTACTGGGACTACATATCCAAGCCAGTTAAAAAAGGCAACTTGTAGACCAACTGTTAATCCGGAAAGATGATACAGGGTTTTTCCTATGCTAATAGAATTTGCGATTGAGAATGCAAGAAAAAGTGCTCCTATGAGTGAAATGATAACAGGTTTTATCATAACGCTCATAGAAGGTTTTACCTCTGGCATGGTGATACCAGAAAGTTTCATCCACGGTTTTCCAAAAAGAGGTCCATACCAAAGCATCCCGAGTGGTACAGAAACAACAATGGAAACCAAAAGTGCCCAATAATTGATGTTCATATAATGTGTCGATATTTAGATGTTGAAGTGACTCGCGTATTTTCCAATAAGGGGAAGTTCTTGTTGTTTCTTGTGGACTACATTTATGATCCCGACAATAGAAAGAATGAGAGTTCCAAGGTTCACGATATGAAGAATTGGCCATAGCACCCATATCATTCCAGTGAGAATCCAAACAACGATTTCGATTGTAAACAACACTAGTCCTTGCTTCACATGGAATTTTACAAACGGGTTATCTTTCGCAGTAAGATACGAGACTATAACGAGCGGTCCAAGATAGGATAACACTCCCATAACGGTAGAGTTATCAGCTGTTTGCATAGGAGGGGTCTTCTGTTCTTGTGAGGCGTTTGTATGAGTTTGATCTGCATTATTTGGTTCCATGGTGTTTTGCTGGTGTGTAATACTATTACTGTATAACAACACAAGCCTCTAGTCTAGGTGCTTGTGGTATGATGCATTATGATGAAAAATCAAACAAAAACTTTCCTAAAAGTTCTTATTCCTTTTCTTGTAGTTATGGTTGCATTTTTATCCGTCGCAAATTATGGAGTATATAGAGTTCTTGCACTTCTTTTCTCTCTTCAAAATCCTTCGCAGTTGATTATTCTTGGGACAATCCTTGGTCTGCTTTCGGTGGCATTCCTTCTCTCAACAATACTTGGTATGCAGTTCTATAATTTCTTTACACGCTCTATCTATACGATATCTGCAACTTGGATGGGTGCGTTTAGTTATCTTTTACTTGGCTCAATGTTATGCAGCCTTGTTATTCTTGTCACCGGCGGAGTTCCAACATACTTAGGATTAATATTCGTTAGTACCACTATTCTCGTGAGTCTGTATGGAATTTTCCACGCTCAAGATATACAGGTAAAAGAAGTCGAGGTACAAATCGCACATTTGCCTACTTTATGGCAGGGAAGAAGAGCTGTATGGATTTCTGATATTCACCTTGGTCAGATATCAGGCAGATCGTTTATGCAAAAAGTAGTTGATCGTGTTTCAAAGATTCCCCACGACATTGTGTTTATTGGAGGGGATCTTTTTGATGGAACTTCCGCTCCAGATCTTCAAAACTTTGTACAGCCACTGCGAGATTTAACGGCGCCACTCGGCGTCTACTTCATCACTGGAAATCATGAAGAGTTTGGTGATAATAGTAAATTTCTCAGTGCTGTACGATCTGTCGGCATCACAACAATTATCGATGAAAAAATTGAGATCGATGGCATGCAGATTATCGGAGTTGACTATCATAATGCTGCACAGACAGAAGGTTTTCGTTCGATTCTCTCAAGCCTTAGTATAGACAAAGAGAAACCATCGATACTTCTCAAGCATGAACCAAAGGACATAGAGGTTGCACACGAGGCTGGAATTTCTTTCCAAATTTCTGGTCACACCCACAAAGCACAGCTTTGGCCACTTGAATATGTAGCAAGGCTTACATATAAGGGATTTGCGTATGGACTCAAAGCTTACAAAAATATGCAGGTATTTGTATCGAGCGGGGTAGGAACATGGGGACCACCTATGCGAGTGGGGACTGATAGTGAGGTAGTATTGTTTACTTTTACGCGATAAGAATTTCTTGTTTTATTTTTTCTTCTTATTTTGTTTTCGGAGTTCTTTGGACTTTTGTGTAATCGCCATGATACTGAGTACTGCGATATAGGTAGAAATCACTTCTCCTGGAATGGAGTAGTTGCTGTGCAGGATAATCTTTGCGATGAGCACTCCTACCACGACGATAGTCCAGCCGTATACAAATAGCTCTCCTGGGTGTCTACCAGTTTTGTGGTCATGCCACAGAGTAAACTCTTTTACTCCGACGAATATCGTAAGGAGGGCGATGTAGATAACGAGAATGGAAGGGAGTATGTCACCGAGCGCGTGATCATGGAGGAAGTCATACACAATGGCAGCATAGGAAAGGAGACACCAAAAATTCGTCATGTATCGCCAAATTGAATCTTTGATGATAGGAACAGCGGTCATTGAATTTAGTGTACCATAATGAAAAATACATAAGTATTTAATAGTTTTTGACTTTTATATAAATTTGTCCTATCCTAGGGTACTAGGAATGTACCATCACACCTACTTCAGGGATTGCTCATGATCTACCATATGCCAGCGGCATCAAACCCTCAGGATTCAGTTTCATCTAAAAATTCTGATAAGTCCGTATGCTTACTCCCAGAAAAAACGTACAGTACAATTCTTGAGGAAAATCTTCGTGCTGAATTTACGAAAGCTGGAATCCCATTTCCTTTGGAGAGTATTGGTATGGCAGTTCAGGGTTACTACGAGTATTGCCGTCAAAACCGGAGAGATCCATGAGTATCTACGACGATATTTATCGGCGAACCAATGAGGCTCAGCAAAAAGCACGAGAACAAGAAAACATTCGTTCTCAATCTCGAGCTCGTGGCGATTGGCAGATGGCAAATGATGCACTTTATAACATGAGTGGGATTAACGGACTGCCCTCAAGTTACTGGGTGCATGTTCGTCAGAGAGCAAGGGAAAAAGGTGATAACGAACTTTCAAATTTAGCTCGCGATAAGGCAAATGAAGCTTCTCAAGAATCTTCAGGACCAATTCCACCATTTCCTGGTAGTGGGTGGGGTTTCCGTGTCTAAGTGATTGTAGTTTAAACAGTGCAAACAGAAATGTTTGCACTGTTTCTTTTATATTCAGACCTATTTAATTAAATTCTGTCAATGTATGACTTCTGGTATCTCAACGTCTTATAAAATGTGGTGGTACAATAAAAGGAGTGCACCAAGACTGCGTTCACTACCGTATAGTACACCAGAGCTTTGTTATCAATGTATCTATATCAATCAAAATTTATTTATGAAAAATAGCATATTAGTAGGATTACTTATGGCACTTGTGATTATGGGATCATTCGGTTTTTCCGGTGGCTCAGTCCGCGCAGAGTCAAATGATGGAGGTGCTCAAGTCCAAGCGAATGTCTCTACGGAGGGACATGGTCTTGGTATCCGTGGCAAGATTATGAATTTCCTAGGACTCAATAAACCAAATGGAGGTGATGAACAAGGCCAAGGAAATAGTGAAAGCCGAGGTGGAATTATGAATAATAGTTTTCGAGGTATAGTGGGTACTGTGACAGGACTGACCGGGAGCACTATCACTGTTGAAAGTAAGCGAGCTACTACCACTATTACATTTTCAGTCGATGCTACAAACGCTAAGTTTGTAAAAGATAAAGCAACAACAACACTTGCAAGTATTCTTGTTGGAGACACTGTCGCTGTAAGTGGTCAGGTAACTGGTACTACTGTCAGTGCAACTCTCGTTATCGATGGAAAGTTTCCAATGATGCTTGAAAAACGAGAAGAGAAAAAAAATGATAGACAGGAAAATCGTGGTCAAGGAATCATGGGAAGAGGAATCGCAGGTACTGTTACTGCAGTTTCCGGAAATAGTCTTACTGTTACAGCCCTTCATGCAAGCACTACAACAGGTATCGTATATACCGTTGATGCAACCAATGCGAAAATCTTTAAAAACAAAGCCACCACTACTATCACTAGTATTCTCGTCGGAGATACGGTACAAGTAGAAGGCACTATGACTGGCACTACTGTCGTTGCAAAGGCGATTCGTGATGGGGTACTACCACAAACGTGGGACAAAAGTAGACATGATGGAAAAGATTCTATGATGCATGGTACTTCTACTCCTTCTCATGGAGAAGGTAGATCACGAGTAAGTGCTGCGTTTGAATCAATGGGTCAATTCTTCAGACATATGTTCGGTTTCTAGGTTTAGCACAAAAGTCCTACAGGTTATGAGGCAAAAAACTCCGTTTTACGAGTTTTTTGTTGCAGGTACTATTGTATAGCAACACAAGTCCAGCTTTACAGGCTTATTCGCTCCTCTATACTGTAGGTATGAAAATACGGATATATACCTTTGTGGGGTTCGTTCTTAGTCTTCTTTTGCTCTGTGCGCCCATGGGGGCTAACGCGGCAGAATTTGGCCTAGGAGAGCAATATTCACTCCTCCATGGACAAACAGTAAAAAGTGATCTTTATGTCGCAGGAGGCATGGCTACACTTGTTGGTAATGTACTAGGGGACGCGAGTCTCTTTGGAGGTAATGTGTTTGTAGGAAGTGCAGTTTCGGGAAATGTAAATCTTGTCGGAGGTACTGTTGATGTGATTGGTGGCACAATTGGTCAAAATATTCGTATCGCTTCAGGAAAGTCACTTATTCGTACAGTTGTAGAAAAAGATATCGTTATTGCATCGGGAAACTTGGAGCTTCTTGATCTGTCTATAGTAAGTGGTGATGTTGATATTGCGGTCGGAAAAGCTGTTCTTGGTGGTGAAATAAAAGGTGGAGTTCGAGGTGTTGCTGGGAACCTTACGATAAATGGTATTGTTCGTGGTGATGTACGGGTGACAGCTGACAATATTACTCTTGGTCCGAATGCTGAAATTGACGGTTCATTTATTTATTCATCATCAAAGCCTGCAACAATAGCGCAAGGTGCTGTGATTAAAAAAGAAAACACTTTTACTCAAGTTGATACACGTTCTCGCGCAGAAAGACTCGTACCAACACTTTGGGGTACATGGATTTTGATTAAATTTATCATTCTTCTTGTTTCTGCACTCGTCATCCAAGGGATTTTCCAGTCTATCTCAAAGCGCTTGGTCCGTACTGCACTCGAGTCTCCGAAGTGGAGTATTGTACGAGGATTTCTTGTTTTAGTTGCAGTGCCATGTGCACTAACTCTCGTTCTCCTTACTTTTATTGGTATTCCTTTTGTTATTCTTGGTGGCTCTGCATACGTGTTATTTATGATGCTTGCATATCTCTTTAGCCCGATCGTTCTTGGGTCACTTATCTTCAAATATACTCAAAAAAACGATGCGATTGTAACAAACTGGAAAAGTATCGTGACAGGGGTTTGTGCTTTTATGATTCTATCGCCCCTCTCATGGTTTGGGACTGCTATTCAGTCGATATTATTTCTCGTAACTCTCGGAGCCATTTACCATGTTCTTTTTGAACAGTTTATCCGGGCCCGTGAGTACTAGTAAGTCTCCCAAGCCCTTCGTGCTATAATGATTTTGGTATGATGAAATCAGATATATTTTTTATGGTTACTACGGTTTCGATTGTGCTTGTCACAATTGGGATTTCTGTGGCACTCATCTACCTCATCAGAATTCTTCGTGATGCAAACAAAGTATCACAAGTTGTAAGGAATGAGGGAGAGGAAATCATAGGAGGTATTACAAAGGCTCGTGAAGAAATAACAGAAAAGGGCTTTGATCTTTTCAGCATAGCAAAAACAATGATGGGTCTTATTACTAAAAAAAAGCGTACACGAAAAAAATAACAGTATGGCAAAAAAACAAGAGCAGAAAGGAGGTGGAGCAGTAGGAGCAATTATTGGAGCAGGAGTTCTTGCGGCAGCTGCAGGAGTATATTTTCTCTATGGAAGTAAAGACGCAACAAAGAATCGCAAAGTGATAAAAGGTTGGGTTCTTCGTGCAAAGGGAGAGGTTATCGACGCCCTCGAAAATGTGCGCGAGGTAAATGAAGAAAAGTACCATGCAGCGATCGATAAAGTTATGAAGAAATATGCTCAGATGAAGTCTATTGACCCGAAGGAAGTAGAAGCTCTCGGTAAGGACATGAAGCGACACTGGAAGAGTTTTAAGGGAGATCTTGTAAAAGTTACTAAGGTTTCAAAAAAGATAGTGAAGAAAGCGGTCGCATAGTATACTTGCCGTATTAATAGTAACTAAAAGGAAATGTCACATTTTGTATGCGAAGGGGATTGCAAGGGAGTTGCTGATCAGGCAGGGATTTGTCAGTCAGACTTTTGCAACAAGAAAGGTGAAGATCTTATAATTTGTGGATGTGAAGATGGGGAACATAAGAATGAAAAGTCCCAAGATTCTAGTCCAGAAATTGAATCAGCTTAACTACACAAAAAATCACCCCGAGTATACTCGGGGTGATTTTTTGTGTAGTTATTTTGTATCAATAAGGTTTCTCCCGCAGAATATACCGAAGACAACCACGACACCAAGCACAGTAAACATAAATGAGAAGGGTAAGACAGCAATACATGCGGTAGCAAGAAGTGGTGCAAATATATATCCGAGAGAGTGAGTGGTGCGAAACAAGCTAATCCAGTCGCTATCTCCTCCCACCACCTGCTTAAAGAAATAGCTTTCTGTCGTAATTTCTACAAAACTCGCTCCTACACGCGATAGGAATAGGACGCTTGTCCATAATATGAAGGATTGCGTAACAAGAAGAGGCATCAAAAAAAGCGATAGCATCATAACAATAAAACCAAAAATCATAAACTCTTTTTCTCCATATCTGTCGTCTGCAAGTTTACCAATAGGGATTTCGAATATAATAAACGGCAACAACATGATGGTGAACATTAATCCAATCTCTTTCCAGTCGAACCCAATGTATTCATGTAGGTATATTGGCGTATAAATAATCATCCACGCATAAAATATTTGAAGTATAAGTTGTGCCCCAGTAACCCACTTTACATTTTCGTGCCTCAGAAGTCCTTTTACAGATTTCCATGTTTCAAAATGCGCAGGAGGCTCTACATTAGTATCTCGCAGACCACTAATAATAATTAAGAGAAGCGGAACAATGAGAATTGCAGAGATAGTATAAACGGATGAATAATTATCACCAGAAACAATCAGTCCAATAATAATTGGAGAAATTACCAGAGTTGCGTTTGAAATAGTGAGATAAAGACTCCGCATCCTTCCAGTACGACCCTCTTCTTTTGTGGCATTTTCAAGGAAGATATCGAGAGAAAGCAGTATCGTAGCAACGATAACTTGGTGGATTGTAAAGAAAAATCCTGCAGAAAGAGCATTATGTGCAAATATCAATCCACCTATTGCAATACCTTCAAGTGCTACTGATATAAGAAGAAAATGGTAGACACCAATTTTTCGGATGATGCGCGGAGCCATGAGAAACAAAATGACGTTGAGTGCTGCACCTCCGGAGTAAAGAAAGCTCAGTTGTGCATTCGAAAAAAACTGAGAAAGAAACGAAGAGTTTACGTAAATAATAAGATAATAGTGGAATGACAGCAGAAGGTTTCCAATATATATTGTTGAAAGGGTGGTATTTCGTTTGAGAAAATCAATCATTGTCTTGGTAAAAGTATTATACAGCACAGAAGAAATATTTTTCCACAACAAATCGCCCGCGCACTTTTTAGTGCGCGGGCGTTCCCCTTTTTGAGACTTAGTTCATTCCGCAAAGCCAGTCGATGAGTTCGCACATCGCGTTGATATGCGGCGTCATGAACCTACCTGCTTGATTGCTGACAACATCATACGCGTTAAACTTAGCCATGTTGCCACCAAGGTAAGCGAAGGATCCTTTGGGTTCATCTTTATACTTTCTCCATTCTGAAACAGGGAAGGTCCAAAGTCCGAAAATGTTCCCAAGAAATACGTTATTGTCGGTCACACGCTCACTGTACTTGGTACGGTTCCAGCCGAACTCACTCCGACCTGCGCGATGAAAATGAAGGTCGAGTGTTTCGAGTTTCCGTATCGTCTCATTGTACTGTCCACGAAAATTCGCAGACTTGAACTGAACGATGTCTTCTCCCAGGTTACAATCGTGCCACTTCGATACCGCATCGAAGAACAAGACGATACCTGAGAGTTTGTCGTCCATTGCCCTCGCATTGAGAAGCTTTTCCTTGAGGCGAAGCAATGAAGGCACAGTCGCTTCTTTGAAGGGGCTGGTCGAACGGCTAGGGTTCTGGCGAAGGTTAGTGATCGCCATGCGAGCTTCAGAAACAAGTTGAAGCATATGCTGTTCCTCACAAGAGGTATGGAAGGGTGCTGCTCTGGTTAGAATAATATCATGTTTAAAATAAAAAGTCAAATAACATTAAAAGCCCTCAATTGAGGGCTTTTAATGTTATAAAATTTTTTGGACTCTGTTTTCTATACTCCGAGTACTACAGGGATTACAAGAGGTCTCTTTGCAGTTTTCTGGAATAGAAAACGCTCAACAGTTTCAGTAACATTACTCTTTACAATATCGAAGTTGATCGGATTCATGCCCTGTGTGCTTTGCTCGATAGAACGTTTGATGAGGATACGAGTTTGTTGAAGGAGTTCTTGTGATTCACGTAAGTATACAAACCCACGAGAAATAATATCAGGAGATTTACGAAGCTTGCCGGTTTGGGTATTGACCGAAGCTACAATGACAAGGAATCCATCTTGTGCGAGCATTTTACGATCGCGCATGACAACTTCTTGCACTCCTCCTACTGAGAATCCATCTACCATGATCGGGTAGGAAGGAGCCTTCACTGTCAGCATACGAGCACTTTTGCCACCATCAAAAAATTCGATGATAGAGCCATTATCTGGTACAAGTACATTTTCTCTCGGAGCACCAAGTGTGTATGCAAGCTCAGCATGAAGACGGAGCATGTAATGATGTCCGTGCACGGGCATAAAGAATTTGTAAGGAATCTGCTGGTGAATCCATCTGAGTTCATCTTTGTTCCCATGTCCTGACGCATGCACGTCTGCATCTGCGTAGGTGATGATCTTTGCTCCAGAGCGGTACAAATTGTCTTTAAGTTTTACGACCGCATTAAAGTTTGAAGGAATAACAGATGATGAAAGCAAAATAGTATCCGTAGGACGAAGGCGGAGGAACTTGTGAGTTTTATTTGCAATACGCATAAGTGCTGAGAACTCCTCACCTTGAGCGCCCGTAGAGATCATAACCACACGGTCTGGTGGGTAACTCTCGATCTCTTCGATCGGAATGATAAGGTTGTCTGCTTCGACGAGTTTGAGCTGCTTCATGATTTCGAAGTTCGTCTTCATACTACGTCCTTCGAATACTACTTTTTTGTTCAAGGCTCTGCAGATATTAAGAATTGCAATAATACGTTCTACCTGAGAAGCAAATGTTGCAATAATAAGACGAGAGCTTGTCGCACGGATAATCTTCTCGATGTTTTCAATTACAACTTGCTCAGAAAGAGAGAATCCTGGCTTCTCGATAGAGGTTGAGTCCATCGTGAGCATGAGTACATCCATGTCTTTAAATCTCTTGTACTGCTCAATCTCTTCATCCGTAGGAATACCTTTGATGTTGTCTACGCGTACGTCTTCAATGAACACAATGTTTCCAAGAGGTGTTTTGATGATGAGTCCCATCGAGTCAGGAATGGTGTGAGAAATAGGGAAGGTAGTGATCTTCAGATTTTCTGAAATAACAATAGTCTCGTTCCCATCGATAACTTTGATATCGAGCGCTGGAAGCTGAGCAAATTCTTCTTGACGTTTTGCAACCATGATCGCACCAAACTGTCTTGTGTAGATTGGTGGGTTACCAATGAGTGGCAAAATATAAGGAATAGCTCCGATGTGGTCAAGGTGACCGTGAGTGATGAATACTCCACGGATTCTATCTTTTCGATCTTCGAGATACCGTGTGTTCGGCAAGATAAAATCGATACCAGGAGTTTCTTCTTCTCGAAATTGAAAACCACAATCAACCACGATGATGTCGTTTCCATATTCAATAGCGGTCATGTTCTGGCCGATTTCTTCAACTCCTCCGAGAGGAATGACACGAAGCACTCCTTCAGCAATTGGTGGTATGATGTCGTCTTTTTTATCACGCTCACCTCCTGTTGCACGGAATCCCTCATTTCCCATCCTTGGGCGACGACTAAACGATGCTCCTCCTCCAGAGCGACGTCCTTTTCCTGCACCTCCAGATCGTGATGGAGATCCTCCACGTCCACGGGTATTTCCTGTACGTTCCCCAAACGGTTTTTGGTGTGTTGCGCTTGCTCCTACTGCACTCGTTTCTTTCTTCACTTCTGGATTATTATGTGGTTCCATGATTCTGTAATTAGTTGATAGATATGAATAAATAGTTTGTCGTTGCGTATAATGGGTTTTTTTTCGGTATTATTATTGGTTGTGTACTCTAGTGATTAAATATATTCCAAATATGATTTGTTTCGATATACCAATCACGGATATTTGCGAATCTCTCTGATGGGGTTGTAAGCTTTCCAAGCATCACCCCTTTTACTTTGCTTGGAATAATGTACAGAAAGTCTGGAGAGTAAGTGAATGCGACGGGCACATCGTCTTTAAGTATATCTGCAAACTGTCTGTACTTGTCGTCTCTTACAGAAGTGTCAGATGTCGCTCTCGCATCTTCGAGAAGTTTATCGACTTTAGTATTTACATACAAAGCGATATTGAGCCCTGGATCAGTTCTTTGTGATGAATGCCAAAACGGATAAAAGTCTAGATCTCTTCCGATCACTTCTCCAAAAAAGAGCGCATCGTATCTACGAGGGCGAATGATGTTTTGGTTGAGGTCTCCCGTTTCATATACTTCAAGCGTTACGTCTGCACCAAGCACCTTCCAGTTGTTAACGATTATCTGCGCAGCTGCTTTGAGTTCAGGTGCATTTCCAGTGGCTACTGAAAATGAAAGTGTTTGTGTGCCTTTTTTATCTTTCTTTATCCATATACCTGTAGTGGTAGAGCTTCGAGTCCATCCAGCATTGATCAGAATAGCGCTTGCATTTGCAATCCTGTCTGCTTCTGATACAACAGGAGAAGAGGTGGCAGAAACTTCTGGGAGTGGTCCATCGATTACAGATCCGTATCCAAATAGTACATTTGAAAGAATTGATTCTTTGTCGATACTTGCACTCAATGCTTGCCGAACTTCCTTGTTTGCGAGTACAGGAGATTGATTTTGATTAAAAAAGACTGCAAAAGTGCGGGGAAGAGCAGCTTGTTCTAGTTGTATCGTTGTACTACTGAGATCGTGGACAGTTGACGCACTAAAAGAATCCGCACTTTCGATGTCACCTTTTTTATATGCGTTGAGTAGTGCTGCTTCATCAGGATAAAACTTAACCGTGAGCGTTTTAATATAGGGTTCACCAGAGATAAAACCAGAAAAGCTTTTCAGTGTGTATGCAGTAGGGATACCTGTAGAGCTGCGAGATATATTTGAGACTCGATAAGGACCAGATCCAATCGCGTTAATATTATATTCACTAAACGAAAATTGATCTGAAGTTGCATCTTTCCAGATGTGTTTTGGCAAGATACCAATCGTAGTATTTTCAAGAAATGGACCATACGGTTGCTTGAGAACTATTTTAACTTCACGATCACTAACCTTTTGGATTACGATACCATCCCAGCTTCCACGCTTTGGACTTTTGAGACTCGCATCCTGTGCTTTTTCGACGGTAAAGACCACATCGTCTGCAGTAACAGGTTTACCGTCGTGAAATTGCGCCTCTTTGTGAATGATAAAATCATACGTTAGTCCATCTGGTGAAATACTGTAACTCTCTGCGAGATCGGGAACGAGGTTGCCTTTACTGTCGACACGCATAAGACCAGAATATATAAGTGAGACAAGGTCCTTGTCAGCATCTCCCATCGATAGAAGAGGATTTACAAAACGTGGACTACCAATAATACCTTCAATGAGCTCTCCTCCATGGTCTGGAACTTCCACCATAAAAGAACGATTTACATCAAAGAGTAGCGTCAGGCCTGAAATTACAAACACGCAGGTAAAAAGCCAGAACAACATTCTTTCTGTTGTAGAAAAAGATTGAATAGTCTTTTGTGCGAGCTGGGCTTTTGGAAGCTCAAAGCGCTTTGAAAGAAAAGAAAAAAATGTATTCACAGTGAATTAGAAATAGTGACCGTTGTGTGATCAGATACCGACATATAAACGTCTGTGCAGAACCTGCAAGAGTGTCTATACTCTATACAATGAGTGCAGCAAACGCAGAAAGTGCGAAGAGAATAGCTACTGCGATAGTTGCTCGAAACAAGAATTTTTCAGCCCCTCGGCGAACATATCCACCAGAACTAAACGAATCGCCTCCAAACGCTCCTCCAAGACCAGCTTCTGATCTCTGTAAAAGAACGCCTCCGATAAGAAGAAAGGCGGTTACGATCTGGATATATGGCAGAATCGCGTGAATACTCATTGGGACAAGTATAGCCAATTTCTATCTTTTGGCAATATGATATCCAGAGGTTTTATAGTTTGCCTAAGAATAAGGGTATTTTGTGAATCATAACAATAATGGCAATAAAATTATTGACAAATATTGTATATGTGCTATTATTAAAACAGAAGTTTCTAGTACTTTGAAGTTAACCCATAGGAGGATTCGACCATGAAGACCATAGCTGAGTTGTTCTCATCGCTGTCCGCTCTCGTCGCCAGCGCCATCACCATTGGTTTCCCGGTCCCTGACCGCACCGTACAGGGCGTGAAGGCCATGGATGCTCAGATCGCTGAGCTCGCCGAAAACGGCGTCGATATGGATCCGAACCACGTCATTGTGGCGACGGGTTCCATCACTCGCATCTGCGGGTCGCTGACAACGGGTCTCGTGGGACTCCTTTCGCCGTTTGTCATGGACCGAGCTCAGAAGGCTCAGCGTTCCATCGCTGCGATGGAGAGCAACTCGTACATCATTCGCAAGTTTTTTGCGGATGAGCTCGAGAGCCTGAAGACCAGGCTCAGCGACTTGCTCGATTTCGTCTCGGCCCGCAAAGCTAGCGAAATCGACGACGAACAATTCGTCGTCAACGGCGTTGAGCTCCTCGGTTTCATTTACGAGGAGACCGCGCAACTCGAAGCGAAGGTCGTCGCGTTCAAACGTCGCGGCGCAGAAATGCGCGAGGCGCAGGAACGCGAGGAGATCGAGACCAAGCAGGTCAAGGTCAGCGCGATCCTCGCATCGCTTGGTCGCCCGGTGGCGACTGCGCGAACCGGCGGCCGTTCCGCCGACAAACGCGAGCAGGATCGGGCGCGCCGCGGAGAGATGCGTGGCAGTAGCTCCAGCGGAGGTTCGAAGAAGAGCCGCCGCGTAGCGTAGGGAAGTAAACAAACGAGGGCGCACATGCAACACATGTGCGCCCTTTTTCATTTCAATAATTTTGACAATATACAAATATATGGTATTTATGATGTGTACCAGTACATTTATAGCAGACAAGTACTAACCTCCATGAGGGAAAAACAATGCAAGAGAAGTTGACACGCAGGCAGCGTTACTTTAAGTATCCTGTCACTATGCAAGGTCTTCGAGAAGTTGTCGAAGAAGTAAAGGAACTGCAAACCATTGCAGCTTCTATCGTTGGTGGAGCCAATCCATTCTCAAAAGAGGTGATGAGTATCACCACTGAGGCCAGAGCATTTATCGATGATGTTTTGAAGGAGGCTCACGGAGACAAAGATCTTTTGAACGCAATGGAACGTGGCGAAGATATTTTGAATACAGAGATTGGAGGCAGGATCTCTCATGCGATTGCAAAGATGGGTCATCTTGAAAAGCGCATGTGCGAAGACTTCGAAAAATTCTTCGACGCCTCGGTGCATGTACTGGCAGATCACCTTCTTCTCATCGATCAATATCTGCAACCAGAATCTGCACGGATGCATGCAAAAGTGCAAGGTCTTTTGGCAACCTTCGCTTCATCTGTAAGGAGTGGGGCAGACTACGACGATCTTGTACAGCAGTACTCGGTAATTTATGAGATTCTCGAGCCTGTGTACGGACCATTGAAAAGAGAGGTTGAGGAGGCCAGACTTCAACACGAAATTAGGACTATTCGTGAGAAGCTTGGACTTTCTATACCTCCTGCAGTGTAAACAGTGTCTTTGAGGGGTTCCGTAT
>JBBQUO010000012.1:0-24653 GCA_038212375.1 Minisyncoccia bacterium
TTGGTCTATTCCAGAAGTGAGCGAGAGAGTGTAAATACCATCTCCAATTTTTTTGTTTTTGTCATTCCTGAACTCATATTTTTTTTTAGTTAAATAGTCCGCTTGGGTGTGTATACCATTATTCACATCGCAAATATCACCAAGATCTTTTCCGTTTCCTTTTACTTTATCAAGAATTACTTCAAGTGGAGAAGATTTCATCACGATATTTCCACCACTGAATAGTTTATATTGTGGAATTTTTGCATACCCAGTTTCAGTATCTAATCCTGATGTAATGTTGTTAAGAAGTTCTCCATTTGCATACCCGCAACGTTTTGTAGAAGCAGTAAAAGCTTCTCTTTCGTAATTACCTTTTTGTAAAATCGTAATAAGGTTATGTTGTCCCAAGGCTGACTCAAATATCTTTAATTCATTAAAACTAATGAGTCCAAGGATAGTGGATCTATTTTTAAAGTCGTCCCGTAATTTTTTAGCACCTGTAGCTGTGATGTAATAATTTGTTGAGATATAAGAAAGGACACCACGTTCTTGTAGTAAGTCTAATCCGAGGTGAAAGAAAAAATAGAAAAGATCCATTTTACCTAAATAAAATCTTTTACCAAGTGAGGATTTTGCTATTGGTTGAAATATTTCCTTATGACCTTTCTCTCCAACATATGGTGGATTACCTATGACTACATTAAATTTTTGAACTCCAAACATTAAATCGGAGTCAAAAAAGACTGCACGACTTTCGTGGCTGAATGGTTGGTATGTTTTTAAAATATTATCATTTTCACTCTCAATAAGAAGACTATTCTGTTTTGAGTTGGATAACTTCTCGTACTTCTTCTTCAAGGTTTCTTTTATCTTCTTTGAACTAGTATTGTAGTAATCAGTTCTAATTTGCTTCATATTTTCTTTAAGATCATCTGTATCCCATAATTCATTATTTTTACTTATAGAAATCAGAGAATTTGCACATACGAAATGAAATTCAAGATTTGGAAGTGGAGCTACTTGTTCTTTTTCTTCTATATCTACGATCAGTGACAACCAAGCACGAAGACGGCAAATCTCAATTGCTGTTAAATCAATATCGGAACCAAAAAGAGAGCGATTAAGTATGCTTCTTTTAAGTTTACTTAAGTTCTTCTCATATTTACTATCAAGACGTGTATAAACCTTTACAAGTAATTGAAGCATTCCCATAGGATATGCTCCTGATCCAACAGCAGGATCCAGTACGGTTAACTCATCGAGAGCTTTAGTCATTGATTCAACATATGGTTTCCAATCTCGACGCTTGTTATGGTCTTGATCACGAAATACTGCTTCGCTCATACTTACTATTTCTTCTATGCGAATATCACGGTACATGTCATCTTCAATTTTTGTTTTTAAGTATTCTTTAAGAGATTGTTCACACATATAAGAAACAATTTCACGAGGGGTGTAAAAAGCACCTTTTGCTTTGCGTGCTTGTTCTCCAGTTTCTGTACGTTGTTCAGCAAGAAGTGATTCAAATATACGACCAAGCATTTCTGGATCTACTGCTACTTGTTCAAACTCTGGACTACTTTCGTCTACAGTAAAATTGTAATGAGATAGTACCTCAAAGAATTTAGAGAAGTATCCATCAGGAATAGTTAAATTTTTGTCATTATAAAAATCTGTACGTGAAGCTTCAAAAAGACCTCCGTTTAGGTATGGCGTAGATACATCATCAAAACCACGCTCGAGGATTTCTGTATTAAAAGTTTCAAAGAAAAGCTTCTCTAATTTATCTTTGTAATAAGTAGTTTGGTTATAAATATCGCTTGGATCAAAATAACCAACTTTTTCATTTATCAAATTTTTCTTTCTTAAGAACCACGTAAATAAGATACGACCAATAAGTCGTGTACTGAACATTACAGCATCTTGATTATCAAAACCTTCTTTAACTAAATGATCTCGAAGAACAGTAAATCTATCAACCAGTTCTTTGTAGAACTTGCGATTAATCGGTTCAAAGTTAAACGCATCCCAGAGTATATTGTGAAATACTTGTTTATCTTCTACTGATTTTGTAGATTTTATACTTAAAGATTGTAATTTTTCTATAATCTCTTTATCTGTCCTTGAAAGTTTCTCCTTAAGTTCAAAAGATCTTACTTTGTATTTATTTGATACGAGCAAAATAATGCGATCACACTCTGTTGGAATAACTATATCAAGCCCTACATTGTATTTATCACTCTCAAAAGTTTGGGCATCTTCAAAATTAGGAGAAATACCAACCATCCAAGAAAGTATAGTTTTGCTTATTTTGGTACCCCAATATAGCTTTATATCGAGACTGTTTTTGTTATCGTGTTTTATCTCATATGAAGCTGGTCTGTTAACAAACCCAGTAGCATTCATAAACCAACTTGTATGTGCATTTATTTTTGGATGTTGAAATAAAAATGGGTCTTCTGTCATTTCTAGTCCAAACAAACCACAGACACTACCAACAACATCGACGGCTGATTGCCAGTCTTTTATGTCGTGTAGAGTTTGTAGTTTTTTATTTAATTCTTCCATAAGTTTTTATTTAGAAAATTAAGTACTGGTTTAATTTCTATGCATTGAGGAGCTTTCTCTTCTTCAAGAGGGAGCATTTCTTTTAGGATAGTGAAGTACTTGTCGTGAGTCTGATTGTTTCTTACCGCATCACCAATTTTAAGCACAAGTTTTCTTAATTCTTTGGATTTTATTATATTTCTAGTTCTAAAGAAGCTGTTAAGTCTATTAATTTCTTCTGGGTTCCAAGAGTAAAATGAGTATGCTAGATCTGCAATCTTTTGTTCAGATGGCTTCATACTAGTGTCTCTAATTGCATCGTATTTAATAAGTTGTTTACCTGCGGAAGTAATTGTTTTATTAAAGCCATCAATATCTATCTCGTGTATACCAGTAGATCTATTCTTATCATAAGATTTAATCATTCTCAGGGCTTCTCCTCTCATCATCAAATCCATTGCATTATTGATTGTGCTGTACAGAAAGGCGTAGATGTTTTGACTATTATCAAAACTTGCTTCCACAAGATTGATTGTTTTTTGATCAGTATTTACAATCTGACCCCATTTTCCAATAGGGATATATTGTAGTTTCTTCTTTTCTTCTACTGTTGCATTAGTAATAAAACTCTTAAGATCATTTATAAATTCATCATCAGTAAAACTCTCAGCGTTTTCTTCTAATTTAAGATATTCTTCTGTTGCCTTATTTTCGTCATTACTATAAACACCTGTGTAATCTAAAGGGTTCTCTATTTCGCCAAGAACAGAAGCATCACTACCAATAGTTGCATTAATTACTTCTATTTTATCTTGAAGTGATTTGAATAATTTTAAGAATTTATCAAGATCATCGTGAGGTTTCATATTAACTACATTGACCTCTAAATGTTGAGATCCAAGTCTATTAATACGACCATTGCGTTGTATCATTCGTACTGGATTCCAGTGTAGATCGTAGTTAATAATCAATCCACAATCTTGGAGATTTTGCCCCTCAGCAAGCACGTCAGTTGAGAATAAATATGTTAACTCTTCTTCTTTTTTAATTTCAACTTGCTTACCCGTAGGAGCAAACCTTTCAGCACTACTTATTGCATCTTTTTTATTTCTACCTGAAACGAAAGCTGTATTACTGGCATCCATACCAATATTCATCGGTATTAACTTATTTTCTAAGTATTTAACTGTATCTGCAAAGAATGAAAATATAAGAACCTTTTTGTTTGGATTATCTTTTCGAATTTCTGTAATCAGGGAAATAAATTCATTAAGTTTTACATCATTTTCCTCTAGCTTAGTGGATACTTTTATAATCTCAGCTAAAATCTCTTTTTCAAAAGCTAAATCTTCTTTCATTTTTTCAAGATCGTGAGTGTTTTGGTTTGCTTCTTTTGCTTTTTCTTCTATGACTTTTGCAAACTTGTCATCATTCCAATCTACTTGCTCACCGTCTTCTTCCATATATTCATCTTCAATATCATCTATATCAGACAAGCTAACTACTTTATTTTTATCATTAAGAATTTGTTCAAAAATTTTAAGTCTTCGCTCGTATTTTTTAAGTGAAGTAGAAAGAGCTGAAGCAGAAGATTCAAGACGCTTTAAAAATACAGTTCTAAGTATTCCATATAAACTAAGCTGTCTTGCTAAGTTTTTCTTGAAATCACCTTGAAGTTTTGCAGACATTACTTCCTTAAAGTCCTTTCCATATACTCTAAAATCATACATATCGTAACGATATGGGACAAAAGATAAACTCAAAATAGCTTTATATAGCAGTTCAATTACACTCTCAGAAACACCCTCATCAATTACTTCTTTCATCTGTCTTTTTGGATGAAGCAGTGTTTCTGTAAACCCTGCTAAATCTTCCATTTTATTCGAAGAAATTTTTGAAAGCATTGGGCTCATTTCTTCAGATTCTATTTTAATTCCATCTATATTAAAACTAACATTTTTGATTTTAACTTTTGGAAAAGTTGCCATCTTTCCACTAATATCAACACCGCCAAATTCTTTCTCTATACCTTGTCTTGTATTACGAACAACAAAAGCTCTCATAATAGGCTCAATAGTAGCTCTAGCTTCTCTTAAGATTTGAGTAAGATCATTTCCTTTTGCTTTGTTTTGGTTTATTCTCTTTTTAAGATTTTCGACAGTCTCATAGAATGACTTAAGTTCAATTACTCCTTCAGAATTTCTTGTATAAACAGGTAAGGTATCTTGCTCTCCACGAGTACCTAATAAAATTTGATTAGTCAGATCTGAAAGTGAGTTGTTGATTGGTGTTGCTGTGAGCAAAAGGGTATCTGCGTCTCTATTGTTGTCTATCCATTCGTGAAGTTTCTGAAATCTTGCTGAAGAATGATTCCTTAAGTTGTGTGCTTCATCTATTACAAATAGTTCTACAGAAGCGTGCTTATCAATCTTCATTTCATTTTCCAGGCCGTTTACATCTTGAAGCGAAATTGCCTTCATATGATAAAGACCTTCTTGGGCAAGTTCTGTATTCCATTGTGTTACAAGAGAGGCTGGTGCTATTACTACCACACGCCCTTTATACTGTTTAATAACACCAATTGCAGATATGGTTTTTCCAAGACCAACTGAGTCGGCTAGCATAGCGACACCATACTTATCTAATCTCTTTAAAAGTTGTTGAATATTTCTTTCTTGAAATGCCTGCAGAGTTTTACCTTGTAACTTTTGAAGATCTCTATCAACTTCTAGTTCATCTTTATATACGTGTTCTAAGGTTTTTATGTACATCTCGTAAGGACTAAACAGTAAATCTCCGTGATTAGAACCGTTTACTAACTCTGTAAACTCTCCAGTCCAATTAACACATAATTCATCGTTCCATACTTCTTCAAACCAAGAAAGGTGTCCATTTTCTTGCTCTGTGCTTTGTGGGTTAAACTGTACAATCCTACTATCAGATTCACCAACATTTAGTTCTAGATTAGTTGTTAGGCCATTTTTTGTGAAATTACTCGAACCAATAAAACCAACAGCTCTCTCTGTTTTTAAATTTCCAAATATATAACATTTTGCGTGCAAAAAATTTCTTTTATATACCTTAACTTCTAAAATTCCTACATCAACTTTATTTTTTAAATCTTTTACTGTTTCATACAGTGAACTATCTTGTTTGAGTCTTTGAAGATCAGAAAATATATCAAGATCAGGAAAGTTTGGTTCAACTTGGTTTAAGTTATATCTACCTATCAATGGTTCTTGCCCTATAAGTAATCTAATTTTTTTATAATTAGACAGGTGAGGTAAAAGAATTTTTGTAGCTTCGAGATCCCAATATCCTGTAGCAATAGATAATTCTTCAAAATCCTTAGAAGCATCAATAAGTGCGTCTTTTAAGAATTTTCTATTATTATCGATGATTTTAGGTAAGTTCATAATTATTTTGTGCTTACTTTATTCAAGAATGTTTCAAACTCTTGCTTATCAATCCTGTACTCTTTACCAATCTTATAAGCCTTCAGTTTACCCGCTTTTATGTAACGATAAATCGTCATGATATTCACATCAAGCTTGTCAGCAAGATCTTCCGCTCTATAAAACTCTTTGTCTCTATTCATTTTCTCCATATCTTGTTTATTATTATACTTGACAATGGTTTACAGTCCACTATCGCTCGTGGACAGCTTCCCGCACTTATACGGCTTATATTCTTCCAATTTCCTGTCTATCTGTAAGACCCAGTCTTTAAGGTTATTTTTGGTTATGAGATCACCTGCATGCTTCATGTCCTCTACTATCCGATACCACGTTCTATCGTGGGATCGTTTAGAAACTATTGATCGCAATTGTCTTAATCCATTTTCATCCTTTGCGAGTGTAAATAGCCCAAAAAGATATATCGCTTGTTTCGGTTTAATGTTTGTATCGGCAAGAAATAAAGTCTGTAGTATATCTTTCGCACTTACTGAAAGTGCAAATAAGCCGAAACTACGTTCTTTAATAATCTTTTCCCAATAACTGGTCACTACGCGCCTACTCATCTCTTCATTGAAGACATTCTTGAAAGACGGGTTTTTCTGATAACCCAAATCTTCCAAGACTTTATTCATTTTCTGCTTACTGTTCAATCGTACTTCGAAACGAATGATCTCTGTGAGCTGATTCCTTGCCTCAAGTTTTGCAAATAAACTTTGCTGATACTGTGTTGGAGTCTTGTCTATTGCACGCTTCTTACCCTTCTTAAGGTCTGCCACTTTGTCATAGATTACAAATTCATGAGAAGTAGTATGTGCGTATAGGCTTTGCCCGTCATTCATAAATCGTGTCTTTGCGAAGTCAAAGCTCTTTCGTAGGTCTACTTTATTCATTTCAGTGATTAAGTGACTTACTGTGTACCCTCCCTCAAGCTCGATGTTCTTTGAAAAATGTACTGAACTAACAGAAGCATTTTCAATTAGTATTCTTGGTATAACGATACCCATAAGCTGGAGGCGTTCTTGTAAGACCTTAAGTACTTCTGGGAAGTCTTTGTCTTCTAGCTCATCAAGGTTATTCAGGTACAGGAGTTTTGGAACTGAAAATTCTAGTCGTACATTCGCATCTTGCGAGAAACGGCGCTTATACCCTGTAAGTCTAGGGAAATACTTCCCTGTTTCTTTCTCTGCCTTGCTTGGATTGCGTACATATTTTGTGTATTGATCTGTTTTTGAATAAAGTTCCCAGCTCGAAACACCCTGAATAAACCTCATTTTATCCTTAGGTATAAGGAGGCATATGGTATCAATCATGTGTGCTGTTCTTATACTGATAATCAGCAGGGTTTTGCTTTTTATCTTCTTCAACAAGCCACACAAAAGCACCGACCAAACGATTCCTTTCCTCAAGTGACAAATCACTGATTTTGAAACACGTATTCTGTTTTTGTGTGAAGCTTCTGTCCTCCATAAAAACAACCTGTAGGTTGTACTAACAGGTTATTTCTTTTGAGTGTTCTTGTATAAGAACTAAATGCACTCGGAAACTATCCGTGCTCACTTCTTTTCACGTTTCTTTGATTCTAATGAAATAATTTTTCCAATATGACCGTAATCTAATGTTTCAGCAAACTTATCTGTAACGAGGTGCATGATTTCTTTTCTTGGCAAATCTTTATGCTCGAAGATGAACTGATTACGAGAAATTTTGCCTTCTTTCCGCGTCCTTGATTTGCCAATTTGTGAATGACTATCTTGATATTTCTTTTGAGACTTTTTAATGTAGATCGACTGCATTTTTACAAAGTCTATTATTTCTCGCTGGGTAGCATACGGACTTATTCTAAGGAAAATGGGGTACACTTCGTTCCGTATGTCTTGAACAAATTTTGAATAAGGTTCATATACCTCATCTTCCACAGTGGTTAGCAAGCAGGAGCTACCCCATTCAGGCTCAGAAAGAACACCGCATTCAATATAAAAGTGCAACGTCTCTTCCCACATAATTGCATCTAGTTTATAAAGAGTAGCAATACGAAATGCCTCAGAACTGGTATCAATATATTGTTCCTGACGATGATTCTTTATGGTTTCCCAGTCCAGACCTTCCTTTGGAAGACTAAATTTTTCTCTAGATTTCAAGATTTCCTCTTGAAATTCCTGTGTTTCAGTCAGTTTTAGGAAATAGTTCCATAACTTTTTGTGACCCAAGTTATTTAAATCTGGATCATGTTTTTTAGCCTCCTCATGCTCAGGCGAAGTATTAAAAATTCGAGTCATAATCTTTACTTTAGTTTACAACTGTACTACCATTTACTCAATGATGTACTTATGGCTCAGGAGAAGATCTCAATAAAAGCCCTGTTACTTAAAACAGGCTTTCTTCTCTTGCTCTCGTAGCTCAATGGATAGAGCAGGTCGCTTCTATCGACAAGGTTGTAGGTTCGAATCCTGCCGAGAGCACTCGAATCACGTAAGCTGCTGATAACAATCTTCACTTCGATTAACCGCAGTGTAATCCATTATGCAATATGACGTTTCAACTCCATCTTGAAGACTTCGAATGCCCTTCATGTAAGGCATTAATAATTCCTTACGCCACCAATCTCCCATGTCCAAAGTGTGAGTATATTATTAATGAAATACCTGAGGGATATGCAGGTTTTCTTGGACAGTGTGCTGCTTCCATCTATTACAACAAGAGGAGATACGGTATGTATGAAGCGCCAGCATGGAATGGTAATACATTTAATGACCAAGTGCAGGTTGTTTTAAAGAGACATTTTGGAGATATAGTAGACAAGAACCCCAGTGAATTGAATGGGTTTCTAGAGGAGTATTTTAGAGAAAAAGACTACCTACCATATCTTAAAAAACATCTTGCAGACATGCTTATTATTATCCTCAAACATTTTAATGAGATACCGTTCCCCGTTGAAGTGCAAGAACGACAAATATCCACTTCTTCAGCCACAAAGCGATGGGGGGATTATCTCAAGAATCTACTTAAAAATGTTGCGATAATAACTGGATTTCCCTTACTCCTTCTAGGTGTTTTGATTGAAGAATCTAATTTACCAAGACCAGCCGAGGCCACATTATACGTACCCCTATTTTTACTTCTCATTACGTGGTGGTTGTTCCTTTTGTTGCTAGTGTTATTTTTCATTGGCAAGATTCTCAATGTACATACACTTGTTGTCCCAATTACATATTTATATGAAGTAGTGAAAACTATTCATCGATAAGTACTTGCGTCATCTTCAAACGCAAAGGCTTGTTTAGCTTAGTTTATATCTAAGTTGCCAGATGTTATTTCCATCCCCTGCTGTACGATAATCCCACCGCATCAGTCCAAAAAGCTACGTTGCGAGATTGGATAGGATTACCCGCTATATGCGCACGTTCCATAAAGAAGTTGTAGACTTCCTCGGCTCGTTCCAACGAGTGTAGTAACCGTACACTCTTTAGTATTCTGGTTATCCGAAGATGATTGTGGTCCATAGGAACGAGCCATTGATCATTGTCTGAATAAAACTTAAGCATTCTTGTTAAAGCTTTTCTATGGTTTTGTATAGCTAAGGGATTATCTTTGATTCTTTGTACATCTTCTTGGACTAGCACTGGGGCATCATGAACCTGCTGACTTTCTTCAAGGAGTGGAAATAGCCACTGGATATAGCTATGATCTGCCTCGAGCCAACTATCATCTTGTGACAGAATCTGGTCTAACGTTCGACCACTGTTGTCTCCCGCCTTACCCAATAGAAAATCAAGAACGGACATACCAGCTATTGATTTACAACGCGTTCTGGTCCCCCACGATAGGGTGCAATAACACCATCTTCCTCAAGTCCATCAAGGAGTGAAAATGCTCGTTTGTAAGTAATTTTAAAATGTTTTTGTAGTAAAGAAACAGAACAACGACCAGTCATCCGAACGTAATCAGTAGCATTAGTCAGAAGTCCACTTTCTCCCCTCTCATCTACTTCTTGTTCAATGGGTTCAATTGTTTCTTCATCGAGCAATACTCGCTCGACTCTATGCACTTTCTCATAGAGTTCACTAATCATTGCCACCAAGGACTCAATGCCCTTTTCCATTTCAGCAATACGATGTTTTTGTTCAAATTCTTCCATACTTGTTTAGTGAAACAATACTATTTCAAAGTTATTTTTATTTGATGTATGTCCTGATCCGTACCAGTCATTATAATAATTGTACATGATTAATTTTTGATTGGTACGGTAGACTCAATACCCCACTAAATTCAAGTTCCTGCTGGATCTTCCTCCAATCCAGAGTTCTGAATGCGTCCACAGCACGGAGCCAAAAAAAGACACTCTTTTCGTATTCGGCTCCGCGACAGCAAGGTTTGGGAAACGTTGCGTCAGGACTCGAAGAGGTTGTCGATACTTTTCTGAAAGAAAGTCCACAAGGTGTACTGCTTGTGTAACAAGAGAGTCTCCTGGTCGCGGTGCCATAATATTGACATAGTGACATAAATATGTTAATTTATAATTAAATTTCAGTTCTTTAGGGAGAATCAAATGATTGGCGAAACAGAGGTAGCAGCACGGTTTGCTTTTTATGAAGCAATATTTACAAGTAGAGATGTTCACCAGACACCCTTCCCAGACAGGCTTTGGCCACTCTGTAACTACAACGAGAAGATCCGTGGTCTCACTGAACGTGGATTCAAGGATCCGCAGAAGATGGTCACGTCGTTGCCTGCGATCTTGGGTTATTCCTTCGACAACATCGATAGAAAGCTGAAGTTGTGTCGGAGACTACGTGTCAATCCTAAGGGTTTCATTGATTGCACAATTGTCTTTATCGGGATGTCTATGAAACACTACGTCCCAATACTGCGAAAGTGTCGTCAGTTGAATTTGGAAGCGACACCCAGAAACGTCTTCAGGGTTTATAGAAAAAAAGAATTCTGAAGTTCACACACGAAGCGCTTCGAGACCCCAGCGATAACATCAAGGGGTCTTTTTTATGCTTTAGTTCTGAAGTACTGTATTTTCAAATAGAGCTAGAGTCCCACCCATCTCCAAACCACTTTGTATTTTTTCCAGTTTGCAGTTCTGAATGCGTCGCGGAGTAAAATAACTACCGTCAATTCAATCATTCGATAACCGCTTGGGTGTATAATTAAATCTATGAAAAAATCAATTTTACTTACTATTTCAATACTAATGGTATTGGCAGGAGCTTCATTTGTGTACAAATGGACGAGCAAAAAGGATGCCATATCAGTGCAGTTACCAGCGTCTATGTCTGATTATAAAAACACTTCATACACTATCGATGGGCAGACGGTGAAGCTTGTCGATGGTATGTCGACAGTCGAGTCAGCTCCCGGTTCTGCTTCGAAAACAATCACTAAGTATTTTGGCAATGAGGTGAAGAAGGATCTTGATGGCGATGGTCGTGAAGACATTTCTTTTCTCCTTACCCAAGAAACTGCAGGCTCAGGTACTTTCTTTTATGTTGTCGCTGCACTCAACACTGTAAATGGATATGTGGGTTCGCACGCAGTTTTACTCGGTGACCGCATCGCTCCACAGACCACCGAATCGGGTCCTGGAAAATCTATCATTGTGAACTACATGGACCGAGCACAAGGTGAACCAATGACAGCTAATCCATCTGTTGGTAAAAGTCTTCGACTTATCCTTGATCCTGCGTCTATGCAGTTTGGAGAAGTGGCACAAAACTTTGAAGGTGAAGCTGATCCTTCTCGCATGAGTCTCTCTATGAAGACATGGAAATGGACACACTCAGAATACAATGATGGAAAAATAATTACTCCAAAGAAGGATGCTTTTAATCTTACCTTTAAAAATGATGGCACTTTTGCTGCGACGACAGATTGTAATGGCATTGGCGGAAACTATGTTGCAACAAAATCAACAGTCACGTTCAGCAAAATGATGTCTACCTTAATGTATTGTGATGGATCGCAGGAAGCTGATTTCAAAAAATTATTAGAAAATACGGGAGAATATATCTTCACCTCAAAAGGCGAACTGGTATTGAATCTAAAATTCGATAGCGGGTCGGTGTATTTTAAATAAAAGCGGAGCGAATGCGATACGAAACCTATACGGGTTCGTGTTACGAAAGTGATTTCTGCTCGCTTGACACAGCGTAGACACAAGAAATTCAAATGCCCACGTATCACCCTCCTCGAAGCATGCGTAGGACCACTATTAAAATACACGCACCGAGTAGGGCGACAAGGAAGCTGTAAAAATTAAATCCTCCAACTCCACCCTTCCCAAAGTAGTTCATAACGTACCCTCCAATAACAGCCCCCACAACTCCGACGACGACATCCCATACCAAACCTCCTCCTGTCCCCATTACCATTGATGCAACCACACCTACTAATCCTCCAAATAGAACCCAAATGAGTATATCCATATATGTTTTATTTAATTTCTTGATTATCGAGCTTCTGTGCCGCCTCTGATGTAGATACCGTTTTGCCCATTAAAAATAACTTAATGATACCAATAGCAAGTATCCAGTACACCAACATCGCGAGAAGTGTGGTCCACTCAAGTATGCTCCCCGCTACTTGCGATTTACTAAAAACACTCAAAAATGGTGAGGCTAGAAAATACGTGACGCCATAGATGAAACTTGAGAAGCCCGCATACGGATTTGCATCGAGTAACTTCAGCACAAACCTGAAAGCAAGAAGTGTTTCTATAATCCCTAGGATATACCAAACTACCTGCGTGCCGCGATATAATGGTTTGGTACTCGTGGACGTATATGATGAGTCCATAAACGTTTATATTACTACTACTCTTCGTAGTATACTCCCTATTTCATGAAAATGAGTCTGACTTTGCTTAAGATATAAAACTTTGAGAAATATACCTGAGAAAAACAAACTTTAATTACTCAGTTCAGAACGTATAGTGACATCGTTATCGCGGTTCATTATTTTTTACCGGGTGGATAACCACATCCTCCTAGATGCTGCGTGCTAAAATGGTGGAATATATCTTATGTATATTTCAAACTTACTCAGAAAACAGACTTCGTTACTTATTTTAGGAACACTGCTTCAAGTGGTGTTTTTTATGTTCGTAAACCCTCATCCAGTGCTTGCGCACGAAGTATACGTTCTCGACCAACACACTATAGACGAGGCACTTAAACAACCTCCCCTACAAGTTTTTTCAATTGTCTATTCTGAAGAAGGTAGATTTTTCTTCTGGTTTTTCCTCGTACTTATAACGCTTTCGTTTGTTGGCGTAGTGTCTCTATCAAAACGTCTCGAAGCTTTATGTGATCCTTTTTTGCTTAAGCTGAGAGAATACGCACCACTTATCGGTCGTTTGACACTTGCCTCTGCTGTCCTCTCGTCAGCGTATCATGCAGCTATCTTTGGACCGGAATTACCGATGACGCTTTTTTTACCACATGAAATGATTCTCGGGTTCCGTATTTTACTTGGAACTCTTGGAACTTTACTTTTTTTTGGCATATTCACTCGTATTTCAGCACTACTGATGGCAGCAATATACGGATTTATGATTATGAAATTCTCTGCCTATATGTTGACATACCTCAACTACCTCGGAGAGATAATCATTGCTTTCACCGTCGGTGGAAAAGTGTTTGCGGTAGACACACTTTTTAGAGAACGTGTACCTAAATTCTTTGAACCAGTCGTTAATTATTTTGTGAACAATGGTTTCTTTATGCTCCGTATCGCTTTTGGGACATCGCTCATTTATGCTGCGGTCTATGCAAAGTTACTGCATGCACAGCTCGCGATTGATGTCGTCACACAATTTCACTTAACAAACTATTTCCATTTTGATCCGCCATTCTTGGTACTTGGCGCGCTTGGTATAGAACTGCTTCTCGGAACACTGTTTATCATTGGTTTTGAAGTACGTTTTGCAGCAATCTTCCTCACTATCTTCCTAACGCTCTCGCTCCTTTATTTTGGTGAGTCCGTATGGCCGCACATCATTCTCGTCGGTGGCGCATTAACAATCTTTGCAAACGGATACGGCAGATTTACTCTGGAACGTGAATTTCTAATTAAACTTCATCGCAGCACAGAGGAACCAGTGCTATAAAATTTGATAGTTACAATATGGAAAAAAAATATAAGAATGAAATACAGGCGATATTCCGTGGTGACGTACTCGACGACGATGCGACACTCACCCGCCTCAGCAAGGACACGAGTCTCTTTACGGTGCGTCCATCGCTTGCGCTGGCTCCGCGCGACGCGGAAGACGTTGCAAGTGTCGTACGCTATGTTGCAAAGAAAAAAGCTGAGGGAGTCAACTTAAGTATTACGGCACGTTCTGCAGGCACCGACATGACCGGCGGCCCGCTAACTGAAGGTATTGTCATGGAGTTTACGACACACATGCAAGAGCTTCGCGAAATTGGCGAAGACCATGCTGTCGTCGAACCTGGTATGTACTATCGCGATTTCGAAAAAGCGACACTAGCTCGCGGTCTTTTGATGCCGAGCTACACCGCATCAAAAGAGCTCTGTGCAGTGGGCGGCATGGTGGCAAATAACTCAGGTGGCGAAAAAACACTCACCTACGGTAAGACTGAAAACTATGTTCGTGGCTTGAAAGTTGTGCTCGCAGATGGGTCGCAAGCACATTTCAAAAAAATAACACTTGCAGAACTTGAAGAGAAGAAAAAGCTCCAGACACTCGAAGGCGACATTTATCGCAGGATGCATACACTCTGTGAGACGCATTACGAACAACTACAGAAAGCAAAGCCGAATGTCACTAAAAACTCTGCGGGATACTTTTTGTGGAATGTTCTCGATAAAGAAGCCGGTACTTTTGACATCACCCGCTTGATCGTCGGGTCACAAGGGACGCTCGCACTCGTTACTGAAATTGATTTTGCACTCATTCGACCACATACGCACACACGTCTCGTCGTTGTGTTTCTCAACGAAATGCAAACGCTCGCCGGTGTTATTGGAAAATTGCTGACATTCAAACCTGAAAGTCTTGAATCTTACGACGACCATACCTTCCGTTTTGCAATGAAGCTCTTCCCCATGATTATCAAACGTATGAAAGGTTCTGCGATTACACTTGGACTCCGTTTTTGGCCAGAGTTTAAAGCGGTCATAACTGGTGGTGTGCCGAAACTTATTCTCCTTGCAGAATTTACTGGCGACTCTGACGCAGAGGCGACTTCAAAAGCAAATGCGGCGCTCGCACAAATGAAACAAGATGGTTACAACGCGCGCCTGACTAAAAATGAACGAGATGCCGAAAAGTATTGGATTATGCGTCGTGAAAGTTTTAACTTACTCCGCCAACAAATGAAAGATGTCCGCACTGCACCATTCATCGATGACTTTGCGGTACATCCAGCAGATTTACCAAAATTTCTCCCTGAGCTGTACGCAATTCTCGATGAATATAACCTCACGTACACCGTAGCTGGGCATATGGGCGACGCAAACTTCCACATTATTCCACTAATGGATCTAACGCATATAGGCACTGAAACAATTATTAGAGAGTTGAGCGACAAAGTATATAAACTAGTACTTTCATACAAAGGCACGATTACTGCTGAACATAATGATGGTCTCATCCGTAGCTCATATCTTGAGATGATGTATGGGTCAGAAATTTATGCACTATTTGGAGAGACGAAGCGTATCTTCGATGCGCAAAATATTTTTAATCCAGGAAAGAAAGTTAATGCTGACCGCGACTATGCCTTTGCTCATATCGTGCATAGTAATCAAACATAGTGACTCAAACAGTCATCGGGAGAGATTCTTATGACAGTTTATAATGGCTTACTAGCAACCTTTTGTAGGTGTACTATAATGAGAGTTGCGGCAGCAATAACGTAATAGCTAATACATTGTTTAATATGGATACTCCTGAAACATTACGTCCCAATACTGCGAAAGTGTCGTCAGTTGGATTTGGAAGCGACACCCAGAAACGTCTTCAGGATTTATAGAAACAAAGAATTCTGAAGTTCACACACGACGTGTAACGAGACCCTGCGATAACTTCAAAGGGTCTCTTCTTTTTACACACTCTGGTTCTAAAGTATTTCATTTTCAAACAATTCAAAAATCCCACTCATTTCCATTTCTCGTTGTATTCTCTTCCACTTTACGGTTCTGAATGCGTCCATGGCACGGAGCCCGAAAAGCGCCCTACGGCGCTCTAGCGTTTGTACAATTATTAGGGCGAAGAATTAAGGGACTAAAGATACCAAGTTCTCTAAAACGCTTCTTCTGGTGTTTAGCTGTAATAATCTCACCAAAAGGGCGGCATAACTTTATGGCAATGCTGTGCGTTGCCTATCGTATTGTTCTTCATTACTAGTTCATTAAAATATAATTATGAAAACTACTCTAAGCAAAATTCTTGCCACCGCACTCCTTGTGCTCCCGTTTGGGGTTGCTCTTCCTGCGGTTGCCGCAGTACCACAGTGGGATACGACAGGGTCGTATGTTCTTGCAATAAAATATCTTGGTACAGACTATATGCACGACATGGTGCTCGCTCAGGACGGTGCGGGTAATCTTACGGGCCATGGCGGTAGTCCTGCAGGAGCAAATACCTACACCTGGGTTATTACTTCGGGAACGGTCTCGGGTGCTGCAATAGATTTCACCGCACATTACACCGCATCTGCTGATGCAGTGACACCTCTTACGACCATGCATGTGATGGGCACAATTGCTTCAAACGGCACACTGTCAGGCACATGGTCAGATAATTACCAAGGAGGTGCGCGCAGCGGTACGTGGACTTCCACCGCTGGTGCAGCGACCCCAATCGGATCCCTGGCCGCTGAAGATTTTGGAGTTGTAAATTACGATACCGGCCTCGGAATCCTCAAGGGATATTCTGCTGGGTTTGGGCTTACTAATGCCACTTTTGCCGGCGCACAGTCAGTGGTGGTACAGTTGTTTGCAGGAGCTTCTCTCCTTCAGACAAATACCGCAACAGCTAAAGTTGGTACCGACATCACGGGTGCGCAGATTTCGTCACCATTTGATGTGTCAGGAAACTTCAGCTACGCTACTGATGGATATTGGACAAATGTGCGTCAAAGCCAGTTCGGACAAAGCGCAACAGCAACACGTGTTGTTGCGACTGTGACATTGGCAAACGGAAAAGTTGTTACGGCAGAAAATACCAATTTGAGTGGGAACGCGTCGACAATCTTCCCTCCAACTACGACCCCACCGGTAGGTACATCTACACCGCCAACAAAGAGTTCACAGTGTAAAAATAATGGCTGGACTACATTCACTAATCCTTCCTTCAAAAACCAAGGTCAGTGTGTGAAATATGTTCAACATCACAAAGTACACCGAGATAAGGACGAAGAGAAAAACGAGCATGAGGACAAAGATACTCATGGCAAAAATCATAATGATACGGATACAGCCGGTCATGTGAATACAAAGCACGGAAATAAATAAGACATTCGCAGCTCACAAAAAGACCCCCTATGGGGTCTTTTTGTGAGCTGCGTTCGGGTTCCTCCATTTAAAAATCCCACCGTTCTGGTGGGATTAGTATCACGTGTGTACACAACTCATAGCAATTTGGGCTTCATCAAGATGACGGCCTAACTCAACGATAAACTTCTTTGCCAGATCAGCGTCTACATAGGCCATCTTCGTGCCGTTAGTGGATACGTTGTAGTTCTTGGCGATTTCTTTTGCAATGTTTTGATCCTGCAGAATAAATCGTGCTTCGCCGTCACGCAGCTGCAGATACAAATAGGTGACTTCAGATTCATCATCAGTTACTTCCATAACGTAGTCGTTGCCGATAATGCGATGGAAGGACGCAGTGCTTTCTGCCTGACCGTTACTGAATGTGTAATAAAGATCTGCCCCATCCGACAATTGTTTTACTTCGTAGAGGACGCTTCTGTTATTACTTGAATTGTCTTGTGTTGTACAGAGATAATTACCTGGCTGAAATGGCAGCTGCTCACCACTTTTTGCCGGCCAGAGCGGATCACCATTAGAAGTGAGACACCCCGCTAAAGGCAAAGTGAACCCAAGTACCAGTAGTCTTAAAAAAGAGCGCATGTATTCCTCCTGTATGCAGGTGCACTCTTGTGCACTGGCAGTACTATGATTGAAATATTGCGGTGTGTCAATACTCGATTTTTGTAATAATTATAAGTTGTAAACGGCTCCTAGGCATGGACTCATATAATTCAACAACTACAAAGCCTTTATTTAGAGCGAGCCAGATAGTGTGGTATATCACTTCGTTTATAGAAGTAATACTGGGGTTTCGATTATTCTTAAAGCTGTTTGATGCAAATCCGCTCGCGGGTTTCTCCAGCATCATATACGGTATTTCGTATGCATTTGTTGCACCATTCCTTGCTGTATTTCCCTCCACACGAGTTGCGGGAAGTGTATTTGAATGGACAACGGTACTCGCAATGTTCGTATATTGGATTATTGCCTTAGGTATTATCCGTTTCCTCGTTATGAGCAAGACAGTCTCAACGCCTGAAGCAGCCGCAAAGCTGGATACACTCGAGTAGGAGATTTTAAACAAGAAGTAAAGAAAAAGCCCCTCGCGATAGCGAGGGGCTTTTCGTTGGTGAGCTTATTTCTTTAGCCCAAAGAAACGTGGAAAGAGTAAAGATGTACCGTCGGCTGTACGACCGCTGGGCGCAATTGGCAGCTGTCCAATGTGGTCGGGCCAAGGAAGCGGCAAGGTGCCTGTAAATGGTGTGTCTCCAAAAAGTACGTCAGCAACGCCCTCTCCCTCACTTCCAGGAAGCCACGCTGCGACAACACTATCCCAGGCAGGCAATTCTTTTGAAATCATGAGTGGACGGCCAGATACAATAATCACAACTGTCTTCCTGCTTCTCTTTTTAACATTTTCAATCGTTGTAAGATCTTCTTTTGAAAGTGTCAGAGTATTATTATCGCCCCACCCTTCTGCGTAAGGTGGCTCACCAACTACTGCAATACCGATGTCAGCGCGCGGAGTATCTGAAGCAAATTCACCATGAAGGTCATAGGTCACCTCTAATTCCTTTCCTGCGCGGCGTCGAATGCCTTCAAGTATCGATGTTCCTCCCGGAAGCCAGTTGCCATCTATTCCCTGCCATTCCACGGTCCATGCACCCGACTGTCGACCGACATTATCAGCGGAACTTCCTGCAACGACGATATGGCGGACTCCAGGTTTTATCGGAAGTGTTTGCTCATTATTTTTAAGTAGCACGAGTGACTCGGATACTGCTTTGCGAGCAATCGCGCGATGAGGTGCGCTTCCAATAACTTCAAGAGGAGCAGATTGCTGGGTATCTGCATCGAATAGCCCTAGCTCAAACTTAATACAAATAATTCTCCTCACTGCATCATCGATGCGAGACTCTGCAATCTCACCATGAGAAACGGCATACCGTACATTGGCAATAAATGTTTTGTAATCAAAGGGCAGCATGACCATGTCGACCCCTGCATTGATGGCAGTCACAGCAGCTTTGTAATTTCCACCAGGGATTTCATACACTCCGTACCAGTCGGATACTACAAAGCCTTGAAAAGCGAGCTCTTTTTTTAAGACATCCGTGATGAGATATCCTTCAGCAGCTAATTTAGTGTCACCCCATGTATTTAGGCCCACCATGACACTTCCTGCGCCTCCATTCACTCCTTCTTTAAATGCGGGAAGATACGTGTCGCGGAGCACTTCCTCCTCTGGAGGAGTTGTTCCCTGATCTATATGGAAATTTTTGTTGCTCGAGCTTCCCCACGCCATACTGCCAACACCAATGTAGTGTTTGAGTGTGCTGAGCGCGCGCTTCGGTTTACCTTGCTCTGTAGTGCCCTGGAAGCCTTCTACCGAAGCGCGCGCCAGCTCCGCGGTGCGAGTGGCACTATCAGAAAAAGTCTCATACGTACGTCCCCACCGTATATCCTCAGGAAGGTCCAAATTTGGAGAGAAATTCCAGTAGATGCCTGTTGCTAGCATTTCTTCGCGCGTAGCGCTTGCCACGTTGCCCACTAAGGCACTGTCATTTGTGGCTCCAAGACCAATAGCGTGAGGAAAAACTGTCGCGCCAGGAACATTGGTGTGTCCATGGATGGCATCGACTCCGTAGAAGATAGGAATACCAAGTCGACTTGTTTTTGAGGATTCGACAAAATTTTCCACCATCGTGAGCCATCCACGAGGTGTGTTGTCTGCTGGTTTTGCACCCGCACCGCTTAAGAGTGCTCCAATACCATATGATGCGATATCGGTTGGTTCGAGTACGCTATTCTTTTCGACAAGCGCCATTTGTCCGATTTTCTCGTCGAGAGACATACGTGCAAGAAGATCAGTGGTGCGCTCCTCCACTGTCGCGCTTTTATCGCGATATTTCGCATTGGCAGGTACTGGCGGAAGTGGGTTTTGGGGAAGCAGATTCATTCGTTCATGATAAAGAAAAAAACAGACAAGTACTATGGCTAGTATGACGCAGAGGAACAAGACGTTTTTTTGTGTCGGCGACAATGAAAATCGCGGTTTCTTTGGCTTGTATACCATGACCATCAGTGTATCATCTGCACTTCCCTACTCTGGTTGTGTCCTATGTGAAAAGTCGCACTAAAAAGACAACGAATGCAATGACCAACAACGCGTGGATGAGACCACCTCCGATTTTTAAACTAAAGCCTAGTAACCAGAGTACAAACAGCACAACGATAATTGTCCAGAGCATATGTCTATAAAATATTTTTAAATCGGTATAACACTGCCTGCGCTTAGAGTTGCCGTTTCGAAATGGGCAGTATTACATACATCTAGACACACTCCACGAAAAAGCACCCCTTTCATGTTGGGGTGCTTTTTCGTGGGATATGTATAGGTAATTACTTTGTACCGAGTGCTGTCTTTAGCGTAGCGCGAGCAGCAGTCATATCAGTCTTAAACTTTGCAATTGCTGCATCAACTGAAGCCTTGCGAGCTGTACCAAGAGCCTTGATGTCAGCGCTAATCTTTGTCTGTGAGTGTGAAGCTTTGTACGCATCGTGAGCAGCCTTTATATCAGCACGGAATGTTGTGTAGGCGGTCTTGCTGTCAGTACCGCCAGCACATGAGTTCTTTGCCTTTGTAAGTGCAGCATTTGCGCTAGTCTTCATTGTAGCAAGGTCTGTGTCGAGTGATCCAAACTTGCCTGAGATGAGTGCATCAATGCCGGTGCGGTATGTCGCAATAGCTGCATTGACAGCATCGCGGCGTGTTTTGATAGAAGCATCAGTAGAGGTCTTGAATGCTGTTACTGCTGCCTTCTTTGCATCAGTATCAGCCTTATTCTCAAGCTTAGTGTAGTGTGCGTCGAGGGCGGTATCGCGTTCTGCGCGCTTTGTGCTGAGTGTTTCGTCACGCTTCTGGCGGTTATCAGCCAGGGTTGCAAGACGCTTCGTGCTTTTTGCGTTAATGGTGCCTGTCTTTGTATCGATAGCAGAAATTATTTTAGCTCCTGCTGCATCAACGTTTGTACAGAAGTTCGCCCCAGCACCTACCTTCTCTGTTGTTGCTGCAAATGTTGCAAGTGGTGCGGTCATCATCATGATGCCAAGCGCACCAGTAGCTACTTTTGTATAGAATGTGTTTTTCATGGTGTTTTAAATGAGGGTGTTATCGTCAATAGTATAATCTTCTACGTCTTGTGTAAGTGCTGTACCGTCTGTTTCTTCGGATGCGCCAATCATTCCTTCAGCTGTTGCATCGTCATTAAGACTTGCAACTATGTCATCTACTTCGCTTGAGGAAGTATTGGTGTCTGTAGATGCAGCAGGTGTAGTTACTGTAGTTTGTCCTGGTGTTTGTGTCGTTGACACTGCTGGCAATACATCTGAATTGCCTGTCTTTAGAACAACTACCGCGATAATTGCCACAACCACAAGTGAAAGACCGACTGCTTTTGCACGCATGGTACTAAGAAATGACTGATAAGGTGAAGGCACAGCCTTCATACTTGTATAACGCTTCGTCTGCGCTTCTGTGACACTGCGCATCGTAGCCTCAAAAAGCGCACGAGAAGCGACCACTCGCTCTATGCGGTTTTTGATATGTTGTTCTGTTGTAGTATTTTCGTTTTCCATATCTTTCAGTTTCTCGCATCGTTTTCTGCGTTGTGTCGAAGTTTCTTTAGTGCCCTCGAGTAGATCTGTCGCGCATTTACTTCTGTGGTTCCTATTGTTGTGGCAATATCTGTATACTCCATTTCGGTGATGATGCGAAGCGTCACAATTTCTTCTTCCATATCCGACAGGTCACGGAGTAGTTCCTTTGCATAGGCGATATCTTCATTTACTCCATACAGCTCTTCTATACTTTGCTCGTCACTTGCTGGGTCGATGTTCGCGGCTTCGAGACTTTCTACGGGCTTTCTTGCATTTGCACGATAGTGGTCTATGAGCATCGTACGAGCTATCGTATAAAGGAGTCGTGTCGCATGAAGCCTCTCGGCGGGCTTTGTCTCTTGCAGTAGAAATTTAAGAAATGTCGACTGCGTGAGATCTTCGGCCGTTTCAGAGTCTTTTGTGCGGAAGAGAAAATACCGAAAGAGTGGTGTAAACAACTCCCTGTAGAGCGCTTCATGCGACTCGCCGGTCGTAAAAGCGTTAGTATTTTCCATGTGTACAACGCAGTCCACTGCGCTTACTTAGTAATACGCTGGAATGGCGTGTTTGTGACACGGCATTAGTAAGATGCTTAGACATCGAGATGACGGCTAAACTCTTCGACTGCCTCCGCAACGATGCGTTCATCTGCGTCAAGAATAAGACTTTGTCGAAGCTTGGTAAGTACAGAAAAAACCTCGCTCGCAGCGTAGCCTTTTTCAAGAATTTTCTCAGCTTCAATCAGCACCAGATTTTCTTCACTAGTGCTTTTTTTTAAGGCCGTCTCGAATATTTTTTCAAATGGATGTGCCATGGTCATCTTCTGCTAAGGAAAGCAATGCTGCAAGGTCGAGTGACTCGGTCGTCATCATGATATTCCCTGCCGCATCATATTTCCACTCTTCCTTAGGACGGTCGACATAGAGCTCTACCCCGATATTGTCTGGGTCACGCAAGTAGATTGCCTCAGACACAGCATGGTCTGCAGCTCCTTCGAGAGGATAGCCAGCGTCTACGATGCGCTTGAGTACCAGTGCAAGTTCTCTACGTGTGGGAAACAAAATCGCATGATGATAGATGCCAGCGTGTCCCGGTGCTGCAGGTGGCGCCCCTTCTCCTGCCCAAGTGTTGAGGCCAATGTGGTGGTGATACCCGCCGGCGCTCAGAAACACTGCAGAAGGGCCATACGTGGTAGTGACCTCGAACCCTAGAAGGTCATGATAAAACCCTAGTGAACGTTCTAGATTTCCAACAGTCAAATGCACGTGGCCGATACGAACGTCCTTATGAATACTCATATATGACAGTATAGCAAATCCTGTCGTGAGGCATTTGGTATACTGCTCGTATGTTTGGTCTCACAAAAGCAGAGGAGTCGCTCCTTAGAAAACTAAAAACACCTGCACTCATACAGGATTATCTCGATCGGCTTCCCATCAACTTTGAAACAAATGGTGACACTCATTTCTCACCCCGCGTGGTACTTAAAGAAAAAAAAGCGCACTGCATTGAAGGTGCGCTACTGGCGGCGACTGCACTTTGGATCCAGGGCAAACCACCGCTTTTACTTGATCTTAAAACAAAACAACATGACGATGAACATGTTGTAGCTTTGTTTAAAGAAGGTGGCTACTGGGGCGCAATTTCAAAGACAAATCACGCGGTGCTGAGATACCGTGACCCTATCTATAGAACGGTCCGTGAGCTAGCGCTCTCGTACTATCATGAATATTTTTTAACAAAGACAGGAGAAAAAACACTCGTTTCATATTCGAGACCATTTGATTTGCGCACACAGGGAGATGCATGGGTTACTGACGAAGAGCACCTTTGGTATCTCGACGACTGTTTAAACAATCACCCACACTATCCGCTAGTGCCAAAGCATATAGCTAAAAAAATCCGCCCAGCAACGAAGTTTGAACGAGTTGCTACTGCAACATGCGAATGGAAGGAGTAGCGGAACCTATGGCTTTGGTAAGTACAGCATCGGGTCTAGGTACGCAGTGGTAGCGGCTACTGGAGTGGTTGCAGCCCCACAGTTTGTTGCGGTTTTAATTTCGCTAAACTTGCGGACTGAAACGCCAGCCTTTGCATACACTGTGAAATGGAGATGGGGTCCGGTAGAGTAGCCAGTATTTCCGCTGTAGCCTATTACCGTGCCCTGCTCGACGCTCTGCCCAGGTGTCACATTGATGACGTCTTGATGTGCGTAGAGTGTGGCTAGGCCATTTTGGTGGTCGATAAGCGTCCATTTTCCCCACGAGTAACACCCAGATACTGCATCGGTATTGCCTGTCGCCCGCACTACGCCTGCGAGCGGTGCGTATATCTTTGTACCTCGAGGTACGCCAAAGTCGACGCCTGGGTGGTATGCACGGCCGGCGTAGACACTTGAGTGAGACTTTGCGAATTCTGTTCCTCCAAAGAGCTGCGTGATAATAACGTGTGCTACCGGCCACGCAAACACAGCAGTACCCGGCTTAGGAATAGAGTCAGGAT
>JBBQUO010000013.1:0-22293 GCA_038212375.1 Minisyncoccia bacterium
AAAGTTTTTGGAGAGCTGTTACCTCGCTATTTATCGAACCCATCGAAAGTGGGAGTGTAAATGATTGGGCACTTGCGACTGATGCAGTATTTATATTTGAAATAGGAATAGCGACAACTGGCGCACTGACTGCATTAGGATTCTGAATTACCAGTGAAATCTCACCTGATTTATTTTGCTCATCGATAAAGCTCAGGGTAATCGGAAGTGGATTTGGCTCATTCCCTGTCGCTCCATATACTATCGAATACGGACCACTCCCTCTACCTGCTGCATTCTTACGTGTTCCCGCAATTGTGATTGAAGGATTTGAAATTGGTCTACTCACCGTAAATGCGATTGTAACCGCACTCTTTTCTCCCATAAATGCATTATGAAAATTATTTGATGAAATATTGAATGAGGAAAGAGCAATCGGAAAAGTCGTCGACGCGACTTCAAGATTTCCCGTTACGTATACGTAGAGAGGTACACACTGACCATTACTTTGACATATTGAAAGATTGGAACCTCCTGGACCAGAACCTTGCACGTATAGGGTATTCCCATTTGCAAAAGCAGTCACCACATCAGTGTTTGAATTACTCGATACAGAATAACCTCCACCACCCGTAATATTCAGTGACCGACTTTCACCAACACTCAAATTAACATTTGAAGTACCAATCGACAGATTACCGGATACACCGCTCGCTGAAGATGTGACAGTGACGTACACTGTCGTACATACATATCCAGTAGCACACACAGAAATATTGGTAGTGCCGACAGCAAGTGCATGTATGCTTATTTGATTACTTGCAACCACAAACGCAGAAGCAACTGAGGTGTTTGAATTTGAAGCAATAGAAAGCCCTCCTGATGAAGAGGTGGTGATAGTCTTCACCTGACCTACAAGCAGAGCGAAATTTGTCTGGCTGAGACCCACTCCATTTGATGCATTTGTTGAGAGATACGGCCAAGAAGCATTGGAAGATTGACCGCCCCCTACCATTACGTACATTGATGCATTTGCAGGAATATTGTATGTGCTAGCATTTATTGTTGTGCTAAGATTTCCGCTTGAATCGGTATTTCCAAGACCTGTAGACATAGGGCTTCCATTTACGGAAGCGTAATACAATTGAACTTGAGAATTTGGTGTGCCTGTCACCGTGACCTGTGCAGTATTATTGCCACTTGCGAGAAATGAAAGTGATGGAATAATTGTTGCAGAAACCATTACAGCGCTCACAAAAAAACCAAGTATAAAAAAAGAGAGAAGTGGTTTGATATTCATAAGCATATTTTATACCTGAACTGAGAAAAATAGTATGGGGATGAACACAAAAAAATTGCCTCGAGGCAATTTTTTTGTGTTCAATATCTATGAATTTCGCAAATCTTCAGCTTCCTGGGTATGCTCTTCTGCTATTTTTTCATGCTCTTGAGCTGCTTCCTCTTTTTTGACTTCAGCCATGTCTTCAGCTGCTTTAGTTTCAGCGTCTTTAGTATCTTCAACAGCTTGTTTCTCAGCGTCAGCTTTATCTTCTGCCGCTTGTGTCTCAGCTTCCTTTTCCGCTTCTATTACGTCTTTTTCGTCTTGTGGTGTATTATCAGCCATAATTTTGTTGAGTTAATATTTCCTAATAAACAAAGCCTCAGCTCTCTTGTATCTAATCATAATGTATTACGAATTACGACCCGCTCTGGTAGGACGATTGGGTGACAAAATTATTACAACTTGATTACAGATAATTTTCTTACCTTCGTTCAAAAATTTCTCATCCTTACAGGATCTGTACACCTTTCACATGTTGAGTACAACACATTCAAGGTCTTGCGAAGCTCCAAGTGTTCGCTTCTCACCCAGACTCGCGACCTCGTCTACTGACTCGGTATCCGCTCCACCTTTCAAGTCCCATCGACCGTCAAGTAAAATAATACAAAACCGAGGCTTTCGCCTCGGTTTTGTATTTTGCGCGGTCGATGGGACTTGAACCCACGGCCTCCAGCGTGACAGGCCGGCGCTCTAACCAGCTGAGCTACGACCGCATATTTTATAGGACAATAAGGCCCTACGAGGCACATTATACATAATATCGAAAAGTTTTAAAGTTTCGATTCTGAGTACAAGTAAAGTTATTTACTTGTACTCATTCCAAATGGTATCAATGGTGAGAATCGGTCACGAATAATATGCTCGCCATCGCTCTCATATTTTCTCGACCTCTACTCGCGATTTGCTCTGCTGAGCAAATAATACTGCACTTTTTGACTCTTACACACATGCTCCGCATTTTCCCACGTCACCTTGTGTCGAGGGTGAGAATCGAACTCACGACCGCAGCTTTATGAGTGCTGTGCTCTACCGACTGAGCTACCCCGACATACTTATACTAGGCCCTATATCATATAGGGTAGTGGAAAACACTATAAAACAAAAACCCTTAATACACAATATTGCCCTATTGATTTCTAGAGTTATATCACGTATATTGCTGTAGATAAGAAGGATGTTTCAGTTTCAATATATAGCGGGTTGGAGGAGTAGTACCTCGACAGGCTCATAACCTGTAGGCATCAGTGCAATTCTGGTACCCGCAACAATCTAACAAAGACCCTGCAAAGGGTTTTTGTTCTTTAAATAACATTAAATTCTGTAAATACAGATCTATATAAATCGATAACCCTTCTCGCCTCCCTGTCACCAAGAACATATTCTGCTCCTTCATGTGCGATAGTATTACGAATTTTGTGTCCTTCCCAAGCAGATTCAAGTGTTTTAAAATCTCCTGGATTCACTGATTTTAATTTATCTGACATGGTAGAACCGAGGTATCCTAAAATATCTAAAAGATCATCGAGCATAATGTCTGCTTCGAGAATTGCAAATTTCCAGTCATTAGCGTTTTGTGAATTGAGGTGAGACATTACTCGCTCCCAGCGAAGTGCGAATTTTTTGGGTGCAGTAACGTTCAATGGATCTGCAACGGGCACAACGGGATTGTAAAATGCATATATCTCTTTATTGAGTGCAGAGAGGTTCGCGATCGTCCATCCAATGCCGAGAATAAAAAGCGCTGAGAGTCCGTATGCTAGAATATGAATAATTGGTACGAACGTATTGAAAAAAAATGACTTCGTACTCTGTATAAAACCCGTCGGGTAGCTACTACTGAGGGTAAACATATTAAATTGCGAAAGTATAGAACCGAGAATAATGAAGAAGCCGACAAGAAAGACGAGTTCTTCTTCAAGTTTTTTTAGTGGCTTAGCTTCTTTTACGTCTGCCATACAAGTGTTTATTCGTTAAGAAAACTTTTTCCTGCTCTGAATAAAATGTCTTCTCGATAGTTCTGTGATACCAATTGTATACCAAGTGGAAGCTTAGTGCCTTCTTTTTCTATAAAACCACTCGGAATAGAAATTGCGGGATTCCCTGCGATATTTGCTGGCACCGTAAAAACGTCCTCAAGATACATCGTGAGTGGATCGTTTGTTTTTTCTCCAAGTTTAAAAGCCGGAGTAGGTGTCGTAGGGGTAAGTACAATATCAACCAATTCAAATGCTCTTTGGTAATCTGTACGGATAAGATCACGCGCAGCTTGTGCTTTACCATAAAACGCATCGTAGTATCCAGCAGACAAGACATATGTCCCGAGCATAATTCTCCTACGAACCTCTTTGCCGAACCCTTCTCTTCGAGTTTTGAGATAGTCTTCGAGAAGATCTTTTCCCTCGTGATGAAATCCGTATTTTACTCCGTCAAATCGAGCAAGGTTTGATGAAACTTCTGCAGGCATGATGACATAATAAGTAGCGAGAGCATACTTAAGATTCGGAAGTTCGATATCTTGTACTTCGTATCCAAGCTCTTTAAATTTCGTAATGCTTTTTTCAAGATTTTCTAATACGTCTGCAGTAAGGCCTTCAAAAAGATTTCTCGGTACTCCGATAGTAAGATTTTTTTTAGTTTCAGGTTTTTCAGTTGGATACGATGAGGTACTATCCATCCCGTCTGTTCCTTTTACAATATTGAATAGAATTTCTGCATCAGATACCGATCGCGACAAGGTACCGAGCTGATCGAGAGAACTTCCCATCGCAATCAAGCCATTTCGAGAGATTGCTCCGTAGGTTGGCTTGAGTCCTACGATACCGCAAAACGCCGCAGGTTGGCGGACAGAGCCTCCCGTATCCGTTCCCAGACTAACGAGTGCTGCATTCATTGCTACTGCAGCAGCTGATCCACCAGAGGATCCACCTGGTACACGAGAGCGGTCAATAGGGTTCTTCGTTGGCCCGTATGCAGAATTTTCAGTTGAACTCCCCATAGCGAATTCATCCATATTAGTGCGTCCAATAAATAGAGCGCCTTCTTCTTTCAGTTTTGTAATTGCGGTAGCGTCGTAGGGAGCAACAAAATGTTCCAACATTTTCGACGATGCTCCAGCAATATGACCTGATAGTAAAATGTTATCTTTTACAGCAATGGGAATTCCCGTGAGGACTTTTGCGGTTCCTTGGGCGTACGCAAGGTCTGCTTTTTTTGCTTCTGACACTATCTCATCACTAAATACTTCGCGGAATGCTTGGACATCTGTATCAGTAGACTCAATTACCGCAAGATACGCCGCGACTAAATCACTCGGGGTATATTCTTTTGAATCAAAAGCTTTTTTTACTTTTGAAATCGTAAGGCCTTCAAGATTAATCATTTTGCAGAATTTTTTTAACTTTGAAGTACTGACCTTCTTTCTGAGGTGCTTCAGCAAGAATTCGCTCAGTAAATAATCCAGTCTCATGAGGATGCTCGTCACTTCGAAATACATTTCGAACCAGAGATAGCTCTGAAGTCTCTGGAGAAACGAGCGAGCTAATTTGACCTACGTAGCCCAAAATAGAGTCAATATCAGCCACGAAAGAGACTTCTTCTCCCTCAGTTAGCTCAATACGAGAAAGACTCGCGAGTTTTTTGATATCTTGTACGCTTATCATATAGCTATCGTATCACTCTTTTTTAGAGTTTTCTACAATTGTAGCAAATCTGCGAATTCCGCTTCAGAAAGGATAGGGACACCGAGCTTCTGAGCTTCTATAAACTTTTCGCCTGGATTTTCCCCCACAACAACGTAACTTGTTTTCGATGAGACAGAACTTGAAACAGAGCCGCCGAGTAATTTAATTTTTGACTTTGCCTCATCACGGGACATTGTAGAAAGTGAACCTGTAAGCACAAAGATTTTATTAGAAAACTTGGAGCCAGCATTTCTTAGCTCACTACTTTCAATTTTGACGGCACTTAACAAATCGTCGACAATTTTTCTGTTATGAGAATCGCTAAACCATTCTACGACTGACTTTGCAATGATGGGACCTACACCTTTCATCTGACTCAACGTTTCTTCAGAGACTTCTCTAAGTTTTTTAATCGTACCAAATGTTTTTGCAAGATCTTCAGCAGTCTCTTCACCGACTTGTGGAATAGAAAGACCGACTATAAAACGATCGAGTCCTACAGTCCGAGATTTCTCAATTGCAGCCAGCATATTATCTACAGATTTTTCTGCGAAGCGTGGAAGCGTCAACAAATCTCCTTTTTTTAGAGTAAAAATATCTGCAAATGTCGCAATGAGCCCTTTGTCAAGAAGAAGATCGAGATTTTTTGGACCAAGATGTTCAATGTCAAAAGCATGCTTACTCGTAAAGTGATAAAACCTTCTGCGATCTTTTGCTGGGCACCGGTCGTTATTGCAATACAGTGCAGCACTTTGCTCAGTTCCTTTTGAACCAATTGTTTTTTTTGAAAGAAGACTTTCACACTCAGGACACATCTTTGGCATGTGAAAAACTTTTTCTTTTCCTGTTCGAAGCTTTGTAAGTACTTCAACAATATCGGGAATAACATCCCCTGCTTTTTGCAGAATGATGGTATCCCCAACGCGAACACCTAGACGAAAAATTTCATCCTCATTATGGAGTGTTGCCCTCGACACGATAGAACCGTATACGAGTACTGGCTTCAAGTGAGCAACGGGAGTAATGACACCTGTTCTGCCCACCTGAAGGGCAATATCTTCCACGACAGTAGTAACTTGTTCTGCAGGAAATTTGAACGCAATACCCCACCTTGGAGCTTTGCCGGTATATCCAAGCGCGTCCTGGAACGCTCGTTCGGTTACTTTCACTACAACTCCGTCGATTTGATAGTCTTCCTGCTCTTTTTTGTGCTGCCAAAGTTTCCAGTACTCAATGACATCATCGATAGTTTTACAAATCTTAAAGTGAGAATTTACTCGAAAACCTAATTCGCTTAAAAATTTTAATTCCTCATCTTGTTTCAGAGGGATATTACCTTCAAATGATGCGAGATCATATATAAATGACGAGAGTTTGCGTGCCGCAACAATACGTGGGTCTAACTGACGAATAGTACCCGCAGTTAGGTTCCTCGGATTCATATAAACTTCTTCCTCATTTTTAACTTGAGATTTATTTAAATTATCAAACTGAGACTTAGACATGTACGCCTCTCCTTCAACAACAATGTCTACATTTTTTGAGAGTCGAAGCGGGACAGATTCGATAGTCCTTACGTTTATAGTGACATCTTCACCGATCTCACCATTACCACGCGTCGCTCCTGTAACAAGGATTCCATTTTGATATTCAAGAACAATCTTCAATCCATCTATTTTAAGTTCGCAGGTGTATGTTGGATTCTCAGTAATTCCTTGTTGCATCAAAAACCGCTTTACCCTGCCGTCGAAATCTCGCATATCATCTTCACTAAACGCATCATTGAAAGACCACTGAGGTACCTTGTGGCGAATTTTTTGAAATGAAGGCAGCGGCTCTCCCGCCACTCTTTGAGTTGGTGAATCTGGAGTAACGAGTTTAGGATATTGTTCTTCAAGGTCAAGAAGTTCTTTTTTTAGACTATCGAGTGCCTCTTCCGAGATGGAAGAGAAGTTCATGACATGGTAATTGTATCGATGCTCATCAATCACCTTGCGAAGCTTTTCTATTCGAGTAATCACTTCTTTTGGGGGTTTCATTACCCTATCATACCTAAAAACACAAGATGAAACGACCTTGGTCACCTAAGGCTTCGAACGAACTAGTATTTGATACGGATCGCACGTTCAATTCTATTTGGCGAACTCGCACAGGTATTGTACCCCTTTGATTCGATAATTGTTTTCATTGAAGCACCCCGATTATCTTTTACTACACTCACAAATGCGCAATAGGTATTCGGTAAAAATAATAGCTTGAACGTCGATGTACCAATAGTACCCTCAGCGTTATTTACATGAAAAGGTATCACTACGATGTTTGCAACATTCGCTGCATCTGCATTACAAGTGATAGATTGAACGGTGGAGGTGGCGAACGCGCTTGTCCCGGGATTTGTTGGATTTTTTATATCCCAATATACCGCACACTCATCTCCACTATCAGCTGCATAAAACGCCTCTTGTGAATCACGTCCAGCAGAAGAAATTGCCACTTCTTTGAGTGCAAATTCAATGATTGCATAACTCACCAAGAGAAGTGCTCCTGTTACCGCAATTGCAACATAGAGCGCAATACCTTTTTGGAGCGGACGATTAGCTTTTTGCAAGCTACCTGTATGGATTGAAAATTTCATCATGATTGCCAGTTAAATATTGATTCATGCACAACAAAATTTCGTGAATACGAACCTTGAAGCCAGCTTACCGTCACAGCAATCGAAGCTTCATCATTACTTATTACCGTTATTTGAATTTCTCGTTTGAAGTTAGTCGAAGTCCACCCACCTCCTGTTTGAGTGCTATACATTCCATATGTTGCATCTGAACTCGCGGTATCTTGGGTTATTGCCGGGCAACTCCCCGTCCCAGTTGGACAAGAAAACAGCTTTGTTGTTGCAAGCATGTCCACTGCACATGTTTTACCAGGAGTACCGATAACATTTGAATAGCAAGGATCAGACGGTGTACTCGGATCTGCAATACCGAGAAGCCAAGATTGAGAAAGGAGTGCATTCGTATCTCGCGTATTGCGGATATATTCAACAGCTTCTTGTGCCATATAAAACGCGATGACTTGATTTTTTGATTCGGCAGAACTTGATAGACCGCTTTGGGCTGCAGTAAAGGTCGCAGTAATTGCAAATATCAAAATAGTAATTGCAATAAGTACTTCGAGGAGAGTGAATCCTTTTTGTGACTTCTGTATTTTTTTTAGAACTTGTGAGTATCTCATATGATTATTATGGAAGTGCATCGATCTCATTAGAACTTAATGCGCGACTATAGAACCTAACATCATCGAGTGATCCATTAAAGTAATCTGCTGCAGGAGCAAGTCCAGGCCAAAACTCTCCGTATCCCGCACCAAGATAATAGTAGTAGGTGGAACTGTAACTTGTTTGGGATTGTGCCTGTGATCCTATCTGTACACCATCAATATATAGAGTTTCCTGTCCATTCGAGTATGTATCGGTTAACTTATGCCAGTTTCCATCATTATAAGAAAAACTTGTAACAATTTGATTACTTGGATTATTATGCCAAAACATACTCGCGCGCACTTTTCCAGTATTATCTATGTATATTGCAGGTACGTATCCAGATGCAAGTCCAACAGTAGCAGTATTTGTTTGACCCAGAATAATACCACCCACACTTGAGGTTTTAAACCAGGTTGAAAATGTAAGGTCGTATGTTGAAGTATTTCCTGTCGTAGGGTAGCCACTAAAAATTGGACCTGGAATTGGTATATAGGTATTACTTCCATTGAAATTAAGAGCACTTCCTCTATGACCGGAAGAATTCCAAGACTGAGCACCCTGCACTGTTCCGGTGTATCCACCACCCGTCGAATCAGCAACAGTGCTACCGCTACCTTCGTCAAAGAGCCAACAAGTAATTAAACCGACATCTGAACATGGGGGAGGATTTTGCGATGTAATGGAGTAATAACAAGACTTAGCTGTACCAATGATTGGATCGCCAAATACTGCGTTTGTGCAGGCGATACTTCCATTTACATTTGACTGGTAGGAATAAGAACCACTTGCCCCGTACCGTACCGTACCTATCCCAGAAAATGAACATACCCCTCCCTCATCAGCACAATAGATATACACAGGATTGCTCGACACCACTACGGTGACCGGTGCGACATCGAGAGATCGTTGTGAAATAGTAGTTTGTAGCGCAAAACTTGATTGTGATGAAAGTTTGGTCCCTGCATACCCCCTTACAAACATCGTAACTCGAGGCTGTGCATTGTCAGCTGGTAAAGATGTTTGAGGGGCAGAATTGAATACATAAAACTTGAGATCTTGAATATTTACCTCTGGAGCAGTAACACTAATGAATGTGAGTCCACCATCGGTAGATTTTTTAATTTGATGAAGCGCACTATCAAGTTTGTATACCGTTGCAACCCCATCACTTGTCACAAAACTAATCGCACTTTGCGGAGCGAGACCAACACCCGTACAATTTTGAGTAGTCGGCACAGGAGGGAGTGGTGGTACGTCAGTCGACTGCGTACAGTAAAAATTTGTTCCAAACTTTAATTCACGACTCATAATTTCTACCGTAAAGTTAAGGTTGGTCATCACTGAGTTGAGTGACTTCGATTTATCTCCTGCCCCAAGAATACTGAGCACAGATCCAAGTGCAAATGTCATAAATACTACAAAAATAGAAATGGAAACAAGAATTTCTACAAGAGTAAAACCCTTTGTATAATTACCCACTCTATTCCAGTTTTTTTGACTCTTAATCATTATAATTACTGTACAGAAATTTGTCCTGTTTTATACAAGTAAACAGTTTTCTTGTGACCTTTTGGTGATGTAATCTCAATACTTGCAGCCAGAGAGTCAGGTGACGAGGTAAAGTCTATAAAAGTACCGTCAAAAGATGTTGCAGCAATACTAGCACTTGGATTAGGTCTGATGTACGAGACTTCAATTTTTGGCACTGAAAGACAGGAACCAGCTAAGTTTATCAAACACATTTTTGTAATAATGTTTCCTCGAGGCAACCTATTAATAACGTTGCACTTTGTATTTCCTGAAATTACGAAGCAGTGGCCAGGCGGGTCATAAAAACCATTCACAAGTGTCGTCCCTCCAAACGAAGCGTACGTCGCATTACTTCCTGTATCTGTAAGATCGAAATTTAGTCCATACGCGGCATTAAAAGATGTCTGTTCAAGTTGTTTTACGGAAACACCGTAAGTTTGAGCTCGTCTTGCATCAAGACTTATCCCGTTTGCAACATTACTGAGCGATATAGTATCACTGAGATCTCCCTGATTAAAGACCACAACCGCAGTGATAAGACCCATAATTGCCAAAGAAACCATAAGTTCTATGAGAGTAAAGCCTGCATTATAAAAAGATTGATGATTGTTCTTATGCATTAAAAAGAAATGTAATGTGGAATACGTCACTTGCACATGCGAATGCGAGAAAAGTTCCTACAATAAGAAAGGGGGCAAATGGTATTTCACTCTTCATTGTAAGGTGCTTTGTACCCAAATGAAAGTATTTTGTACCCATGCGCTGATATAGGTATTGAGTGGAGAGTGAGATAATCGCATACATTGCACCAATCCAAAAAGCGTATGCGATTGCAGAAAGACCTTGTGCGATACCAAGATACATTCCGATGCCAATAGCAAGTTTCACATCGCCAAACCCCATCCACCTACCTCCAGATACCATATATAAGAAAAGAAAGAATGAAAACAGCATCAGCGCAGCCTTAAGATGATTGTAGAGAATTACAATGTCATGCGAAATATAGACACTCAAAAGTGTAACTGCAAGACTCGAAAGAAAAAAGAGAATCGAAAAAAGCTCGGGGATAATTTTGTGCCTTAGATCGTAGACGAAAATAACAAGAAGAGAGGACCAAAGAGTGAAGGAGAGTGCTATTGAACCAAGAATCAGAGGTACTGAATCATACAGGGATGAAGCCGAGATCCAGAGACGGTAACACAAGAAAGTATAGAGTAGACCATTTGCAAGTTCGACAAGTGGGTACTGAATAGAAATTACAGACTTGCACGAAGAACATCTTCCTCGCAGAAAAACAAAAGAAATAATGGGTATCAGCTCATACCAATGCAGTGTAGTGCCACACGTAAAACAGCCTGACCTTCCGTCTATTCCCCTACCTGTATTAAATCGCAAGATAACTACATTGAGAAAACTTCCAATCATCGTTCCAAATATACACACGAAGACGAGAAGAAATGAGGTATTCATATATATTAGTATACAGCTAATACACACAAAAATCTGCGGATACTCTAAGTATCCGCAGATTTTTGTGTGTATCCCCTCAATCTTTATTTTTGTTTTATCTCACACTGATTGAGTATTGATACTTACTGGCAACTTGCAACGTTCGATGTGAGCGTGGCCACTTTACCCGAGGTAGACACGCCTGTTGAGTCAACACACCAAGATACTGCTGGAGTAGACTTGAGAGGCACGGAAAGTGCCCAGGAAGAAGCAGCAACACCTGCACTAACTACACCATCATCGGCATAACAAGTCGCGGATGCACCAGATTGAGTTTGAGCATGTGCAATTGCCGCAGCTACAACTGAATCAAGGAATATTGAACCTGCAGTATTACATGCTGAAGCATCTACCCCATAGTTTTGATTATTTGAATCATAGACAATCGCAGTTTGAGAACGAACATTTGCTAAATCACTTTTAATAGCTGCGTCAGCTCCCTTCTGTCTTGCAGTGTTAAGACTTGCGAGTACAACTGATGAGAGGATACCGATGATCGCGATAACCACCAAAAGTTCGATAAGGGTGAAACCGCGTGCATTCTGTGTATTTGTCATGAAAATATATAAGAAATAAGTATATGCAGTATATCTCAAAATGGTTTCTACATTACATCTTTATCCCCAAACGAAAAAACCGCCCACATGAGCGGTTTTTTATAAAAACAATTCTTAAGATTAGTTACACTTATCAACACCAGCAGCGAGCGCGGCGTTAATGAGCAATGATGCACCAGTACTATCCACACACCAGAATGTTGCTGCATTAGACTTCAGTGGTGCGTACATTGCCCAGTTGTTATTGTCGTTGCGGCAACTAGGTGCTGCACTTGCGTTAGTAATAGCTGCAGCTGCATTCAAGACAACAGGATCAGCAAAGAGGGTGTTCGCTGTACCGCAAAGGTTATTTTGACCTACAGTTCCATACGCTGAGCTATTGTTATCGTAATACAAAGATGCTTGGGCACGCATGTTAGCAAGGTTACTTTTTACTGCTGCGTCAGCTCCCTTCAGTCTTGCAGTGTTAAGACTTGCGAGTACAACTGATGAGAGGATACCGATGATCGCGATAACCACCAAAAGTTCGATAAGGGTGAAACCGCGTGCATTATTAAATCTTTTCATTTTTTTTTATTACGTTTTTTATAATTCTTATAATACCCTTGGTCCCGAGAGACTACCGTTTTTTCAAACGTGTACTTATTATTATAGTCCAAAAAAGTTTGTTGCAACAGGGCCTGTGGATTACCTCTGTGCAGAAGCCCTTTGATAGAAAGGTCTTGCTTTGACTATCCGGCTGATGCCATGTTGTAAATAGGCAAAAGCACTGAAGCAAGGAGAGTTCCTACTCCAAGGCCCAGAAGCACGATCATGACAGGCTCGATAAGACCTACGAGAGTATCTACTGCATTCATCACCTCTCTCTGGTAAAAGCGCGCCATAGTACTCAGAATGTTACCAAGCTCCCCTGTCTCCTCCCCTACTTTGATCATTTGGACAAGAATTCCTGGAATTTCTTCGTATTGCGAGAATGCATTTGAAAGCGAGCTGCCCCCCTTTACTGCGATCATACTTTCGTTGAGAATTTCTTTATAAATATCACTACCTACGACACTCGAGGTGATTTCGAGTGCGCGAAGCATCGGGATACCAGAGGTAATCATCGTGTTCATGTTATCAGAAATCATTGAAAGGTAGAGCTTGCGGTACAGCTCTCCGACATAAGGAATAGAAAGCCTGAAGCTGTCGTAAGCATAGGCACCTTGCGGAGTACGAATATATCGAATGAGGAAAAAGAGTCCTACTACAAAACCCGCAGCAAGAAAGATACCGTAATGAACCAAGAAATCACTGATTGCAATAACAATTTTGGTGTAAATAGGTATATCTTGTCCCGAATCAATAATAATGGCTGTAATCTTCGGAATAATGAACGTGAACATGAGAATCATCACACCAAAGAACACTGCGATTACAAAAGCCGGATAGATAAGCGCGTTTTTTGCTTTTGATACCACCTCGTAGTTTCGATCGAGATAATCAGCGAGATACTTAAAGATTTCATTAAGCTTCCCAGTCTCTTCACCAGACCTCACCATGTTGACATAAAAATCTGAAAATACCTTTGGGTGCTTCGACAAAGCTTTTGAAATAGAACTTCCCCCTTGAAGGTCGTCGGCGATTTCAGTAAGCGCTTTGCGCAGTACAGGACTTTCAGCTTCAGCAGAAATGAGTTTGAAAATACGAAGTGCTGATACTTGGGCTTCAAATAGTGTTGCGAGCTGACGCGACAGAATCACAATATCTTTATTTGATACTCTTGTACCGATAAAAAATCTTGCCTTAAGAGACTTATCTTCTACTGGATTAATCTTAGAGATAATAAGCCCTCGCTTTTGAATAGAATTGATCGCAACATCAATAGAGACAGCATCAATAGTGCCTTCTTTTTGTTCGCCGTTTTGATCAATTGCTTTATAGAGAAATATCATGGCAAAATTTTATATTACAACATTTTTTCAAGCGTCTTAGGATTGGTGGAAAAGAGATAGGCATTCTCGACGGTAATTTCACCCTTTTGTACAAGTGTTGCGAGAGAGCGATTGAGGTCGATCATCCCATCACCACTCGATGTTTCGATAACCGCATTCACTTCGTGAGTCCTACGCTCACGGATAAGGTTTGAAATTGCATTGTTATTAATAAGAAGCTCATATGCAGGAATAAGCCCTCCTGATATGCGAGGTATGAGACGCTGGGAAAAGATACCTGCGAGAGATCCGGCGAGCTGAATGCGGATCTGTGACTGCTGGTCTGCGGGAAACGCATCAATAATACGATCTATAGTTTGAGCTGCGGTGTTGGTATGCAGTGTTGAAAAGACCAGGTGACCCGTTTCTGCTGCAGTAACTGCAGTAGCAACAGTATCTGGATCGCGCATTTCTCCGATCATCACTACATCCACATCTTGCCTGAAGACACTCCAAAGTGCTGAATGGAAGTCTGCGGTATCGATACGTACTTCACGCTGATCGATAATTGCCTTTTTAGGTTCAAAAAGGTATTCGATCGGATCTTCAATGGTCACAATATGCTCGAGACGCTCCAAGTTAATCATCTCGATCATTGTCGCAAGAGTTGTGGACTTCCCTTGTCCAGCAGGACCTACCGTAAGGAAGAATCCTTGTTGTTTCTTGGTAAAGGTTTCGAGAATTGGAGGAAGGTTGAGATCCTCTAATGTGCGAATCTGTTTTGGAATAAGGCGTAGTGCAATAGATATCTTGCCAAGGTGATAGAACGCATTTCCACGAAATCGTGCAGAAGAATGTGCGAAAGAAAAGTCTATTTCCTTTGTCTCGAGAAAACTTTTTTTCATATCTGGCGGAAGGAGTGCGCTGAGCATGCCGTCGAGATCGTCGGTAGTAAGTGGCTTCTCTTTCATAAGCGGAATGAGAAAGCTTGCTACTCGGATAAATGGCACTCTTCCTTCAGAAAGATGAAGATCAGATCCATTTTCTGAAATAACAACCTCAACAAGACGATTTAATAATTGTGTTCGGTCCATAGTTATATATTATGCTCTTGTAAAATACGCACTACTTCGCCGACCACCTCTGAGGGGATGGATGTTGCTTTTACAATATACCCTGCGATATTAAAACTTTTTGCTTTTTCGATTTTTGCTGGGTCACTTTCATTCGTGAGCATAATAACCATTGAACGAGGTGAGAGATTTTCTTTTCTGATGGTCTCAAGAAGCTCGAGACCATCCATTGTCGGCATAATGACGTCGAGAATAATTGCGTCAGGAGAATCACCAGCACGAAGCTTGGTGAGAGCTTCCGTAGAACCTACCGCAACTTTCGCGTCATGACCAAGTGTTTTAAACTTCATCGCGTACATATCGAGAAGAAACTTATCATCATCTACTATTAGTACTGAATATTTTTTTTCATTCATACCAAAATTATATCATGTAGTTACGATCGAATGCCTACAAAGTCCCCACTTCTTCAAACGGAATCATTTGTTTGAATGCCTTAAGGATCGCATCTTCTTTCATCGAAAGCATTCCCTTTTCGCGAGCAACTTTTCCGAGCTCTATTTCGGTGCCACCACGAAGAACAATTTCTTCAATTTCTTTATCGATCTCGAGTACTTCCATCACTGCATACCTTCCCCTTGTTCCATTCGGACAGTCTTCCGTAGGAGAAATTTCATAAACAGTATCTCCAAACGGAACTTCTTTTTTATACAGTTCAGGTAAATCTGAAAATTGTTTTTCGATCATTACCTTGATAGACCCATCGACAGGAATAGGCTTTCCTGCTCCTGGACAAAATGCACGGACGAGACGCTGTGCAATGGCAAGGACAAGTGTTGGAGCAATAAGATACGGATCAACCCCCATATCAATAAGGCGCGGAATAACTCCCACAGCATTATTCGTGTGAATTGTAGAAAACACGAGGTGCCCTGTAAGTGCAGCTTGAATAGCGAGCTGAGCAGTTTCTTTGTCTCGAATCTCTCCTACCATAATGATGTCTGGGTCCTGACGAAGCGTCGTTCTGAGTCCTGTTGCAAATGTGTATCCAATTTCTGGACGCACCTGAGACTGTGAAACTCCATCGATGTTGTACTCAATAGGATCTTCGAGTGAAAGTACATTTTTGTGATCACGATCTACTTCGTTGAGCATTGAGTAGAGTGTGGTCGACTTTCCTGATCCGGTTGGACCTGAAATAAGAATAAGACCGTAGGGACGGTTGAGTGCTCGACGAATACTATCGACATTACGCTTTGTGAGACCAAGTTCATCGAGCTTCTTTACTCCTTTCTCTTGGTCAAGAATACGCATTACCACCTTTTCTCCGTAGTACGTGGGAAATGTGGAGACACGAAAATCTACTTTTCTATCCCCTATCTTTGCACTAAAGCGACCATCTTGAGGTTTTCGCTTTTCGTCGAGACGCATGTTCGAAAGAATCTTGATACGAGCAACAACAGCTGAATGGATTTTTATTGGCAACACAAGAGATGTGTTCATTGTACCGTCAACACGAAAGCGGACACGGACGTTATCTCTCATGCGTTCGATATGAATATCAGATGCATTTCCATCCGTAGCATAGCGAAGAATTGTTGCTACGATTTTTGTTACTGGGGCATCTTCGATAATCTTAGTTCCATCCTTGGCATCTTTAAGATCAGGAAGTCCTGAAACATCGATTTCGTTTGCTGCTGCAGAATTTTCTTCTTCTTCTGGACTCTCTCCCCCTTCCGGACGTTCTTCTGCTTCTTTCTTTTTACCATCAAGTTCTGTTTCGAGTTCTGAAAGAGCTTTGGTCACTTCACCAGAAAACCCTTTGTACATACCGAGCACAAGTGCAAAATCCTGCTCACTAATAAGGTATATTTTAAATGGCATCCCGATTCTCGATGAAATAAAATTCAGTGCATCACGTGCTTCAATGTTATCGGGGTCAACAATACCAACTTCGAGAACCCCATCTTTGACACCGATCGGGACAAATCGATAATGTCCCGCTGACTCCTCGGGGATAAATTCGAGGATTTTACTACTGATGTCTTTATTTCCTATCGATCGTGTTGGTATTTCGAGAAATTCACTTTTGTAATGCATGATGTCGTCCTGACTTACGCCACGACGAATGAGTACTTGATCAATGCTCAGATTCTCATTTTCTGATTCATCCAAAATTGCCGGAATATCTTCCAGATTAATGATTTTCTTTTCTGCTAGAACTTCAAGTATGCTCATTCAATAAAAATTATAAATTCAGAATAATGATATATTCATTATTTCACAGTTTTACTATTTAGAAAGGAGAAACAAAACGTGATAAGGAAATATTATCGAATCTTATCGAAAGGATTTGGTCTTCCTTGTGGCTCTGATGGAAGGGTGATGGAGTAATCTGTGAGATTAATGAAAGCTTGGTTTTTGAAAAGTGAATCATCTAATGTTACCGCCTGGAGCTGACTGAGGAGATCAACAAGATCTTGACCTTCTGATTGTGCTGCTACTGGATTTCCAAATTGATCAAGGACGGAAACTGGAGTAGTTTTATGAAAGACAAAAAAGTATATTGCCATAGACAGAAATGCAACCGAGACTGCAATAATGATGATTTTCTTTATAGGGCTGTTTTGTTCTGATTGCATAGCGTTATTAGTTGAGTGAATATGTCTGAATAGACACTTGGTAGTCATAAATACCCGACACTACATCGTCTGACGGAACCTGGAACGACACAGACTGAACGTCTATAACTTGGAGACTTTTCTCGAGATTTTTTAGGTATGAAACAAGGTTTGGATACGTTGAAGAGAACTTAAATAAAATAAGTGTTGCGTGGAAAGGCTTCTTTTGAGCCGCCGCAGTGCCACCAATATTTTGAGAATTGTCGACAATCTGTTGAGTTGTCGTAATCCCTTTAATAACGATACCGTACTGACCTGCAAGACTATTAATATCGGAAATGAGCTTAACGGTATTGACGGTTTCTGGTACGAGACGCTCAATTCTCGAAAGATCGTCCTTCGAAAAGTTGTTATACGTAGTAAGAAGCTGATCTCGCTTTAATTTCAGTTCATCTGCTTTTGCAAGTGCGTTAGTATATTCATCTTGTTGTTCCATGAGAGATTGCACCTGCGCGTAGCGCGGTGATATGTGGAGGTAGAAGAGCCCCACAGAAATCAAGATAAGTACAATTGGCATTAAGCTTTTCATGATTAGTGTGTGGATTTACTACTGGTTGCGACTTTAGTAGATGAAGTTCCAACCACAGCGGCATCAGTTTGAGTTTGAACTGGAGCTGCAGAAGAGGTATTCATAGAATTATTAGAGGAGAGATTCTGGACGTAAGAAATAACTTTTGAATCAAGACCTGTTTTAAAAGAGAATGTGACATTACCTTTTTCGTCGAGATCAAGATTTGAGAATTGCGGATTGAGAAATTGTGGATTATCTGCAAAAATCTTTGCCTGAAGAGCTACTGCTGCGTAGGTACGAGCTTGTCCCTTCATGCTGATAATCAAACCCTTTTCATTTGAAATAATTGAAAAGCTGGTAAAGCGAATGTTTTGTAACGTAAGTGACTGGAGGAAGGTAAAAAACGAAGAAAGTGTAACGTGGTTTTTTACAATCGTATTTGCTGCTAACAAACGCTTGTCTGACTGTGTTAGTTGATTAATAACATCAGGCTCAAGGGCAAGTCGAGCGGTATTGAGATCGTCGTGCATTTTACTAATACGATTTTCTAAAAACTTGTCGTACGCAAATACTCCAACAGAAGAAATGAGTGCTATTACAAAAATTGTGTTCGCGATAAACGGAAAGAGTCCGCCAGAACGAGACAAAGCTCCACCTACAAGTGGTTTTTTTGGGATGAATGAAGATTGAAGTTGTGTATCTGCCATGGAAGGATACTTATGCTTTCATACTTATGTACTGAAATTATACTACAAAAAGAAATTCATACTCCTTTTTAATCCACAGTTTGAAATACTTATTCAAGTTCTTGTAACTTTCGAAGTGCGACGCCGACTGCGACCGCGAACTCTGGACCTGTCTCACGCAGAATTGGTTCGAGAAATGCTGGAGCATCAGTTTTTGCAAATGGGTTTCCTGCAACTACAGGAGTTTGGAAACTTGTTTGTGCAAGTTCGGCCAACCCTTTGAGAGCTGATCCTCCGCCGACGAGTACTATCTTCCCAATCGTTTTGTTATATTTTCTTTGATAATTGAGTACAACTTGATTTGCTTCAGAGAAAATATAATCAAGACTAAGATGAACTATATTACGAATGTCAGCTGTACCGCCAGACAAAATACCTGAACTTCTCTTGATCACTTCTGCTTGTGCAATAGGGATTCCCAAGGACTTTGAAACCATAAGCGTGATGTCTTGTGAACCTCGATTGATTGTGTGAGAAAGTCTGACGATTCCTCGCTCTACAATATAGAGCTTGGTCGAAGCTGCCCCCATATCAAAGATCATGACAGGAGTTTGATCTTCCTCGAGCACCGCACGCATCGTACTGAATATTTCGATTTCATAAAAACTCGAATCAAGTCCAGTTTTGCGAATAAGCTCTTGATAGCGAGTGAGCGTCTCATTGTGGATTGCCACAAGAAGCACATCGGTCTTTTTAATCTTTGGATGATCCTTGTCTTCTTTTTTTTCTTCATCTTGCTCTTCATGAGACATATCTGTTTCTTCTTTTGGGATAACTGACCAGTCGAGAGTCACTTCCGAAATAGGGACTGGAATATACTTGCGAGCTTCAAGCGGTATCATGACCTCAAGCTGATCGTAAGAAACGAGCGGCATCTCAATAAGCGACATGAGAGAAGATGCAAATGGAATAGCCATTCCTGCTGAATTGGTAGTGAGGTTTACTTCTTTCTCGCTCATGAGATCTGTCATTGCCTCAATAAGTCTTTCGTTGGAAAGATTGGTCGCTTGACCGATCTCAACTCCACCGTACGGACCGAGCGCAAGCTCTCCGTACGTTTCGAGAACCGCCTTCTCCCCTTTTTTTCTGAGTTGAACAACCTTAATTGCAGAAGAACCAATATCAACACCGATAACGCTGGTTGGCTTCTTCTTGAAAAGATTTTTGAACGGGTTTTTGAATGGATTATCCATAGGAAGTTACAAAGATTGTACCATAGGAGAGTTTTTGTTTTGCTATACAATAATGTCATGAAGAAATTTCTGAGAACTTTTCTCGAAATACTATTCCCGAGCAAACCTTCCATACAAAAGCTGGAAGCAGCTCTCAAGTCCAAAAGTGGTATCCACTTCTCACCATCTCCACAATCCCCCTTTCCATGGATACACCCGCTCTTTGCATACAAAGATAAAGCTGTGAGAGAGTTTATTTGGGAAATTAAATATACAGGCAACGAAATTCTTCTTGAGACTGCTGGCAGTATGCTTGCAGACGAAATTCTCTCCTACTTTGACGAACATGGACTTTTTGTGAGAAAAGAGTGGTGTCTTATACCTATCCCTGCATCAAAAGTCCACCAAAAAGAAAAAGGCTTTAATCAAACGGAAGAACTTTGCATACAAACACTCAAGCACCTTGATTCACAAACTATTATGTATATCCCCCATGCAATCAAAAAAACTCGCGAGACTAGCTCACAAGCAAGTGTGAAGGACAGGAGTATCCGGTTGAGAAACTTGATCGGAACTTTTACCGTAGACGATGCAAGCATGGTAAAAGGAAAGAATATTATCTTGATTGATGATGTGGCAACAACGGGAAGCACCTTTGTTGAAGCAAAGCGTGCTCTAAAAGAATCGGGAGCGAAAGAAGTGATTGCCTTTGCTGTAGCACATTAACTATAGATGGTGCATCTAATCTATGATAAAGTTGCAAAACTTGGAGACGTGTCAGAGTGGTCTAACGTACCTCTTTGCTAAAGAGGCAGGGGCTTTAAACCCCCTCGAGGGTTCGAATCCCTCCGTCTCCGCAAAAAAACGAAATCGAATTTTGTACAATAGACACTGCAGAAGCACATTTTACAAAGTAAAATTTGAGAGAAAGTCTCCCAGACTTTCGTGAGAAATTTGAGGATTACAGATATATTTTCTTGAGCACAGGAAACTCCTGAGACAGGGCCTTAAAGTTATATGATGAGTCTGAATAAAATATTTCTGAAGGAATCTATTTATTTATCACATAAAATTTTATACTTTCGCAAATAGACTTAATTTGCTAGTCTACTTCACAGACGCCATATGGAGGATTGGATGAGTGGTTTAAATCAACGGTTTACTAAACCGTCGTTCCTTAATTGGAACCGTGAGTTCGAATCTCACATCCTCCGCCAGAAAACGAAATCGGTTTCTGAAGCAAAAATATGGTCGGCCCGAAGTGCCGTCTGTTCTGAATTCCCGCCAAAAATTCCCGAATCCAAAAGGGTTTTCCACGCTCCGCGTGGCTCCTCGTTTGCCAATATAATTTTATGAATAATCACACCAGAAAGTTTTTTATCTATACTCGCAAAAGTACCGATACCGAAGATCGGCAGGTTAGAAGCATTTCGGATCAACTGGCCGAACTCAAAGAGTTAGCAGTTAAAGAACAAATTGATGTTGTAGATATTTTCGTGGAAAAACAAACCGCCAAGAGTCCGGGTCGGCCAGTATTTAATGAAATGCTTCTCCGTATCGAGCAGGGTGAAGCAAGTGGGATTTTAGCGTGGCATCCTGATAGGTTAGCGAGAAACAGTGTTGATGGTGGAAAAGTTATCTACCTGCTCGATACGGGAAAAATCACCGAGCTTAAATTTCCAACTTTCTGGTGTGATCCGACACCGCAAGGAAAATTCATGCTTTCAATCGCTTTTTCGCAATCCAAGTATTATGTGGATAATTTGTCGGAAAATATAAAACGAGGTCATCGCAACAAAGTGAAAGACGGAATATGGCCTCAAATGGCTCCGCTGGGATATATGAATAAAAATAGAATGATTGTTCCCGATATTATAAATGCTCCACTTATCAAAAAAACATTTGAGGCCTACGCAACTGGAGATTTCACTTTGCGCAAACTTCGCGACAAATTTAACGGACTTGGATTGAAGCGAAAAAGCGGAAAGGAACTTGCGGTGTCGAATTATCAAAAACTTCTCAAAAATCCTATCTACACTGGACTAATGAGATATAACGGAGAGATTTTTGAGGGAAAGCACGAACCGATTATCACAAAGAAACTTTTTGATTCCGTTCAGGAAGTGATGAGTCGAAAATCTAAACCGCATAGCAAAGGGCTGAAACCATTTTTATATAGAGGATTTTTCCGTTGTGGAGAATGTGGTTGTTTCATTACCACCGAGACACAAAAAGGTCATAACTATTTGCGATGTACCAAACGGAAAAATCCTTGCTTGCAAAAATATGTCCGTGAAGAACTCATCACTTCTCAAATTCAAAATGAAATCAAAAAAGT
>JBBQUO010000014.1:0-22259 GCA_038212375.1 Minisyncoccia bacterium
ATGACAGGGTTGATGTAGACCATATCTGGATATATTGCAGTATCCTGGTCTTCATCTTTAAGGATGCTCATTACTTTGCCTGATACGACAAAAATCCGAAGTGGGATGCCGATTTGTGGTGCTGCAATAGCAACACCATCATCTTGGGAGGCGAGAGCCTCTTTCATTTCAGCCAGAACCTTTTTGATGCGAGGAGAGGTAATATCCTTGATCGGGACTTCTTTTGCTTTCTGCCGGAGTACTGTATTTTCTTTTTGAACGATTAAAACCATTGATTGTAAGGTAGAAAAACTCTACCACAGAGAACGTAAAACAGAAACCACCAGACAAATTATCTGACGGCTTAATTACAACAAGCTCTCAGGGTCTACTTGAACCGTAATATGAGGTGGGAGAGTGCGGACTTTTTTGAGGAATGAATCATCAGGCCACCGCGTCTGCTCAAATCGAAAGAGAATATGCATAAGAGTATTACCGCGAATACTCAATTTCATATTTTCAAATGGTGCCCCATTCCAATCAGCAAAGTATTGAGCAAGACTATCAATTTCTTTTTCTACAAAGCCTTTCGTGCCTTCTATGGTCATTTTTACAAATAGAGAAAATGGCGGGTATCTAAACTTTTGACGCTCATCAATTTCCTGACGATAGAAGTCAGTAAGATTTCCTTTTAGCGCGAAATCAAATATTTTACTTCCTGCACTTCGGGTTTGGATAAGGAAGACTTTATTGGCACGTGAGCGCATGGTAAGAAGAAGGTACAAAATCTTTTCATTGATCCGAAAGTCGGGGAGTGAGAGTAGTGCATCGATCGATGCGACTGCAATATTCTCAATAGAATTATCAAGATAGGGAAGTGCGAGTTCTGTACCAATCAGAACCGACCCTGGAGTGTTTCGAAACTTTTCTATTATCTCAGTTGCCTTTTTTGCAGTACTCACACTATCTTTATCCATGCGAAACACAGTTGCTTTTGGGAACTTTTTTTTAATCTCGATTTCAACACCCTCAGCTCCTATGCCGAGTGTTTCAAGTTTCCAACTATCGCAGTGTATACAACGCTCAGATGTTCCTCGCTCAGTGCCGCATTTGTTGCAGAGAAATATATTTTCACTCGCTCTATGGTAAAGCGTCACTGGTGCATTGCACTTTTGACAGAGAACTGCAGTACCGCAATCACCACAAATTGTAATAGGCGCGAGTCCTTTCCGAGCGCAAAAAATAAAGAGATTTTCATTTTCAGCTGTTGACTTGTCTATGAGAGATTCGAGCTCGAGAGAAAGTATTCGAAAAGTTTCAACGTACTCGCCCTTGGGCAGCTTCATGTCGACAAGGAGACACTCTGCGCTCGTTAGTTCTCGAAACTTCAAAGGTGAGATTTCTGTATACTCATCATTTTTTTGTTTCCATAGCGTCTCTATCGATAGCAAGAGATCTCCCATCACAAGCCGCACGTTCATAGCTTCTGCAAGGAATTTCACGAACATACGGAGGTCGATTGAATTTCTCGTTTGGGTGCGATAACTTCTCGAGTTTTCTCTATCAAGAATAATGCTACCGAGATTCACTCGCTCAATTGATATAAATGGCACTGTTCCAATGATGAGGACCGGATGTTCGGTGTTTGAGATACGAGATAGTGCAGTGTCGAACTCTTTTTTTGAAAGACCACCATGGAGTACGCAGGTATATTGCTCGATACCTTTTTCGAGGAGCGTCTTTGCTCTGCGCAAGTCCTCTGCCGTTGGTACACAAAAGTATACTGATGACCCACGAGCGAATTCTCCACGAATAAACCCTTTATAATGAGAAAATCGATCGTCCTCCACATCTTGGATTACTGAAGTTTCCTTTTTTATTGGAGACGGTACTTTGCTCGCTACCTTTTTGTTTTTTGATATGAGAGCGGCGTTTTCAAGTACTAGCTTTGGAAGCGTGTGTTGAAGGATCGATCCTGTACTTGTTGCAAAATATTCTGCAGTCCGCTGTGAGGCAGAGAGAAACGATGGCGATAGAAAATCACTCTGTACAACTTTTGTAATCTTCTTGAGTGAGTAATCGGATTTTTTAAGTTCAGACTTGTGTTCAGAAACTTCTTGTCCATCGATGACAATGGCGTGGATGGTTTTCTTGCGAAGAGGAATCGAGACAAGGGCTCCAATACTGATATCATCGCTTCCAAAATAGGTAAGCGTTTCCTTAGGAATTCCTTTGCTAATAGGGATGACTGTATAGACTCTCATTATCACCATAGTAATGAGAGTGAGGCTTTTTTACAAACGATCAGTTTTAAAAGGATATCTTGAAATAATGAGTATTCGAATTCACAATCATTTCCCTTGGCTGAATTAAGAAGAACTCTGGATTCGCAGTTTTAAAAATAGGCTGGAAGTTTTGTCTTCCTCTAGCATCAAGCTCTATTGCATATATGCCATTGTCGTCTGAAAAGATAATTACATCATCTCTATGATCGAGAAAGGCTAGCGATCGAATGTTGTAGAGAGATTTTACAACTTGAATTCTGGTATTGCATACACCATTTGTGCAAAAGAACGGTGGCGTCTCATCGTTGTTCCCTAGCCATTCAGCAAATACCGAATTATGTTCTACCCAAACTCCCATTTTTTTGTTATCCGAAATGAGTTCGTGGTCGATATCGGGTACTACGAGTGCACTAAACATATCTTGATACTTACCGTACAGATCATTTTGAGTGTCGATTTTTTCTAGAGTTGGTTGCATTTGTACTGCGAAGCTATGGAAATCAGTTTTTGAATGGAGTGCAGGTGTTATGTTCTTTTCCCATGGATAATATCCGTCATGAATAACTGCAAAGGTATTCTCGCGTGGCTCAAGATGATTTACCACAAAAATCTCACCGTCTTTCATGGTGGTTCCTTCTACAATACTATCGACAGTAATCTTCGATTGACCATTTTGTACCCAAAGGTTGACCAACCCTCCTTCAGGGTTTGTGTGAGTCGCGGTATCGCTACTTTTTGTTTTCAGAACAGTAATCACCATAATCATGGCAAGTAGCATAAGGATACTAGCTGTTAATTTGAACTTTTCAAAAGTTGGATTTTGGTCTTTTTTTTGTGCCATAGGGATCCAATGTACCACAGAAACCTGAGGCTTTGCGACTGTTGTGTTTAGGGTTCAAACCCTATATTCTTCAGGTGAATAGATATGTCATTTTTTTCCAAAAAACTCGGAATTGATCTTGGAACCACCAGTGTGCTGGTGTATGTTCCTGAAAAAGGAATCGTACTCAACGAGCCGTCAGTTGTGGCAATATCTGAAGAAGATAATAGGATATTAGCTATCGGTATTGAGGCAAAACAGATGATCGGCAAAACACCTGAGTCGATCGTTGCGTACAGACCAATGAAAGACGGAGTCATCGCAGACTACCGTGTGACCGAGGCAATGCTTCGGTATTACATCAACAAAGCACTCGGCAAGTGGAATATCGCAAAACCCGATGTACTGATATCAGTGCCAGCAGGGGTGACATCAACCGAACGTCGAGCAGTGGTAGAAGCTGCGATCAAAGCCGGAGCTAAGAACGCATATGTCGTGAAGGAACCCATCCTTGCAGCGATCGGTGCAGGAATACCCATCCACGAGCCAGTAGGACATATGATCGTAGATATAGGCGGAGGTACGACTGATGTCGCGGTTATTTCGCTCGGCGGTATCGTAGCTTCTACATCAGTAAAGTGTGCAGGCAATCGCATTGATACAGCAATCGCTGATTATATTAAAAAAACATTTAATCTTGCGATTGGTGATAAGACAGCAGAAGAAATCAAAATCAAAGTTGGTTCTGCCATCGCTCTCGATGAAGAACTCGTCATGACTATCCGTGGACGCGACTACGTACTCGGTCTTCCGCGTTCAGTCGAGATCAAAACTAACGAAATTACCAAAGCAATCGCAAAAGAACTTCGCGAGATGATCAAAGCGATCAAAGATGTGCTGCAAGAAACTCCGCCAGAACTTTCATCTGATATTATCGATCGTGGCATCATCATGACAGGGGGATCTTCTCAGCTTCGTAATTTCCCCGAGCTTGTATTCCGTCGTACTGGAGTAAAAGCGGTACTTGCAAAGGATCCGTTATATTGTGTTGCGCAAGGTACCGGTATCGCACTCGAACATCTCGATACCTACAAGAAATCGATTATTTCGAAGAGATAGGGAGGGGACAAATGAGTAATAAGGAATGATGAATAACGAATAGAAAAAGAACTCCCCGCAAAGCTTCGCTTTGCGGGGAGTTATGCACAGTCCGTACTGAGAAATTGATACATCAATGAGTTCTGTGAAGCGAGGATCACTTCTCAGTTTGTCTCGCGTGCTTATGTTCAGCAGCTCAACAGGGGTCACTCCTCTGTTTGTTACCTGACCAGGGCAACAACGTGTACCACTGAGGCTCATCTGTTATCGGGCCTTGCGTGGTAATCAGAACATCGCCTTTCTCAGTACGGACCTATTTACATAGAACAAACTAAGAAGAAATTATCATAATTTTATAACTTGTCAAGTTATACGAAGAACAAGTCAGACGATATACTACTCAGTATGGAACTAAAAAATTTCCTCAATCCTAATGAACTCCATCATGCATACGCTTTTGTTGGTGATAAAGAAGTAGTAAAAGAATCTCTCCTTTCTTTTGTTGAACATGATCTTTCTGTTTCTATTCACAACAATCCAGATTTTTGGATGAAGAACATTGAAACCGTAGGCATCGATGATGCACGAGAACTCACTGATCTCCACATCAAAAAATCTTTTTCAAATAGCAAAAAAATATTTGTACTGTTAACAGATGGAATCACAATTGAAGCGCAGAATGCACTCCTCAAACTCTTTGAAGAGCCACTACCTGGCAATCATTTTTTCCTCCTTCTTTCTGAAGATAAAGGAATACTTCCGACACTTCGCTCGCGCATGACGTCTATATCATTTCTTGGAGATAAAACTCATACTACAAAACTTGGTAGAACTTTTTGTCAGATGTCACTTTCAGAGAGACTTGAAATGGTAGGGAAGATTGCAGAGGATAAAGATAAAAATTCAGCAAAGCTTCTCGTGCGTTCCATCATCGACGAGCTTCATGAGAAACAGAGTAACGTCCTTTCAAATTCTGCGGATATACTTTCTGATCTGATAAAAGCAGAAGACTACTTATCTGATCGAGCTCCTTCAATAAAGATGCTCCTCGAGCATATTGCGCATACTCTCCCATCCGCTCGGTAATAAATTCTTGCAGTGCAGTGTTTCCTTGGTATGATAACCGCCTATGACACTGTCTACACATTCAGTCGTGGGTGCGGGGCTCGCGGTGATTTCGAGGGCAAATCCGTTTGCCGCTTTTCTGATTGGGTTTTTGAGTCATTTCCTACTTGACGCTATTCCGCATTGGGATTACCCATTACGCTCAGGAAATGGCGAAACAGAGGAGCTAAAAAAAGATTTAATTATTGGGAAACATTTTTTCATTGATCTTACCTATATCGGATTCGATTTTTTGTTTGGTATCTTTCTCGGACTTTTACTCTTGCCTTCGCATCATATTGGTCTCATGGGACTGATACAAAGCCCAATCTTATGGGGAATCTTCGGGGCAGTAACACCAGATTTCCTTCAGTTTGTGTACTTCAAAATTCGAAAAGAACCACTCACTTCACTTCAAAGATTTCATATGAATATCCATGCCAAGTACCGATTCCCACACAAGTCATTTATCGGTCCTATGATTCAAATACTTATTATTGCATCAGTGTTGAGTATGTTCCTTCTCCGCTGATAGCATTTCTGATAGAATACAAAACTATGGCATACAACTTCACCCCGCTAAAACAAAAAATTGCTGAAACCGAAGACTGGCTCAAAAAAGAGTTTGCCCAGATTCGCACTGGTCGCGCTACCCCTATCATTCTCGATGCAATTTCAGTTGAGTCATATGGAAGTTATATGCAGATCAATCAGATCGCAAGTGTAACGATCGAAGATCCAAAAACAATTCGAGTGGTTCCATGGGATCAAACACAAGTCAAAGCGATAGAGAAGGCCGTGAACGACTCTGACCTCGGTCTCTCGGTGTCTGTCGACGACAAAGGTTTGCGTATCAATTTTCCAGCACTTACTTCAGAGCGTAGAGAAATGCTTGCGAAACTCGCAAAACAAAAACTCGAAGAGGCACGTGTTTCGCTTCGAAAAGAACGCGAAGTAGTCCGTACAGATATACAAACCAAAGAAAAGGCAGGGGAGATCGCAGAAGATGAAAAGTTTCGTTACAATGAGGAGCTTCAAAAGTTTATCGATGATGCCGGAATGAAACTCGAAGAGCTTTCAGACAAAAAAGAAAAAGAAATTGTAGAAATTTGATGATTTTCTCATTTTTTATTTAAGAAAATCTATCATGGCTATTATCATTTTTATCATTATCCTCGCAATTCTCATTTTGGTCCATGAATTTGGACATTTTATTGTTGCAAAAAAATCTGGCATTAAAGTCACCGAATTTGGCCTCGGCTTCCCACCGAAGGTCTTTGCCATTACAAAAGGTGAGACTACATACACGTTGAACGCAATACCGTTTGGAGGATTTGTAAGAATTTTTGGAGAAAATCCTGATGAAGATTCTATGTCTGGTCCTGAAAGTAATCGCAGTATTCTCCACAAACCTCGGCCAATTCAAATCGCTGTTCTCATCGCAGGAGTAACCATGAACGTTCTTTTTGCGTGGATTCTTATTTCGAGTGGATTTCTTATCGGCTTACCAACACCAACAGAGGGTTACAATGGCCCTGGGCTTATTGAAAACGCACATATTGTCATAACAGAAGTAAGACCAAATTCTCCAGCATCGATCGCGGGAATAAAGCCTGGAGATGCAATACTGCAAATTACCTCTGGAACATATATTACCAAGATTGTAACTCCAGAAGTTGTTTCAAATTTTATTGAAGCTCACGGTAAACAAGGTGTCACTCTCGATCTAGCACGAGGGAAAGAACTTCTCTCGCTTTCTATGACTGCAAAGGAAGGGGTCGTACAAGGTCAAGTCGCGATAGGTGTTGCTATGGATAGTATTGGGACACTCAAGCTTCCATTTTTCACGGCTTTCCGTGAAGGTGCCATTGTTACTTACGAACAACTCAAAGGGATATTTTTCGGCCTTGTTTCGTTTATTAAAACTATAGTTACGGGTGGCGGAGGATTTTCTCAAGTGACAGGACCAGTTGGTATCGTTGGCCTTGTTGGTGACGTCAGTCATTTGGGATTTGTATATCTTCTTTCATTTACAGCACTCATATCACTAAACTTGGCGGTAATTAACCTCTTGCCATTTCCTGCACTCGACGGGGGAAGGATCTTCATCGTCCTCATTGAAGCGATTATTCGTAAGCCTCTTCCTGCGAAAATTCTCAACACCGTAAATGGTGCAGGGTTTGTTATTCTCGTGCTTCTCATGATCGCTGTTACTATTCATGATGTACTAAAGTTATTCTAACTCACATTTTTTATGAATTTTGAACACACACCCGAACACATCCATGAGTCTCCTGAGTACATAAAAGATCTAATGAAGTTCAAGATGATGGTTGAAGTACAGACGATGCTTATTTTGTGCGGAGAAGAAGCGACAGAAGACGAAAAAAGAATGTGGGTAGAGACCTACTCAACTCCATTTCGTGTTGCCTTTGATCGAAGAGTAGGGAATGACGGTCAAAGCTTCCTAGAAAAATGTAAAACTAATTCTCAAGATGTGGCTATAGAAATTTCTACAGAGCTACAGAGTTAAATGGAGAGAGCTGTTTCAGTAAAATGCTATTTACTATTGAAAATGCGTACTGTCAATAGTTATTTGCTGTGAGCTCTCAAGTGCGATACTATTTCGTCATGAGACAAAGTAAACTATTCACCAAAACTCGCAAAGAAAGTCCAAAAGACGAGGTTTCAAAAAACGCTTCTCTTCTTATTCGTGCTGGATATATTCATAAAGAAATGGCTGGTGTATATGCATATTTACCACTCGGCCTCATGGTCCTCGAAAAGATCAAGCAGATTGCGCGTGAAGAAATGAACGCGATAGGAGGAGAAGAGCTCATTATGACAGCACTTCAGCGCAAAGAGCTTTGGCAGCAAACAGACAGATGGAGTGATGAAAACGTTGATGTGTGGTTCAAGTCAGAACTCAAAGCGGGAGGGGAAGTAGGATTCGGGTGGTCTCACGAAGAGCCTATTGCAGACATGCTCAAGCAATATATTTCGAGCTTCCGAGATCTTCCGGTGTTTGTGTATCAATTCCAAACTAAATTTCGCAACGAGCTCCGTGCAAAGAGTGGCATTATGCGCGGACGTGAGTTTGTCATGAAAGACATGTACTCATTTTGTATTGATGAGCAAGATCATACGAAGTTTTATAATCAAACTATTGAGGCGTATAAGCGTTTCTACGCAAGGCTTGGTCTTGGAAATGATACGTTCGTTACGTTTGCATCAGGTGGTGCATTCACTAAGTTTAGTCACGAATTCCAAACTGTGGCAGAAACTGGTGAAGACAAAATCTTCCTAAATCGTGAAAAGGGTATCGCAGTCAATGAGGAAGTGCTCAATGAAGAAACTCTGAAAAGTCTCGGTGTTAGTCGCGACGAGCTTACTGAGGTTGCAACAGCAGAAGTAGGAAATATTTTTAATTTTGGAACACAAAAATCTGAAGCGCTTGGACTTTTTTATACAAACGAAAAAGGTGAGAAGACGCCGGTATTTATGGGCTCTTACGGTATTGGTATTACCCGTGTTATGGGTCTCATGGTAGATAAGTTTTCTGATGAGAAAGGCATTATTTGGCCAGATTCTGCTTCACCATTTAACTCGCACCTTATTGAGATCAAGGGAAGTGAAGAAACAACAAAGCGTGCAGAAGCTCTGTACGCAAAGATGCAAGAAATCTCAGTTACAACATTGTATGATGATCGAGATGTTCGTGCAGGGGAAAAGTTTGCGGATGCAGATCTTATAGGTATTCCATGGCATGTCATCGTCTCTGATCGTGGAAATATAGAAAAGACTGTTGAAGTGAAGCATCGTAGGACTGGTAAAACGCGAGTGATGCCAGAAACAGAGTTTCTTACCGGAACATTTACTGAACTCGCTGAATAATATGGGATTTTTACCAAAGGGAAAATTTGAAAAGCTTAGAAGGCTTGTTTCAAACGATATTGGAATAGATCTTGGCACTGCAAATACCTTGGTGTATGTTCGTGGTGCTGGAATCGTGATCAACGAGCCTTCAGTTGTAGCTGTTAACCAAAAGACTGGTCAGGTAGTAGCGGTCGGCAGTGCTGCAAAACAAATGCTTGGCCGTACTCCTGCACACATTGTGGCAGTGAGACCACTCGTCGACGGAGTAATCTCTGACTTTGAAGTTACCGAAGAGATGATTACTTATCTTCTCAATAAAGCACAAAAAGAAACCAAAAAAATGTTTGGACCGAGAGTGGTTGTCGGAGTTCCATCAGGAATAACAAATGTAGAAATTCGTGCAGTGCGTGATGCTACCCGTAATGCAGGTGCAGGGGAGGTACATATCGTAGAAGAACCAATGGCAGCTGCTATCGGGATGAGACTTCCAGTGCGCGAACCGATAGGTTCTATGGTGCTTGATATTGGTGGAGGAACTTCAGACATTGCCATCATCTCGCTCGGAGGAGTAGTGAAGTCAAAAAATCTTCGCATTGCTGGAGATAAACTTAGTAACGACATTATCGGGTATATCAGGTCTGAATTTAAAATATTAGTTGGGGAAAAGACTGCAGAAGATATCAAGATCGCAATCGGATCAGTAATTCCTGGAGAAGTGGCGCTCGAAGCATCGGTCAAAGGCCGTGATCTTATCACTGGCCTTCCCCGTGAAGTTGTCATTACAGATGCAGATATTCGTGAAGCAATATCTCTTTCGATTGCAAGTCTCGTAGAGGCAACACGCGAAGTTCTGGAAACAACACCACCAGAAGTTCTCTCTGATATTATGAATCGCGGTATGTATCTTGCAGGAGGAGGAGCCCTCATCAAAGGTCTCGCGCAGCTTCTTCAAGAAGAGATCAAGATTCCTGTTCACGTAGCTGCAGATCCGCTAACAACCGTTGCTCGTGGCACTGGTCTTATACTCGAGGATCTCGCAGGGTTCTCAGAAGTGCTTATTCAAAATGAAGATGAACTACCCGCTAAAGCCTAAACAAAGAAAAAATCCCAATGTCAAACCCGCTCTCATTATTACGGTGGGAGTTTTTTGTCTCATAATTCTTTTCTCACTTATACAGAAAAACAGTTCTTTTTCTATATTAGGGCCCCTTATGAGTCCGTTTTGGAAAGGTGAACAAGTTACTGGAAATTTTTTCGGTACGCATTTTGAAATACTGAGAAATAAAGAAACGTTGTTAACTGAGAATACTGTGCTGCGTCAAAAACTTGCTGATCTGTCTACACTTTCTCTTGAGCGAGATGCACTCATTCTTGAAAACAATCAGTTGAAATCACTTCGATCAGAGAGTTCAGATGGGGAAGTGGCACGTATATTGACGAATCCATCTCAGTCTTTTTATGATCTAGTAACTGCAGAAGTAACGAGTAATTCGCAAGTCATAGTCGGAGATATAGTGTTTGGTCCTGGAAATACGGTTCTCGGTACTGTTGTTGATAGATCAGGCACACTTGTGCATATACGATTTTATTCAAGTGCAGGAATAGAAACATTAGCTCAGCTCGCAAAGAATGGGACTGCGATCGATCTGACAGGACAAGGGGGTGGGGGATTCATTTTTCCAGCTCCAAGAGATCTCGATATTGCAGTAGGAGATATAGTCATACTTCCTGCCCTTAAGACCAGTGTGCTTGGAACTGTACAAGCAGTTGAGCCACTTCGTGCTGATTCATTTAAAAATGTATACATTTCATTTCCACTCAATATTTTTAGTCTGACCTTTGTACGTATTAGTCATGGACATTAATCTTAAAAGAATTTTATTTGATATCGGGAGTTTCATCTTAGTATTATTTTTGCCTTGGTATGTGTGCCTCGCCGTAATCGTAATTGGAATATTTCTATACCCTTCGTATTACGAATCATTATTTTTTGCTCTTTCACTCGACGCATTGTATGGAGCGCGGTCAGCGCATATATTGAGCTCGTATCCCTACACTATTTCGATAGGACTTCTCTTTCTGGTATCATTCTGGGTGAAGGAGCACGTAACGCTCTCGAGCAGGACACAGTGACATACAAACGATTCAAAAGAATTTTTTCAAAAGGTACAATTAGTGGTAGAAGTGAGATTCATCCAGACGAAATTTTTCTCGATTCTCGTAATCTACCAGATTTTGACGTGCACCAATTTGAAGGAAGGATAGAGAAGCCTATTTCAAGAAGTGTTGCTCGAGGAGTTGCAATTGCATTTCTCCTTGTTGTCACTATGTTTCTTGGAAAGTTGTGGATACTCCAAGTTAAGAATGGTTACGCATTTGAAGCTCGCAGCGAAAACAATCACTTGAGGCGCACGACAGTGTTTGCAGAACGTGGAGTTATTTATGATCGAAACAAAGTTGAACTCGCATGGAATGAGCTTGATCCGGAAACAGATTTTGCAAAAAGAATGTACATACCTGAGGATGGGTTCGCGCATCTTGTTGGGTACTTAAAATATCCATCAAAAGATAGTTCAGGAAATTATTACAATAATGTGTTTATCGGAAAAGATGGTGTTGAAGAGTTTTACGATCAAGAGCTTACGGGAACAAATGGAATGAAGCTTACTGAAACGGATGCAATGGGTAAGGTCCAATCTGAAGGAACACTTACGCCTCCAAAAGATGGTGCAGATCTTACCTTATCGATTGATTCACGTATTCAGCACGAGCTTTATGATGTAATTAAAAATACTGCAGGCGATCGTGGGTTTACCGGTGGAGCTGGAGTTATTATGGATGTTCATAACGGAGAAATTTTGGCAATAACGAGTTTCCCTGAATACGACCAAAATATTGTAACAGAGGGCACGGATCGTAAGGCAATTAATGATTTATTTAAACAAAAAAACAATCCATTTGTGGATCGTGCTATTTCTGGGCTCTATATTCCAGGCTCTATCATAAAACCTTTTGTTGCGATGGGTGTTCTTCAAGAGGGAATTATTGATCCAAAAAAGCAAATTCTTAGCACTGGATCAATCACTATTCCAAATCCATATGATTCGACAAAGAAGGCAGTGTTTCATGACTGGGAAGCGCATGGTTGGATCGACATGCGTCAGGCAATATCACAATCTTCTGATGAATACTTTTATACAGTTGGTGGAGGCAATGCTGGTCAAAAGGGTATCGGAATCGCAAATATTGATACGTACTTGAGAATGTTTGGATTCGGCACTTCTACGGGAATTAATCTAATGGGAGAAAAAAGTGGAAACATCCCGAGTCCTCAGTGGAAGCAGGAGACGTTTGGTGAGCGCTGGTACCTCGGAGATACTTACAATAGCTCTATTGGTCAGTACGGCTTCCAGGTCACCCCAGTACAAGCTGTACGAGCTGTAGGAGTGTTTGGAAATGGTGGTACACTGGTCACTCCCACAGTACTTATCGATGACCCACGTAATGATACAAAGTCTATTCCACTCCCACTTCAGTCAAAGAATTTTGATATCGTACGAGAAGGTATGCGACTATCGGTAACAGAGGGTGTAGCAAAAGGTCTAAATATTGAAAATCTTCATATTGCAGCAAAAACAGGGACTGCAGAACTCGGCGTAAGTAAGGTGTTCGTAAACTCATGGGTAACAGGATTTTTCCCCTCCGAAAATCCACGCTACGCATTTGCGGTACTCATGGAGCATGGACCAAAAGGAAATGCGATTGGAGGAACTTATGTTATGAGACAAGTTATCGATTGGATGATGGCGAACACACCAGAGTATATAAAGTGAGGATGAAGAGGGACAGTGACAGCTAGTACGCGGTCGTTCACATTGACTTACTGCTGTTTTCCTATAGAATAGTCGAGATTAGAATCCATATATGAGCGAAGAACACGAATACCTAACCCAGGCAAAATACGATGAATTCAAGGTTGAGCTCCAACAGCTCAAGACTGTTCGCCGTAAAGAAGTTGCAGAAAATCTCGAGTACGCAAAAGCTCTCGGAGACCTCTCAGAAAATGCAGAATACCACGAAGCGCGTGATATGCAGGCTTCTGTTGAAGATCGCATTGCACGTCTTGAAATGATGCTCAAATCTGCGAGCATTATCTCTTCTCATGACACCGATTCAGTCACTATTGGCTCAGTAGTAACGGTAAAAAAAGGAAATACTGAAAAAGTGTTTACCTTTGTTGGTTCAGAAGAGGCAGATATGGCGCAAGGAAAAATCTCTGTAAAGTCACCACTAGGCGCCGCAGCACTCGGCAAAAAGAAAGGTGAGTCGTTCTCTTTCAAGACACCCTCTGGTATGATGGAGTATAAGGTTACCGATATTACATAAATTCTTTTAGCTTTTAGCTACAAGCTTGTAGCTTCAATTCTTAATCTACAAGCACCTATCTAATTCCTAGAAGCTCGACATCATGGCTTCAATCGATGAAATTCGAAATACTCGCATAGAAAAACTCCAAAAGCTAAACAATGCTGGCATGGATTGCTATCCAGCACATACCGATCGTGATTTTGAAATAGCACAAGCAATCGAAAAGTTTGAAAAGCTTTCCACCAAAGAACCAAAAAAAGAATATTCTTTGGCAGGTCGCATTATGTCACTGCGCCCACAAGGTGGACTCGCATTTTTCCACTTTTCTGATGGAACAGGAAGATTCCAAGCACTCCTTAAAAAAGGAGAATTAATTTCTGATGCAGATTTCGATCTCTTTATCAACACCGTAGATATTGGCGATTTTGTCGAAGTTACAGGTACGTTTTTTGAGACAAACAGGAAAGAAAGAACCATTCAAGTAAAAACATGGAAGATGCTCGCAAAGACACTCCGTTCTCTTCCGGAAAAGTGGCATGGACTTACCGATACTGAAGAGCGTTTTCGCAAACGATACCTTGATACGCTCATGAACGCCGAAGTGATGCAGCGTTTTCTTACTCGTACCAAGATTATCAAATCCATACGGTCGTTTTACGATGATGCTGGATATATTGAAGTTGAAGTCCCTACACTCCAGATCCTTGCGGGTGGTGCTACCGCAGAGCCTTTTGTGACACATCACAACGCACTTGATCTAAATTTTTATCTTACGATTGCACAGGAACTCTACCTCAAAGAGCTTCTCGCGGGAGGTTTTACTAAAGTGTATGAAATCGGTAAACGTTTTCGTAACGAAGGCATCGATACATCCCACAATCCAGAATTTACAATGCTCGAAAGTAATGAGGCATATGCTGATGCGAAAAGCCAACGCACGTTTGTCGAAAAACTTTTCAAATCTGTGATAAAAGATGTATTCGAATCACATTCATTCACCTATGATGATCAAACAATCGACGTGAATGGAGCGTTTTCTATCGTGACCTTTTACGATCTTCTTAGAAAGTTTGCACTCATTGCAAATCCTGAGTCTCTAGGACGAGACGAAGCTTCTATTATTGCTCAACGTCTCGGAATTAAAGTTGATCCAAAAGAAGCTATAGAAAAGATTCTTGATAATATTTATAAAAAAGCAGCTCGTCCAAAACTCATTCAACCAACTTTCATTATCGATTACCCAGTCTCTTTTAACCCGTTTGCAAAACGACTTCCAAACGATCCAACACTCATTGACCGTTTTCAGCTTGTCATCGGTGGAGTGGAGCTCGTCAATGCGTTTTCAGAGCTCAATAATCCTATCGACCAAAAGGAACGATATCTCGAACAGGACAAAAAGAGAAACGAAGGAGAGCAAGAAATCTCCCCATCTGATGTTGAATACCTTGAGGCGATGGAACATGGCATGCCACCGAATGGGGGGATAGGTATTGGTATCGATCGCCTCGTCATGCTCCTCACTAATGTCAAAAATATTAAAGAAGTGATTTTGTTCCCAACATTAAAACCTAGATCTGAATAATCATACAAAACTATGAGCTTTGAATTACCCGAAGAACAATCGCACCAATTAGATCCAATTAGAGAGAGTTTGGAAAAAGTTAATTTTGATTGGAAGATCCCACCTGAAAAGCTAGAAGCTCTTGTTGGCGAAAATCAAAATTTAAAAGAAATGCTTGAGGACGTGTTCGATCAATGCCTTCGGTATACTAAAACAGTAGTTGAAGAGCAAGAATTATTACTTACTGAAGGTCATGGGGAGGATCATGCAGAAAGAGACAAGTTACGCTCACTCACCCATACTGCAACACAAGACACGCTTCGAGCATTTGCAAGAAATTTAATTAAATCTGGAAAAACTGCTGCAAATATCTATCCTCTAATGCCGAATACTGAATCGAGAGCAGCTTGTGGGCAATTCGCACTAAGACTCACTTTATCTAGAGAAGTAAGCGGTGTTCAAGTATAGTTGCATTTTTAATAATTTATGTTACTATAAAAAATGGAAAAACAACAGGAGGAAACTATGAGTACAAAGGACAAGCTGCTCCTCCTTGAGTACAGCAAAATTGCACTCAAAAGGATAGATGGAGCAATCGTGAATGCTACTGATGCTGATAGTATTCGGATGAAGAAGATACAGGAAACTCTTGGACTTACTCATGATGAATTGCTTCGTACAGCAAGTGATTTTCTCGGAGGTACCATTTCTCAATAGTAATTTTTATCAGGAGCGCCGGATTCCAAAAGAATCCGGCGCTTTTTCTTTTGTAAATTCATTGAGAAAATATTATTGAACTCTAGTTCACCAAAAGAGTGGATAGAAAGTATAGGGAAGTGGGAAGGAGTGGAATATACTTTCAATTAAGTGGGAAATAGTGGGATATTAAAATTTCTTATTGTGTACCACTACAAAGTAGCTTGTGTTCGATGGCTTGCTGCCGATTGAATAAAATACTTTGTAGACGACACACACAATAGGAACATTATTAGCCTCGCATCTCACCACAATCAGTCATGTTTATCGGAGAGTATACACACAGCGTAGATGAGAAAAAAAGAATCTCATTACCTGCACGTTTCAAAAAGGAACTCGGCAAAAAGATTGTGATCACCCGAGGACTCGATACGTGTTTGCTGTTGTATCCACTCAAGGCTTGGGAAGAGATAGCTCACAAGCTTGGAGGTCTCGATATGGGTCAAAAGGATAAGCGTGACATTGGCAGATTTATGCTCGCAGGTGCGCAGGAGGTAGAGATAGATTCGATGGGAAGAATTTTGGTTCCAGAGTTTTTGCGAGATTACGCAGACCTGAAGAGTAAAGTGGTATTCGCGGGAGTCTACAATCGCATTGAAATCTGGAATGACAAAGAGTGGAGTGATGATAGTAAACGCATTGAGAAGCAGGCAGAGGCTGTAGCGGAGAAATTGGGAGAATTGGGAGTGTTTTAGGACTACGATCTACAACGAAATGCTAAAAGAAATCACTATCCATTCGTTGCAAGCTTCGTATTTTAATTGCCCACTGATTCTATGATCCACGCATCCGTTCTTTTACACGAAGCACTTGATGGGCTCGATATCCGCGATGGTGACGTCATTATCGATGGAACGCTCGGCAACGGCGGACATAGTGAGGCTATGTTTCAGTTGGGGAAAGATATTCAAATTATTGGTATCGATCTCGACGGCGATGCAATCGCTCGAAGCAAGATTCGCCTCGCTCCATTTGCTGAACGAATGATCTACGTAGAGGATAGTTTTCGAAATATAGCATCGATCATACAGGATCAAGGTTTTGCAAATGTTTCAAAAATCTTGTTTGACTTTGGACTTTCTTCCAATCAAATCGAAGAATCGAAGAGGGGATTTTCATTTCAACGCGATGAACCTCTCATTATGACCTTCCGAAGCAAGTCAGGAAGCCTGACCGCAAAAGAGGTAGTAAATAATTGGGAAGAGGAGTCACTCCAAACGATTATTCATGGATTCGGTGAAGAGAGGTTCGCAGGGCGTATTGCAAGAGGAATCGTTGAGACTCGATTGATAAGGCCCATCACTACTACAGGCCAACTCGTCGACATCATTAAGGGCTCAACACCATCGTTTTATCACAAAGGAAAAATCCATCCTGCAACGAGAACATTCCAAGCTATCCGCATCGCAGTGAATGACGAATTGGAAGCAATAAAAGAGGGTCTCGCACAAGGTTTCGATGCTCTGTTACCAAAAGGAAGAATGGCAGCGATATCATTTCATAGTTTAGAAGATCGTATTGTAAAGCATTACTTTAGATCTCTCAGCAATGAAGATGCCGGTATCCTTCATACAAAGCGTCCTATTACAGCCCAAGATTCAGAACTAAAGCAGAATCCAAGATCACGAAGTGCGAAGCTCAGGATTATTGAAAAGATATAAAAGTTTATTAGACATAATTTTATTAAGAGCATGCAAACGAAGACAATCACACTACCACAGTATAAGCACATGTTTTGGATACTTTCTGCTACCGCGTTTTTGTCACTCGTGGTCTATGTCTACGCGATCAATCAGACTGTCCGTAATATCATTGTGAGACAACAAATACAGGCAGAACTCAGTACTCTAACAAGTCATATTGGAGAAATGGAATTTGCCTATATTTCAAGTCAAAACTCAATCGATATTACGAAGGCTCATCAGATGGGTTTCAAAGATGTGGCGACAAATATCTATATAAATCGTGATGCATCAGTAGCGTTTGCAGATGGTATTTCCATTCCTCGATAATCCATATGAATGTGTACTGAGACTGGTATACAATAAGTGCATGGTTTCACTCCATAATTATTATTTCTCATGAAAGCGGACCCACGATCTCGCATTAGACTTTTTTCTATACTAATACTATTCTTCGCACTCTTTCTTGTTGGAAGATTGTATTTTTTGCAAATTGTCGATGCAAAAAGATATGCGGGGCTAGCCAATCGTCAATACGTACAGTCGAATTTTGATTATTATGATCGAGGTTCTATTTTTTTCCAAAAGAAAAATAATGATACACTTCCTGCTGCAACATTGAAATCTGGATTCATTCTATCAATCAATCCAAAGCTGATTACAAATCCGCATAGTACTTTTGATAAACTAAGCATTGTTTTTCCAATAGACCATGATACGTTTTTTGCGAAAGCTACAAAAAAAGACAGTTCATATGAGGAAATTATGAAACGATTTCCATTCGACAAAGCTGATGATGTCAACGCACTCAAAATACCCGGAGTAAGTCTTTATCAGCAGCGCTGGCGTTTTTATCCGGGTAATACTATGGCCGCACAAACCATCGGTTTTATTGCGTATGACAAAACAGGGAACAATCAAGTGGGAAGATATGGACTTGAACGATATTACGAAGATACACTAGGGAGAAATAATAGTGCTGTATTCGTCAATTTCTTCGCAGAAATATTTTCAAATATTCACAATGTACTTTCCCCTGATTCTGCACTCCAAGGAGACATTGTTACAACAATTGAACCATCTGTACAAGCAACTCTTGAACAAACTATTGTTGATGCACAAAAAATGTGGAGCTCAGATGAAACAGGGGGCATTATTATGGACCCGATGACTGGCGCCATCTATGCTATGGCTACCACACCAACATTTGATCTCAATAATTTTCAAGTAGAGAAAAGTACCGATGTATATGCCAATCACTTAGTAGAGCGTGTATATGAGATGGGATCAATCATTAAGCCTCTTACGATGGCAGCTGGGCTTGATAGTGGCGCAGTAACTCCTGATACGACATATTTTGATACGGGGAAAGTTGTGATTAATGGAAGTACGATTTCAAACTATGATGGAAGGGCACGTGGAGAAATCCCTATGCAACAAATCCTTAGTCAGTCACTCAACGTCGGTGCTGCGTGGGTAGAACATAAGACCGGAAATGCAAAGTTTGCAAAATATATGCTCGACCTTGGTCTTGGAAGCGAATCTGGTATTGATCTTCCAAACGAAACTCATGGTTTGGTAAATAACCTTAAAAGTCCTCGTGATGTTGAATACGCTACTGCATCGTTCGGACAAGGTGTGGCGTATACCCCGATTGAAACCATTCGAGCACTCGCTGCACTCGGCAACGGCGGCAAGCTTGTAAATCCTCATATTGTGAGTCAAATTAATTATGAAATTGGTGGATCAAAGAAAAATGATCCAGGGGTGCAGACGCAGGTGTTTAAGCCAGAAACATCAGTGGCAATAACCTCCATGCTCGTGAATGTTGTAGACAAGGCCCTAAAAAATGGAGCAATTAAAGAAGAGCATTATAGTATCGCAGCAAAAACTGGCACCGCTCAAATATCAAAAGGTAGTGGAGGCGGGTATTATGAAGATCGATATCTCCACTCATTTTTCGGCTATTTCCCTGCATATAAACCTCGCTTTATTGTCTTTCTCTACACAGTGTATCCAAAAGGGGTAAAATACGCGTCTGACACACTCACAAACCCATTTAGTGATCTTGCTAAGTTCCTCATAAATTATTATCAGTTACCCCCAGATAGATAAAGAAGTACTTGAAATGGTATAGTAGTACACTATGAAATCAATTTTGAAACTGGTTATTGTTTCAGTGCTCACATGGGAAGCAAAGCTTGTGCTAAAGAAATATAAGCCGAAGGTTGTGGCGGTGACAGGGAGCGTAGGGAAGACTTCCACTAAGGATGCGATATTTTCTGTATTGTCAGAGTTTTATTTTGTACGAAAGAGTCAAAAAAGTTTCAACAGTGAGCTTGGTGTTCCGCTCACTATCCTTGGTTGTGGAACAGGATGGAATAGCCCCTTACTCTGGTTCAAAAATATTCTTGAAGGCTTGGCGCTTATTATGCTTCCCAACCTTTACCCAAAATGGCTTGTCCTTGAAGTGGGTGCCGATAGACCAGGGGACATTGAGACTATTACAAAATGGATAAAACCTGACATCACCGTAGTCAGTAAGCTTTCAAAAGTTCCAGTTCATGTAGAATTCTTCGCATCACCAGAAGATGTATATAGAGAGAAAGGATACTTAGTCAGTGCGTTGAAGATTGATGGAGTGCTGATACTTAATAGTGACGACGAAGATGTTTTGTCATTTCGATCGCTCGTCGACAATAAAACTCTTTTATACGGGACAGGGAATGGTGCCGATATTGTGGGAAGTCAGTATCATATTGCGTATGATGAGGTGAATGGCAAGAAAGTTCCCATTGGAGTCTCTTTTCGAGTAGCATATAAAGACGAAATTAAGGACGTCACGCTTCTCGGGGGCATTGGTGTTCAACAGATGTATCCAGCACTCGCATCGATCGCTGTGGCTCTCGCACTCGATCTTCCATTTGAAGATATCGTTCGTGCACTTCGAAATCATGAACCTTCCAAGGGTCGAATGAGGCTTATCGACGGTATTAAACAGAGCCTTATTATTGATGACTCATATAATTCATCTCCAGTTGCACTTGAGGAAGCGCTCAATACTCTGAGGCTTATTGAGACTGATGGTAGAAAGATTGCAGTACTTGGAGATATGCTCGAGCTCGGAATATACTCAACAGAAGAACACAAAAAAGCAGGACATTTAGTAGCTCACAGTGCAGATGTTTTGGTCACTGTCGGCATCCGTGCTCGAACCATTGCAGACGGGGCTCTCGACGCTGGAGTGGATGAATCAAATATTTTTCAATACGAAGATTCTCGTATTGCGGGGAAAGACCTAGAGATTATGATGCGTGAAGGCGATGTGGTGCTCATGAAAGGGTCACAGGGAATACGAATTGAAAAAGCAGTAGAGGAAGTGATGGCTGATCCTTTAAGTAAAGAGAGTCTTCTGGTGAGACAGGATGTTGAATGGGAAGGGAGATAAAGGATGATGAATACAGCAACATGCTTTGCAAAAGTACTTGCATATTTTTTTAATATATGTATACTATTAGTGTGACTTTATGAATTGGGTTCGTTGGTTGAGAGCATTTAGCCCTCCCACACTCCATTCATTTTTCACAGTTTCATCCGGATCACGTACACTTTGTACAAGACCCATTAGTTCTTTCTTTGTCAGCCTAGCATCTGTTAGTCCTGACAACCCCTCTCTCATTCTTGAGAGACATCGACAGCAAGCTCCTCCCTTCGGGTCGAGGAGCTTTTTTATTGCATAAAAAAAGAAATATAGTGCAAGATTTGAGTAATATGTAATACTACGCACATGAGAATTCAAAAGTATTTATCTCTTGAAGGTATAGCTTCTCGCCGCGAAGCAGAAAAGCTCATGAAAGACGGCCTCGTAAGTCTGAACGGCAAGGTTGTTACTGAAATGGGTATCCAGATTGATCCATCAAAAGATACGATTACTGTCCGTGGAAATACTGCGTCAAAAAAGACAACGATCATCATATATAAACCCCGAGGGATTGTATCGTCTCGTATAAGAAGTGAAGGGAAGACAATCTATGACATCCTTCCTCAATTTAAAAATCTCGATATCATCGGTCGTCTCGATAAAGAATCCGAAGGGTTACTGATGCTCTCTGATGACGGCGTAGTCGCAAAAGCGGTAACAGGAGATGCTCATAAAACAGAAAAGGAATATGTTGTTTCTGTTCGAGAAAGTATTGTCCCAGCAAGACTGAAGGCACTTGAAAAAGGTGTTTTACTTGAAGATGGGCCGACGCTTCCATGCAGCATTACTAACGTGAAAAGATATACGTTCAATATTGCAATTCGTGAAGGTCGCAAACATCAAATCCGTAGAATGTGTGATCGTGTAAACTTAACAGTGTCTGAGCTTAAACGAATACGTATTGGATCTATTGTAATTGGAAAACTTTCATCTGGAGAATTCAGAAAATTGAGTGCGGAGGAAGTTCAGTTGCTTAAGCATCCGCGGTAATTGCATCTTATTTCAGATACATGATCGCGTCTTTCTACGTGAGCCACAATAATTCATTGTTCGCCAAAAATAAATTTCCCAGCCCGGACTCATTTTTTTCTACTGAAAACATCGCTCCGTCTTCACAAAAGTTTGAAACAGTGGAGAGGTTGAAATGTTTGTGTCACAGATAATCCAATTGTCGTCACAATTGGATTTCCGCGACCCCGACTCGCGGTTTTCTCTGCTGAGAAAACATCGCTCCGTCTTCACAAAAAGC
>JBBQUO010000015.1:0-21495 GCA_038212375.1 Minisyncoccia bacterium
TTTCGTATACGGTAAGTAGCATCGGCTTGTCTGCGTCTTTCTTTGCCACCTGAGAACCAATAACAAAATCTCCCTTTGTAAGCTTGATGAGACGGACACCACCAGCACTTCGGCCCATTTCACGAGCGTCACTTTCCTTGAAGCGAATGGATTGTCCTTCTGAAGTCACAATGGCGACACTATCACCGGAGTCAACAAGCGATACTGATACAAGAAGATCGTCTGAAGTAAGTTTTATTGCAATAATTCCGCTTGAACGTACGTCGGCGAAACTCTTTGCAGATACACGCTTTCCTACTCCATTTTTAGTAACCATAATTAGAGAAAGCCCCTCTCTACCCTTTTCGGTCTTTGGTACTGGAAGAATAGAAGTTACCTTTTCTTCACTTCCGAGAGAAATGAAGTTCATAATAGACTTTCCGCGGGTCGCTCGCTTACCTTCTGGAATATCGTACATTTTGATCTGGTATGCCTTTCCTTTGTCAGTAAAGAAGAGAAGCTCACTATGGGTCGAAGTTGTGAGGAAATGCGTCACAAAGTCTTCTTCTTTGGTATTGAGATCAACGACCCCTACACCACCACGCTTCTGCGCTTTGTATTCACCAGGATTGGTACGCTTGATATATCCACCAGAAGTAAGTACTAGCGCATTTTCTTCATCAGCAACAAGATCTTCTACAGAGAATATCTGCGCTCCATGCTTGACCACTTTGGTGCGACGCGCATCACCATACTTTTCCTGAACGTCAGAAAGTTCTTTCTTAATAATAGAAAGCATTTTCTTTGGACTCGCAAGAATACTTTCAAGCTCTGCAATGAGTGCCTGTACTTCCTTGAGCTCGTCTTCAATTTTCTTTCTTTCAAGACCAGCAAGCTTCTGAAGACGCATCTCGAGAATCGCTGTTGCCTGGAGATCTGAAAACTTAAATGTCTTCATGAGTGCAGCCTTTGCATCTTCTACGGTTTTTGAAGCACGAATGAGTTTGATAATCTCGTCGATATGATCGAGCGCCTTTTTTAGTCCAATGAGAATGTGCTCTCGAGCGAGTGCCTGCGTGAGATCAAACTGTGTACGACGACGTACCACTTCTACACGGTGAGCAACGAATTCAGTTAGAATACCTTTCAATGACAGCGTTTGTGGTACACCATTTACGAGGGCAACGAGATTGAAATGGAACGTATCTTCGAGCTGTGTGTGTTTGTAGAGTGTATTTAAAATTTTCTGAGGCTGACTTCCCTGCTTGAGGTCAATAGCAATACGAATATCCTTTGCAGACTCATCTCGAAGACCCTTGATGCCCTCAATTTTCTTGTCTCGTACAAGCTCTGCAATCTTTGTAATAAGATCGGCCTTGTTTACGCGATACGGAATCTCAGTGATGATGATTTGGAATGCTCCTAGCTTACTCTCGACAATTTCTGCAACGCCACGTGCGACTACAGGCCCTCGTCCAGTTGCGTATGCATGACTAATGTCTTTTTGATTGAAAATGATTCCGCCTGTTGGAAAGTCCGGCCCTTTTACAAACTGAAGAAGGTCTTCGGTGGTTGCATCTTTGTTGTCGATGAGAAACGATACAGCATCACAGAGCTCGCCGAGATTGTGCGGAGGAATGTTAGTTGCCATACCTACCGCAATACCGAGAGTACCATTGAGAAGAAGATTAGGCGCAGTAGACGGAAGTACTGACGGCTCCTTCTTTGATCCATCGTAGTTTGGACGGAAATTTACCGTGTCTTTATCAATATCACGAAGAAGCTCACTTGAGAGCTTACTCATTTTTGCCTCGGTATATCGATATGCAGCCGCACTATCTCCATCGATTGATCCGAAGTTTCCTTGTCCAAGTACAAGTGGATATCGTGTAGAGAAATCTTGTGCCATCTTGACCATAGATTCATATACTGCAGCATCTCCATGTGGATGGAAGTTACCGAGCACATCTCCCACTACAGTTGCAGACTTTCGAAACTTCGCAGAAGAAGTAAGCCCCATCTGGTGCATCGAATATAGAATACGTCTGTGCACCGGCTTTAATCCATCACGAACATCAGGAAGTGCACGATCTGTAATAACAGACATCGCGTAGTCGATGAACGACTCTTTCATTTCAGTGGTGATGCTGCGAGAAAGAACACTGATTCGCTCTGCTGGTACGATAGGTTCTGCTGCTGGTTTGTCTTTTTTTGCCATACGAATTAATTACTGTGTATTAGGTGTGCTGTCAGGAATAATCTTGATATCTCCGTTTTGAACTTGCGATTTCATCTTACTATATCCTTCCTGCAAATTGACCTGACTTGCAGTGTTTGCAAAAAGTGACTTGATTGAGTCATATACCTGAGCGGTACTGCGCTTTAAGCTTTCAATAGGAGTGTTGTTATCTGTGGATGAAGTCTCTACTGCTTCATTGCTGGTCGCAACGATCTGAGAAGTATTCGATGGAAGAATAACGGAAAGCCAACCGAGAAAAATAAGTCCTGTTACTGCTCCTGCACCAAGTACTGCAACACGTTGTTTGTGGTGATCAGGCTTTCTGCGAAGTGATTCAACGTATTGATACATTGGGTAGTGAAAAGTTATACGTAATCAGTTATGAAGATAATACACCAAGAATAAATATTTTTCTGCAGTCCACTTATCGACCACAGAACTACGCACTTGTCTTTATACTTCTGATAATACTACCACTTCTCCTTCTTTTCCTTCTAAATCTTTTTTCTTGATCGTGAGCTTATCTATCGCTTTCACACTTTCTTCACCTGCCTCTTTGAGGAATGTCTTCAGAACATTAGTATCGAGTCCCTCTCCGTAGTGAATCGGTACGATAATACTTGGCTCGAGCTTCACCGCAAGTGCGTACGCTTCAGCTGGAGCGAGCACTCCGTTTCCACCAATGGGAACAAACAGGATATCGATATCATCGAGCGCCTCTTTAGTATGAGAGTCGATAGAATCCGCAGAAGATAATGCGCCAAGGAAGCAAAGGTTCATACCTTCAAGATTGAGCAGATACATCGTATTCATACGGTCCTTCCCCTTGTAATCTGACTTTGAAGGAAATCCGCGAATAAAGACTCCTCCGATTTCGTATTCACCAGGACCAGAGACAACAAATGCCTCCCGATCTCCGCGAGATGCACTCTCAGATCCGTTCATGTCAGGATCATTGAGGCCAATAAGCGCAATGTCAGCACCAAAGCGAGTAGCGGTAAATGTCGAATCTTTTGATACGGGATTGTATGAGACAGTAACGTCTCCAAACTGGATTTTGAGGGACTCCACACCTTGATACGTGATAATCATGGCGGTATTTTATCATACTTCTACACCAAAAAACTAGTTTTCGCCACAAATTTAATGACTCAGAGTGAAGATTTTATATAAATGATCCTCTAACGCAAATCCGCGATTAGAGGGCCCAAGATCATCGAATTCGTGTGTCGAATTACCATTGAGCTTGCCGCAAGGTGAGCCTTTCCCAGGTAGTCTTTTAAAGACACTGCTCCCACCGGGCAGGGGCCAAAACCATTACAGTCGAAACCGTAGCCGCAAAGCGACTACAACGGAGAAATTCGACCATGTGGAAACTGCAGTAGTTTTGATATCCTTTCGTTTCGGCGCTTAGGGGTGCCCCCGATAAAATTAGGTTGATCGACTCTTGTTCGATTCATTGGTCACATTACTGATGCGGATAGATATGCGCACATCTCCTGATTCAGAACTGCGACTTATGGTATCGCGCGATTGGACTTCAACACCCGCCACGGGCACGGCCTCGTGATCACACCGAGTACATATATACATGCACCCCTCGAGACATTCAGTCTCGGGGGGTTTTGCTTTCCCCCATTGCCTTTTCCATTCTTTTCTAGTAGTATCGCGAGGTCTTTTGGACTACACACAAAGGATTTATTCATTTATTAGGCTGCTTGTAACCTTCTGTGAGAGTAACTCTTTCCTAGCGACACAGAAAACAATCGGTTCACAATATACATGTCAGACGAAACAAAAGTATTGGAAACTCTCGACGCAGAGGATCTTGCTGAAGCGAAGTCAAAAAAGGATTCAGTGATGTCGCGCCTTATGGTGGACGCACCGAATCCACCTTCTATTGATGACCTCATCGAAGGAACTGTTATTGGCATCGACAAGGGATCTGTATATATAAACCTATTTCCATTTGGAACCGGTATTATTTTTGGACGTGAGTACCTCAATGCTCGTGATATTATCCGCAAGATAAACATTGGAGACAGTGTTGCAGGTAAGGTTATCGCGCTCGATAACAAAGATGGCTACATCGAAATCTCTCTTAAAGAGGCTCGTCAGGCACTTATCTGGAGTGAAGCTGAAGACGCAATTCGTGATCACACGATCTATGATGTGCCTATTCAAGATGCAAACAAAGGAGGTCTTATCCTCGCATGGCAAGGTATCCAATGATTCCTTCCTGCTTCCCAGCTCAAAACCGAGCACTATCCTCGTATTGCTGATGGAGATAAAGATAAGATTCTTGAAGAGCTCAAGAAACTCGTTGGTCAAAAGATTTCTGTATCGATTATCGCTGCGATTCCAAAAGAAGGAAAACTCATCTTCTCTGAAAAGAGTCCTGAGCAAAAAGACAAAGGCGGCATGGTGGACAAATACACCCTTGGTGATGAACTCATGGGTGAAGTTACTGGTATCGTAGACTTCGGAGTATTCGTCAAAATCGAAGAAGGTCTCGAAGGTCTCGTTCACATCTCAGAAATCGACTGGGCTCTCGTTGAAAATCCTCGTACCCTTTATAAGGTAGGAGATAAAACCAAAGTAAAGATTATCGACATTAAGGATGGAAAAGTTTCTCTCTCTATCAAGGCTCTCAAAGAAAATCCATGGAGAGAAGCTGAGAAGAAATACAAAAAAGACGATCTCGTAAAAGGAGTCATTATTAAGTTCAACAAGCATGGCGCACTCGCGTCTATCGAAGAAGGAGTTGCTGGACTCGTCCACATCTCTGAATTTGGTTCTGAAGAAAAGCTCCGTGAAAAGCTTGAACTTGGTAAGAAGTATGACTTCAAGATCACACTCTTTGATCCAAAGGAACAAAAGATGGCACTCTCATTTGGAGAAGCGAATAAGTAAGATTGTAGGTGTTAGCTTTTAGCTTCAATGCAAAATCTAAAAACCACCCAGTATTCTCTGGGTGGTTTTTAGTATCCTAGGTTTAACCTAGGATACGGCCTTACATCTTTACAAAAAAGCATAACAATAGTAGTTTCAGTGAAGCATCGTACATTCAAACTTCAACTTTTCGAGGAAACAATGAGCGAAGGGCTGTTTCGACAAACCACTGCAGAAGATACAAAAGTTGATGCATACCTTATGCTTCTTCTCGAGCATCTGCATACAGCTGGAAACAAGTATGTCAGCAGAAGAAAACTTCAGATTGGAATTGAGTTCTACTTCCTCGCAATGATCGTCTACGGTGGAAAGAACTTCGAACCACCAAACCTCTTTCAAAACAGAGATGAGTTTGTCCAAAACACCCTCAGCGAGGGAATCATTTGTAAACTCCTAGAACATCGAAGTGCAAGTTCAACTGACTACTACCATTTTGTTGAGTCTGGAAGAATCGCAAGGCTCTTCAAAATCTTTTACGAAGAGAAACTCGAAAACTGGGAAAAGGCCTGCGCCCTTACTGCAATACCATTTGCAATAAGAGCCATGCAAACAGGGCTCGAACTTCATGAGGTAATCGAAAAGTTTTGAGATGAACAAGTCCCGTCACATTTTGTGTGGCGGGGCTGTTTTATTTCCTAGCCCTAGGTCTCACCTAGGTTTGGTGTTCTAGGTGAGACCTAGAACTAATTAAACTTCGTCATCGCGACCTCCCTTCCCTCAAGTGCAAATGTTTCGATAGCATCTCTAATTTCTTTTGATACTTTCTTCAGCACTTCAGTTTCTTTCGCGGAAAACTTTCCTAAGATAAATTTCTCTACATCTTTTTCACCATGGGGTTTTTTGAGCTTACCGGAAGGCGTAATGGGACTGATGCCAACGCGAATACGCACAAATGCAGCGGTCTTTATCATCTTGATAATAGACTCGAGTCCACGATGACCTCCTGATCCACGATCAAAAGAAATACGAATTTTTCCAAGTGGCAGATCGAGGTCATCATATACTACGACGAGTTGCTCTGCCTTTTTCTTACTCGTAATAAGTGGAGCAACACTGATACCAGACTTATTCATAAACGTTTCTGGGAAAACAACGGTGAATTTCTCTTTTTTAATACCACCTTCCATCGTAAGTGCTTTTAATTTTTTAGAAGCACTCATTTCTTCCTCAGCAAAGTCTTTGAGAAACTGTGAAAGCACAATACGACCCGTATTATGTCGTGTTTGTGAATATTCTTCTCCAGGGTTTCCAAGACCTACAATAATAATCATACGAACATCATACAATACTTAGCAGATAATCAAACGATCCAAAGAAATCACTCAACATAGTTACAAAAAATTTCTTTCATAAAAATTTGTATCAAAACATGCGTTTTCATCTGGTGTCAATCAATCATTTCGTACTACAATCTATGCATCATATTCTCATGAACGATCTTAAACAGGAACATAATCTCGAAAGCAACCAACCACAAAAACCTGATGGAGGTTTGCAAACTAAAAATCTAAAAGAAAAAGGTTTTTGGAGAGAGCTTATCGAATTCGCTATCATCGCTCTTGTTATCATCGTTCCATTCCGAATCTATATTGCGCAGCCTTATGTTGTAAACGGTGCATCCATGGATCCGACATTCAAAACAGGAGATTATCTCATTGTTGACGAAATTTCATATCGTTTTCACCCTCCGGTTCGTGGATCGGTCATTGTATTCAAATATCCGAAGAACACTGCGCTCTATTTTATTAAGCGATTGATTGGATTCCCAGGGGAGACAGTTACGATCAAAGAAGGGATTATAACGATCACTAAAAAAGACGGCTCAATGGTCACTCTCCATGAACCTTACGTAAAACTCCCAAAGATCGAAAACTTTACCAGTGGAATACTCCCAGAAGGACAATACTTTGTTATGGGAGACAATCGTATGGGAAGTGCGGACTCACGAATGTGGGGCTCTGTGCCGACTGATGATATCGTTGGCCGCCCTATCATCGAACTATTCCCGCTCTCGAAATTTGGAATAATTCCTGGAGATCAAACTGCCGAGCTTAGTAATGCAAACTAACTAATGTATACCCAAAAAAAAGCAGCGGCAAAAAAAAGTGGCATCAAAGACGCAGGGTATGTTCTCCGTGAATTTGAAAAGCCTCTTGAAACAGCACTGTACTTTGGATTTACCCCCGTCAAAACACCCGAAATTAATTCAGACGATCTTGCAAAACTAAAAGCTCTAAAAGATCCGTACTATAATTCAAACCGCATGCAATCTGAGGCACCGTTCACCTTTGATGCTCTCGAAAAAATTTCTCTCCTTCGTAGTTTTGATGCATGGGGTTTTGAACAATCGCCTTCTCCAACACTTATTTCGTACAAAAAACCTATTCTTGGCACAACAACCAAAAAGTCTCAAAATTTTACGATGGGGCTTGAAGTATTTGGCCTTTCTACAAGCTCTGCAGAAGCGCTTATTATTCGTACGATACTTTCTATTCTCGATGATGAAGGATACAAGAATCTTACCGTATACATAAACACGATTGGCGACAAAGATTCTGTTGCAGATTTTGAGCGTATGGTCGGAGGCTTTGTCCGTAAACATATGAACGGCTTCGAAGCTGATATTCGTAAGATGGCAAAGAACGATATCTTTGATATTCTCCGAAGTACCGATGCAAAGCATGCACCTGTACAAGATCAGGCTCCGAAGTCACTATCGTTCCTTTCAGAGAACTCACGGACCCATTTTAAAGAAGTGCTCGAACATATAGAGTCATTCGATGTCCCGTATACAATCTGCCACAGACTCATCGGTTCTCCAGCATTTTGTTCTCAAACAATATTTGAGATTCGGAATGAAGAAGAAGGAAAAAGTGAAACGCTCGCTCACGGATACCGATACTCCAGACTCGCCAAGAAAATTGGAGCAAAACGCGAAATCTCTGCAATTGGTGCGACTATTTCATTCAAAAAGAAAGATAAAAAAGTGTTATCAAAAGGTATTAGCAAATCACGATTTTATCTTGTTCAACTTGGCTTCGGTGCCAAACTCTGCGCCTTACCTCTCATCGAAACATTGCGAAAAGCTCGTATTTCAATCGGTCATTCAATCGCCAAAGACAAACTCGCAAGTCAACTAGGAAGTGCCGAAAACATGAAGGTGCCATATATCCTCATTATTGGTCAAAAGGAAGCGATAGAGCGTTCTGTAGTAGTCCGTGATGCATCTACGAGGGCTCAGGAGACGGTCAGTCTCGATACGTTGGGAGAGTACCTCAAGAAGCTGAAGTAGCTAATAGGTTTTAGCTCATAGCTTCCAGAAATGAGCATTGGATTATTTACTACACTGCGTTCTCATTGGAAAGCCGTTTTCCCTACTTGATTCCCCTATTAAGCCATGCTAGTATTATGGCCCTATGATTAATGTACAAGTAGAGAGGAACCAGAACGAAAATAGTGTGTCTTTGCTTCGCCGTTTTACCAAGCGCGTGCAGGGTTCTGGCGTTTTGCCACGTGTTCGCAGCATTCGATACTCTTCAAGAGCTCTCTCTGAGACTGTAAAAAAGAAGCGTGCACTTAAGGCTATACGAGCTCGCGTCTATATTCAGAATCTCATTAAGACTGGCAAGATAATCGAAAATGCCCACAAGACCAAAAAGCGACGATAATCTCAATCTTGAGATACTAAACAAGACAAAAGGCAAGCTCCCAAGCTTGCCTTTTTCTGATATCAAAGATGCAGTGCTCGGCAAGCACTACAACCTTTCACTCGTATTTGTTGGCGACACTACTTCACGAAAACTAAACCGCGCATACCGCAACAAAGACAAGCCGACTAATGTACTTTCATTCGCACTTTCAAAAGACGAAGGTGAAATGTTTATCAACCTCAAAAAAGCAAGATCAGAACTCGCTCTCTTCGACGAAAAGTTTCCAAACTTTATCGGTTTTTTGTTTATCCACGGATTACTGCATTTGAAAGGACTCGATCATGGGAGTACAATGGAACGTGAAGAACTCAAATTCAGAAAAAAGTTTCAAATCTAGTGTTCTGAATTTTATTGGATCAAGAATCTTGAATTATGAATCAAGAATATTCTTTTTTCATACTTTATTATTCCTCATTCATTATTCATTTTTCCCATGTCCCGAAACATCACTGTCGGAATTGATATAGGTACATACCAAATCAAGGTTGTTGTCGCTGAACTTGGCGAGGAACCTAATGCTTCTCATCCGAAAGTTCTCGGTACTGGTTTTGCTGAGTCCAAGGGACTCCGGCATGGATATATTGTAAATTCAGCAGAGGTAGAGCGTGCACTCCGCACATCGCTCGCACAAGCAGAAAGTGCTTCTGGCGTGCAGATCAAGCGCGCATACGTTTCGGTAGGTGGTATCGGACTATCGAGCGCAGTCGCGAATGGATCTGTCGTCATAACCCGTGCCGATGCCGAAATCACCGAACTAGATACGAATAAAGCTATGGATCTGGCACGAGAGGCAATACCTCCCGCACTCTCTCAGAATCGTAGAATCATTTATGACATACCCGTAAAGTACCGACTCGATGGAAGAGATGTACTTGGCAATCACCCAATCGGAATGAAGGGCAACAAGCTTGAAGTAAAAGCACTATTTATCACGTCACTTGAAAGACACCTCAAAGATCTTATTGATGCTATAGAAAATGCTGGCGTTGAGGTTATTGATATTGTTGCCTCACCTATTGCGGCAAGTTTTGTAACACTTACGAAAGCGCAAAAAATTGCGGGGTGCGTTCTTGCAAATATTGGAGCTGAAACACTTTCTATTGTTGTCTTTGAAAATAATATCCCGATCTCGCTTGAAGTCTTCCAGATCGGCTCAATGGACATAACGAATGACATCGCACTTGGCCTTAGGGTTACTCTCGAGGAAGCAGAGTCAATAAAGCTTGGTGGTATCACTCGAACTGAATACTCGAAAAAGAAGTTTGATGAAATTGTTAGTGCTCGCCTTTCCGATATGTTCGAGCTCATTGAAACTCACTTGAAAAAAATCGGTAAAAACGGCCTTCTCCCTGCAGGTATTATTATGACCGGAGGCGGCTCATCACTAAACCTCGTAGAAGATTTTGCAAAAGTCGCCCTCAAACTCCCCTCTCGTATCGCTAATCTGAATTTTCCTGATCGAGAAAAAGGAAAGGTAAAAGATGCATTCTTTGCTGTAGCACTGGGACTCTGTATCCTGGGTGCAAGCCAAGGTGAAAGTAATTCGAGAGGTGTCATCAGTATCAAAACACCAATCAATATCTGGAATAAAATCCGTGCTTTTTTTGGCCCGTTTCTCCCATAACGCTGTGATACACTGTGCGTACATTAACAGTTAAAAATTTTCTATGGAAAAAATGCCGTTCCACCAGTACGAACAACAAGAAGATGGCGGTCACTGGAATAGTAGCCAAGGGAAGCTCAAAAAAATCTTGGATAAAACACGGAATGATATCGCAGAAAGTGGAGTGGAGAACAAAGAGCTCGTTGAACGTGGAGTTAACGCTCTCTACTATTGGCGAAATAAGAACTTCGAAATGAATACTGAGATTGGTGAATATAAAAACCACCTTGAAAGTCTCACTGTTGCGAGGCAACTTGCTGAAATGAGAGTACATGCAGGACTTCCGGTAGATGCTAACCTTTCTGCATTTATAGAAGATTACGAAAAAGATGAGGAACATATAAAAAGCGTTATCGATTCAAAAAAATCATCAATCGAATCGAACGAAAAATCTATGGAGGTGGGGGCAAAAGATCCTCGAATTATGCTCAAAATTGAGGAGGACGCACACCTGGAGGACAGTAAGAGGGTTTAGAGACTATATAGAGCAATGAAAGATAATCACCGTCAAGGTATTTTCTTTTTATACTGCTCTGGTACTATGTGTTTATCAAGAAATAGGATCTTACAACCTTGGAGGTTACTCTTTCTCACTTATCAAACACTGTAAATACCAAATACCTGACCATGCCACAAATCAAACCAGACGTAGAAGCATTCGCTCGAATCAAGGTCATCGGTGTTGGTGGATCTGGTAATAATGCGATCAACCACATGATCAACTCCAAAGTACACGGAGTAGACTTCATTTCGGTTAATACTGATGCGCAAGATTTGCATCACTCACTCGCAAAGAAGAAAATTCACATCGGTAAAAACCTTACTCGTGGACTCGGTACTGGTATGAATCCTGATCTCGGGCGTCGTGCAGCAGAAGAGACGAAAGAAGAAATCCAAGAAGCGATCAAAGGTGCTGATATGGTCTTCATTGCATGTGGTATGGGAGGAGGTACTGGCACAGGAGCCGCTCCAGCAGTTGCGCGAGTAGCCCGCGAAGCAGGATGTCTGACCGTTGCTGTCGTCTCAAAGCCGTTTTTCTTTGAAGGTTTGCAGCGAATGCGTATCGCAGAGCAAGGTATCGAGGAGCTCAAACAATCTGTTGACGCTATCATCATCATCCCAAACGATCGCCTTCTTGCGACTGTAGACAAGGATACGACCGCAAAGAACGCCTTTGCTATGTGTGACGATATCCTCCGTCGTGCTGTAGAGGGTATCTCAGACCTTGTAACGACCCCAGGGCTCATTAATATCGACTTTGCCGATGTTCGTGCAGTCATGGAAAATGCAGGCCCAGCTCTCATGGGTATTGGGTATAGTAGTGGTGAAAAACGAGCTGAAGAAGCTGCCCGTTCTGCCATCAATTCTCCACTTCTTGAAGTCTCTGTTGCGGGTGCAAAGGGAGTGCTCTTCTCAATCGCAGGTGGTGATGACCTTACAATGTTTGAAATCCAAGATGCTGCAAAGATCATTACTGAGTCTGTCGATCCAAATGCAAAAATTATCTTCGGTACTGTCCGCGACGAAAGACTCAAAAAAGGCGAACTCAAGATTACCGTTATTGCATCTGGATTCCCAGAAGTACTTACTAAGAAAACGCTCTTCCAACAAGATCCATCGAATCCAAGTGCAGATGATAAGAAGGGAAAGATTTATAACAGTGTCCCCGTATTCGGTGGCGCTCCAAAAGAAAAAGAAATGCCTCGTGAGGAGCAACGTCCTTCTGCTCCAATAACCATGGAAGCACCCACTATGAATCCCGCACCATCTGCAAAGCCAAAAGAAGATGATGAAGATGACTGGGGCGCAGTTCCAGCTTTTCTCCGCCGTTCGAAACTCAAATAGCGCATAGGTTTTATGCTTACAGCTGATAGTGTAAACACCCAATTTATGGGTGTTTTGCGTAATGATTTTTTTCTGTTACCCTTATATAACATTATCCAATAAAAGCTCGTACCTAAAAGCTATCAGCTAAAACCTATTTTTATGATCTACGACTTAGCAATTCTCGGAGGAGGGCCAGCGGGGGTAGCAGCAGGAGTGTACGCCTCACGCAAGCGTCTCAAGACGGTATTTATCACGAGCGAATGGGGCGGCCAAAGTAATGTGTCTGAAGGTATCCAAAACTGGATAGGGACTGTGAATCTTTCAGGAGCTCAGCTCGCACTAGACCTCGAAAAACATCTTCGTGCCTATGCAGAAGACGTGGTAGATATTCATGCAGGAGAATATATCAAAGCTGTTTCTAAGAATGAAACGGGTACCTTTTCGGTGACTACCGACAAAGGTTCATACGAAGTAAAAGCCGTACTTGTATCGACCGGAAGTCATCGTCGCAAGCTCGATATTCCAGGTGCTGTAGAATTTGAAAACAAAGGGATTACTTACTGCGCATCATGTGATGGACCGCTCTTTAGTGGACAGGATGTTGTAGTCATCGGTGGAGGAAATGCAGGATTTGAAACTGCAGCACAGCTATCTGCGTACTGTAAAAGTGTTACCATCATGACTCATGGACCATTCCGTGCAGATCCCGTAACGATTGAAAAAGTCCTCGCGCATAGCAATGTAAAAGGACTTGAGATGGCAACCCCTGTCGAGATCAAGGGCGATAAGTTTGTGACTTCTCTCGTGTACAGCCATGACGGAGGCGGATCAAATACTGAGATTCCTACTACCGGTATTTTTGTTGAAATTGGACTTCTCCCCTCTACTGAATTTGTAAAAGATGTAATAACGCTCAACAAATACAACCAGATTCCTATTGATCCACGCACACAAGCAACCACTACATCAGGAATCTGGGCTGCGGGAGACGTCACGGATACTCTCTATCATCAAAATAATATTGCTACTGGTGACGCAGTAAGAGCTCTTGAGGATATTTATGTGCATTTGCATACGAAGTAGAGAAACTTATAGGTGTTAGCTTTTAGCTTTCAAACACATAAAAAACACTTGAAACCTTGTTTCAAGTGTTTTTTATGTGAACTAGCAACTACACGCTATTACCTATAAGCTAGGTGACTATCACCTGTCCGAAAAGCACTGTCTGATAAAGATAAAAGAGTATCAAAATGAGGAACAAAAGAAGCATTCCAGCAATTACATTTTTTGGATGCTGCCTGTTGACTTCAACACCAATGCAAAGTGCGAGAGCGAGGACAAGAACAGCAGCAAGTGCAAGATATAAATTTCCAAAAGATTTTGGCTCAGTCGCAAGTGTAGCGACTCTATTTGTTTTCTCAGGTGCTGATGATGGCGCACTGTCACTGATAAGTTCCGGATTTTGTGTATTTTGTACTGCTACAAACGTAGTCGACTCAGCAAGAACTCTTGGAGCTTGGACTTCTTCACCAAGCACTGAGGTAGTGGTAGGAGTAGAAGTAGAAGTTCCTGATAAAGCGGTTTGTGTTGAGGTTGCCACGGTAAGTTTTGGTACTTTCTTTGGAGCTATTTTTACCACTTGGGCACTCGACATCGGTCTCCCGAACTCTTGGGCAACAAAAATGGTAGGTCTGCCATTATAAAAACCATTTGCAGTAGCGATGCCGACTTCAGTAAATTTGCCACTAAGTAGGTTTGCACGATGAGCGGGAGAATTCATCCATGCAGTATCTACTTCTGCAGAATCTGAAAAGTTTACTGCCAAGTTTTCTCCTGCGTATGCGTAGTTGTATCCACTCTCTTTAAACCAAACCCAAAACTGTTTTCCATCTGGATTTGTATGTGCAAAATAACTCTTTGTCGCCATATCGTTTGCTTTTGCTTGCGCGATAGCTTCGAGAGTTGGACTGACGGTAAGCGTCGCGAGTTGATTGTCGGTTCGATTTTGGTTTGCGAGATCAACTAGTACTTGTGGGAAGACTGCGCTTAAAAATGATGTGGTGTGAAATACCAATGTTTGAAACGCTCCTAATGCAAAAATTGCTACTGCAAATGCCGTAATAAAGGCGAGACCTGTCTTGCGAAGCAAGTGAGGTTTGTATTCGTTGTCTTCGTTTGGTATCAGATATTTTCTCACGAATTTCATATATTATATATAACACACTTTTATAGTTTTTTCAAGTATTACGGTCGGCGTTTTAGCACCTTTTTGGTGCTCGTAGCAGTGCTGGTAGCTGTATTTGCTATCTTGGTGCTCGTAGCAGTAGAAGTAGCGTCTATGCTCGTTTTTGGGATAAATACCCCACTATCTGAGACGGTCCCAGAGAACCTTGTAAACACTACTAACCTCTTGTCATATACTTTTTTTACCTTATCCCAAACACCATCACAGGTGATGATATTGAGATGCGCTTCCGTCGATGATCCAAATATCATCTGAAGGGGTGCGGTGTCATTGTAACCATAGAGTGCCAGACCAATAACTTTAAACTGAAGCTTCTCCCCTGCTTTGTTGAGCACATATACTTCATCACCAATATGAAGTTTACTGAGATTTTCGAACACCCCTGGAGTTCCTTTTGCGTTATCGAGGTGTCCTGCAATAACTGAGTTCCCTAAAATGCCTGGTGCGAAGCCGAGTCTGTACCATCCGACATCAGTAAAATTATCGGGCACTCCCATGTTGCCAGACTTCGTAATACCTACAAGTTGAACGTTCGTATCTACGCCGATAGTTGGGATAGAAAATCTGACAGGAGTACTCGATGCATTTGCAGTGAGCGCTTCAACTTGAGGTGGGATCGGAAGCTCTACATGGGCTTGCTCTTCAGTGTGCGAAAGATTGAGTCCAACAGCTACAACTAAAACGACGAACACAATATTGAGCACAATGGCAATACGATAGTGGGAAACAAACTTGATGGTTTTCTTTTTCCAAAGCTTTGCTTTTTTGACCCAAGGGTTTTGAACTTTTCTTACCATATTATGTACTCTTCATTATGAGCAATTGCTGGAGCAATGCAATAACCGCCTTGATGATAAGTGCAGCATTTTGTTTCTTTGTTGTCGTTGATACGCTTTGCGTATTAGTAATAATAGAAGTTGATGTGCCTTGCGTACTGTACGTTGCTGAGGTGCCAATATCTGAAACCTTTCTTGGTGATGCGGTATATTCCACGGTATATGAGCCTGCGGTTCCCCCAAACACACCTGGAACAGTGGCGACACCGATATCAGTAAAGGTAGGATTGAGGATGTTTACTCTGTGTGCAGGTGAATTCATCCATGCATTCACAAGAGTTTCTGGATCTGAAATGTTTGTTGCTAAATTCTCACCAATTTTCTGAAAGACGTATCCTGCGTCCATAGTATTCTGCCACTCTGTTCCTGCCGGTGCTTCAGTGTGCACAAGAACGCCAAGGTTTGCGATGCCCTGCGCTTTTACTTCTGCTGCTTTATCGAGGGCAACACTTTCAGTAAAGACTGGTAAGTTGTGACTGACGCGTACTGCATTTATGAATTTTATTACCTCATTTGGTTCTGGTGCAAAGGCAAGCACATGAAGGCGAGGTGCGAGCGCGCAGAGAGAGAACACGATAAAGAAAAGGATTTGCTTCTGCATAGAATAAATTGTATTAACTCTAGTATACCTTAAACAAAACACACCCTGAGTTGCCTCAGGGTGTGTTTTGGTGTGCATTCACACGTAGGTAATTATTTGTTCTTTGAAGCGAGTTTGAATCCAACAAAGTTTATGAGAGAAAATCCGAGAGCAAGAGCGAGAATCGTCGCGAGAGTCTGAGATCCAGCACCGTTTCCAGTGTTTGGAAGCCCAGGAGCTTCAGCAGTCGCACCCAAGACTTGTGGTACGTTTCCACCCCTTCCACTTATTGCAGAGTGACGTGATCCAGAGCTAGATCCTCCTCCTCCGCCATTTCCTCCGTTACCTCCAGCATTTCCACAATTTCCTTCACAACTATCTACCACAATAGTAGGAGCTGGGGTAGGCTCGAAGTCGTATGTAGTCGTGTGAGTATTGGTACCTGTCTTAATTGCGATTACAAACTTATCAACATTTCCTTGATAGTTTGCAGGACCAGGTTCACCAACTCGTACCCCCATAAATCCACCAACAGGGAGAACCTTTGCGAGAGGGTAGTCAGTAAGAATCTGTGACCAAGTCTTTGGAGTAGTACCAGGGAGAGCGTTTGGAGCTGGCCATGTTGCACCTGAGTATACCCATAGAGCTGCTCCTGATGAGATCGCATCATTGGTATTCCAAGCATCTTGTGTTGCTGCGCCGTTTGTACTTGGCACATAGACGAGACGGTTCTGATAAGCACCTGTACCGTCGAACGAAACATTGAATACAAGATATGGAGCTTCTGTAGGGCCAGCTACACCAGAATGTGAGTACCAACTAAATCCGAGAGACTTAATATTACTCAGAAGGATATTTGAATACGCAAAGGTTGCAATATCAATTCTTCCTGTTGCATCAGGGTCAGTCATCTGAGCACTTCCTGTGCCAAGTGGCGCAACAAGAGGACCAGTTACAAATGAACCAAGAACATTATTAATGGTATCGTTCGTGTCGTTGTAGAAGAACCACTTACCAGAATTATTGGTAGTTGCAGTTCCAAGATCAGTCGTAGTTTCGAGGTTTGCTGCCTTCACTACAATGGTCTCTGCATCCTGAGTTTCTCCCCCACCATTTGTTGCAGCTACTTTGTTGTAGGCTACACAATTTACAGATGAAGATCCTGCCGGAACAAAGGTGATTTCCTGATTGTCATTATTGTTAGGATTTGGCTCACCATCACCGGTGCAATAAAGACCGAGAAGGTTTGCACTGTTTGTTTCCCTCACAATGTAACGCCCATTACTTGGCATAGCTCCATTTATTGAGAGACCATTTGCATCTGTCGGTACAAGTGCGGTAAACGCGGTCGTATCTCCGAAGAGTCCGAGGAATGGGGATGTGCTATTATCACCTGCCTTACTTGCATCGAATGTGTATTCGAATCCTGTTCCAGATTTTGGAGTACAACCTTCTGGGGCAACCTTTCCTACTCCATTGTCATTTCTGTTTGGTACAAAGTTTGCTGGACATTCATACTTTTGGATCTTGAGAGTTCCTGATGGGACAGTCGGAACGTTCCAAGCAACACAATTGTAATTATTTCCTGCTACGAGGTTATCGATTCTGTCATAGTTGTCGAAGTTGAGATGGTCGACTCCGCAGTATATTTCTGCACTGAATTTGTCTGCATCAGAAGGAGTATTACTTCCACTTGAGTGCCAACTAGTAAATGGAATGTATCCGCTCTGAGTTACTTCTCGCATCCATACATAGTCGCCGTTGTTTGTAACTGGAACATCAAATGAAATAGTCCCATCGTTTATGGTAGCTCCAGTACTGTTCCAAGGACTACCTGCTGATCCACTATTGTCTCCTGGATTTGCAGTACCTGATGGTGCCCATTGAAAATTCCAACCTGACTTGAGTGAGCAACTCGCATGTGAAGCCACCCAATCTGCTGCAGTAGATGCGGTGATCGCTGCTCCATGACCGTCTCCAAAGTTTGGAAGATCTGATTCGTTGTTACATACGATCTTTGTTGCAGTAACATGAGCAGCAGTAGGACATGACTTGTTCCAGATCACGACATATTTGTCATGACTAATACCCTGAGCGTGTGGGTGCTCTGAAGTTACGTTACTGTGGTTTGTATCGAATGAACTATCAGAGAACGTATATCCATCGAGATAGTATTTCCCTGGAGTACAACTTTCGACTGAAGAAACGACTGGACTGTTCGCATCTTCAGGTTGCGCTAACTCATGAATATCTACAGTATTTACAAAGTTTGTAAGCCCATCAGAATTCCACGAATAATTGTTCGTACTGCTTAATGATCCAGAGTATTGCTGGGTTCCACCGAGATCAGCTTTGATTGGGAAAGCTGGGGCATCTTTACCAGTAAATGTTGCGAGCTTCCCGTCAACAAACTTTTCTACATGAACAGTTGATGTTCCATGATTTCCTCCACCACCATTTCCACAATCTGAACTCCAAGTAAGTGAGTACATAAGCCCCGCTGGGTTTGAAGCCTGCGTATAATCTACACTTCCTTTATTAATTACCTTGATAACAAGAGTGTTAACGCCATTTACCAGAGCACTTTTTACATCAAAAGTATGAATCATGTTGAAGTTTGCAGCATCGAGATTCGTATTTGATGCGATAGGAGTACCGTTTACGATAACCTCATAGGTATTATCGGCTGCAAATGATAGAGATCCAGCTGTTGGAGTACCAGTAATGGTAAATGTTTTTGTGAAGGTGACCTGTTTGTCTATAGTAAATCCTGTTACTGGATCTTCTGACCAAATCCACGAAACACCAGAAAGGGGCGCAACCCAGTTACCTGTGGTTACATCAGTCGGAGTAACAAGAATTGCATGAGCGCTCACTTGTGGAGTTCCGTCGATATCAGTAACGTCCGTAGTAGTGTCGCTCGATATACTTCCTGAGCCAGGTACACACTGATCACCGCCTATTGAGCAACTATCAACATTTAGTTCTATGACGATATCCTGATAATCCTTGTCTGAGTAAGGAGAATCGAATGTAAGGTCCTCAAATGCCATTACATACCCTTTTGGATTGTTAGGATTCTTAAAGACAACACCATGGTCTTCACCTGCTGGATTGAGTGAAGATTTGAGTGCAAGGATCTGATGCGCACTACCAGCCTGGGTGTCGATAGCAAAACTCAAAGAGGTGTGGCCAGTGGTGTTGATCGTAAGTGACGGAATACTTGAGCCTTCAGAAAGCGTTGCACCTGCACCTGTGTGTGTAGCAGTATCCTTAAATATTGGCACAAATGTTGTGGTGTTGTTATCAAAATAATATCCAAATTCCGCAGGATTTGCAGAAATAGCTTTTACAAACTTTCCACTGATTGTCAGTGAAGTTTGTCCGATAGGAATATTCCAAGATTGGATACCTGTTTCGTTTGTCACAGTATTGATGGTGCCTGCGGGAGCATATGCAGTGTCGAGTATTTGCTGAAGAGAAAGCTCAGGTGAAATACCGTAGGTAGAAACCTTGTCTCCAGGAAAAACAAGTGCTGGAGTAATACAAGGTTCGTCGCTATGAGGAGCATGACTACCGCACCAGGAATCACCGTTCTCTGATGTGCCTCCAAATACAAAATCACTATTACTGTGATGATTGGTCCATTCAGTTCCATTTACTGTTTGTGGATGGTAATGCCCATCTGAATCTTGCTGACAAACAACGAGATCGCTTTCTGGAGAATGTGGCGCTGCGGCATTTGCTGTTTTGAGTGCAAAGATTCCCGGACCAATGGTCTGAAAAACCATAATCAGTGCGAGTGCGAATCCAGTAACAGATTTAGTGCGTTTTGACGCACTTTGAAGCATGTAATAACTCATAACCATAAAAATTAAGTAATAAAAATTCTCGAAAATGTTATATATATAATATACTATATATTAGTATTTGTCAATAGAAACAACTGTGAGAAAAAGTGTGAGCTTCTACTATTCAGTATACGATGGAAAGATGTGAGGTCAAGATAGTAAGTCTAACAACGATAACCGAGTTTGCGAGAAAACAAAAAAGGAGCGTTCAGCATAGCTGAACGCTCCCCTACCTTTATCGAATAGTAAACATAAGCCCAAACTGCGGACTCTTGTTCGCTTTCGAGCCATTCACTAGGACTGACTGCTTCACATTTCCCGCCGATCCAGCAACGAAACCGCCGCCGAATCCAGCACCTGCTGAAAGCAGATTGCTCAATATGAGCCAAGTTTTGCCGATACCTCCACTTGACGCCGGCTGAGCCTTGTAACGTAAAGATTTCGTAACAACAATGTTCAGTGTAGTTCTACCTACGACGTCTCTACCTGAGACGCTATAGGATTTTGTAAACCCTGGCATCTGAACCCAGACTGAGTCGGCGACTCGAATCTCGACCTCGTCTTTTTGGGACAAAATGAGGTTCAGCTTGTTTTCAGCAGTGACAGCTCGATCAAGTGCTACAGAAAGACTATCTCGAAGAGTCTTCACTGAATCCTTGGCAGAGTAATACGCCTTGAGTGGCGCAGGCCCCTCTGGAGAACCAGGTGTTGGGAAGTTGCGCGGCAACAAAATAACGTTTCCGCACTTCGTCGACAGAACAGCATGGTTCCTATACAAGCACACTTCACCATTTTCGAATTGCCTTTTCAAGGTGTACTTCACCACGTGATTGGGCGTTATTCGAGAAAAATATGCTTGAGTGCTAGGACACGGAGATTCAGTCAGACTCATCACATATTCATAGAGCTGACTTACACTCTGTAAGCCAGCAGCTGGATCCACGATCTGGAACGCCTCCAGGAACTGCTCCGGAGTTGCGTTGAGAAACTTCATGTCACCCGTCTTCAAGGCAACTGCAAGCCTCTGCTTGTCCTCAGTGAACGAAAACTTCACCATCGATCCAGGTGCTGCACGCTTGGATTCCTGTGCCTCCAAACTGTGGGCACAAAACGTAACGAGCGAGGCACCAAGAAGCAAGATAAAACGCATAGGGTTACCCTCGAGAGCTATGCTCTCATAAAAATTGAGACAAAGAACCTTCTTTTTTCCTAAATTGATAGTATCATACTTTACTATATTTGTAAATAGCTTCAGTCATGAGAAAAATACCTTTTAATTCTTGCAACAAGAGTACATAGGTACTCCAAACCAGGATTCGGTCACGACTCGTTATTCTGAAAAAGTCTCATCCTTAGAGGATTAGCGCACTTTAAACCTAAAGATGTGATTCACAATCATTCATTTTTGTTCGTCAAAAATGAATTTTCCAGACCTAAACTCGAATATTCGAGTAGTCCCGAATCATGCCTTAGTCTTCACAAAAGTTTGAAACAGTGGAGAGGTTGAAATGTTTGTGTCACAGATAATCCAATTGTCGTCACAATTGGATTTCCGCGACCCCGACTCGCGGTTTTCTCTGCTGAGAAAACATCGCTCCGTCTTCACAAAAAGC
>JBBQUO010000016.1:0-18016 GCA_038212375.1 Minisyncoccia bacterium
ATTACATCTCACTCGCGTATTCCTATAGTCAGTTAGGTCAAAAAGATAAGGCGGTTGCAGTGCTACAGGAACTTGAAAGAACAAATCCAGGATATAAGGATCAAGTCGCTAGTTATATACAGCAAATACTGACAGCGAAGTAATCGAGGAAGTAAATAACGAATAAGGAATGACGATAAAACTCCGCATGATGTGCGGAGTTTTTTTATGCAGTTCGTACAGGTATTTTATAATTTTGGAAAAACAAACTCAGTATATATATTGATGACGAAATTATAATTTTAATACGCAACACAAACGTATAAATTGCTGGGCGGGTATCTCACTTTACAAGTATAACTACAAAGAAGAACTGAAGCGTAGTAGTACAGAGAATTGTTTTCCCGTTGTTCTACCAATATTTTCAAAATAGAAATCAAGACATTTGGATAAAGTTAAAAGTAATTACAAAATATATTTTATAAAATTATTACAACAAAATTATTTTTTATATTATAAAAAATAATTTTGTTGTAAGTTATCCACATAATTATTAAAAAAAATATTGTATGTACACGATATGTATACGATAATAATTGCAGGTCGAATAATTGTGTGCAGTCAGTGTCGTGACACACGCAGATTATTTTAATTTTTACAAATAATTTTCTCACACGATGAGGACATCAACTCATCACCAAAAACTATGGCAGCAAAAAAGCGAAAAGTTGCAAAGAAAAAGGCAGCTCCAAAGCGAAAGGCAGCAAAGAAGACTACTCGCCGACGCGTGTAATCTTTTCTTTCCGAAAATTAAAAACACCACCTTCGGGTGGTGTTTTTAATTTTGTGGTAAAATGGTTTTCTTACACATATATGGCATTTTCATTCCTTAAAGGCATTATAGGAAAGGGCACCTCAGCTGAGATCAAGGCTATTGACCCGATCGTCAAAACGATAAACTCCCTCGAGGATGGTATCGTGTCGCTTTCTGATAGTGATCTAAAGGCAAAAACCCTTGAGTTTAAAGACCGCCTATCAAATGGAGAAAGCCTCGACGACCTTTTACCAGAAGCATTTGCAGTAGTACGAGAAGCTTCAAAGCGTACACTCGGACAGCGGCACTTCGATGTACAACTTATCGGAGGAGTTGCACTTCACCGTGGCAAGATTGCTGAAATGAAAACGGGAGAAGGAAAGACTCTTGTTGCAACACTTCCAACATATCTCAATGCTCTCACGGGGAAGGGTGTGCATGTTGTCACCGTAAACGATTATCTTTCAAGACGCGATGCAGTGTGGATGGGACAGATCCATGCATTCCTTGGACTTACGGTTGCAGTAATCAACCACGATAGTTCATTTGCATACGATCCTGATCATGCAACACAAGATGAAGATATCGAACGTGATACTGAAGGATCATTCCATATCGTAAAAGATTTTCTAAGACCTGTTACTCGTAGACAAGCCTATGAAGCGGATATCACCTACGGAACGAATAATGAATTTGGATTTGATTATTTGCGAGACAATATTGAATATAGTGAAGACAAACTTCGTCAACGTGGATACAACTTTGCGATTGTAGACGAAATAGACTCTATCCTCATTGATGAAGCTCGTACTCCGCTCATTATTTCTTCACCAACGACGGAGTCTGAGAATCTGTATGCTACGTTTGCAGACATCGCAAAAAAGCTTGATAAGGATACAGATTATACAGTCGACGAAAAGTTTAAGCAGATTATTTTGACGCAAGATGGTATTACTCATGCAGAAAAACTTCTGGGTGTTGATAATATTTATACCGATAAAGGTATTAAGTATGTTCATCATTTGGAAACTGCGGTGCGTGCAAAGGCTCTGTACGAAAAAGATGCAAACTATGTCGTGCGTGACGGCGAGGTCATTATCGTTGATGAGTTTACGGGACGCATGCAGCCCGGGCGTCGCTGGTCTGAAGGCCTCCATCAAGCAGTAGAAGCGAAAGAGGGTGTACCAGTCCAAAAGGAGTCACGCACATTTGCATCTATTACATTCCAAAATTATTTTCGTATGTACGAAAAGCTTTCTGGTATGACGGGAACTGCAGAGACATCTGCGGAAGAATTCTACAAAGTGTATCAACTCGGCGTACTCTCTATTCCTACAAATGTAATTCCAAAAAGAATCGATCAGAACGATAGTATATTCCAAACAGAAATAGGAAAGTTCAAAGCTATCGCCCGCAAAGTAAAAGAAATACATAGCAAAGGTCAGCCGGTCCTTGTCGGTACTGTTTCGATCGAAAAGAACGAACTTCTTTCGCAGTTCCTCCATTCTGAAGGGGTACAACATGAACTACTCAACGCAAAAAACCATGAACGTGAAGGTGAGATCATCGCGCAAGCAGGAAGACGTGGTGCAGTAACCATCGCTACAAACCTTGCGGGAAGAGGGGTGGACATTAAGCTTGGAGGAAATCCAGGGTCGCCGGAAGAGTACCAAACCATTAAAGATATTGGTGGACTCTTTGTACTCGGTACTGAGCGCCACGAAGCCCGTCGTATCGACAATCAGCTTCGAGGTCGTGCAGGAAGACAAGGAGACCCAGGGGAGACGCAGTTTTTTGTTTCGCTTGAAGATAATCTTATGCGTGTCTTTGCCTCAGATACCATCAAAAAGATGATGGGTAAGCTTGGAATCCCAGAGGATCAACCAATTGAAAACAAAATCATCACAAACTCTCTTGAAAAAGCACAAGAACGCATCGAAGGATTCCACTTTGATTCTCGTAAGAACGTACTCCAGTTCGATGATGTGCTCAATTTTCAGCGTGCCATTATATATAAAAAACGCAGAGCAGTACTTCTCAATACTGAACATGCAGTAGAAAACTATCTCGCACATGTGCTGGTGGGTGGAAGCGATGAAGAAAAAAATGCTATCGAGGCAAAACGACAAGAACTTGGTGACGCAGAGTTTATTTCTGTTACAAGACTTGTCATCTTGCAGACTATCGATATGTTCTGGGTAGATCACCTTGAAATGATGGATTATCTCCGGGGTAGTGTGAATCTGCGCGCCTACGGACAACGTGAGCCACTTGTGGAGTACAAAAAAGAAGGACTTACGCTCTTTAAGCAAATGGAAGAGAGCATTGAATCTGAAATCAGGAAACTTCTTCCTAATATCGGAGCACGTATTATGGTAGAAGAACAAAAAAATCTTACAGAAGTACGAGAAGGAGCAGAAGAACTCACCCGAGAGTCAGCTCCAGTAGCATACTCACAAGAGCCGGGAAGAAACGATCTCTGTCCATGTGGATCTGGAAAGAAATACAAGAAATGTGGACTCCTTAATACAGAAGAACACCAGAGACTTTTGTCGGCAAAGCAATAAAAGTTAAAACTTAGTGTATTGACATTTGTGCACAAATAGTGTTATAATATTAACAGATAGAACCTTCACATACTAACTTGCAAGTAGTCATAGTCAAAAGTGGTTTTATCTAGGCCTTTTCTGGCTATGACTACCATATTGGTCACCCTCTAGCATCTACCGCGACAATGTCCGCAAGTTAGTGCTTTAACAAAATGTTTTCTTCCCCGCATACGAAAGTGTGCGGGGTTTTTGTTTTATTATTTTTTGAATACTATGAGTACTCATTGTGATAGTATATTGGTATGAACTTTGTTGGAAATTTGGAATTTTCGCCCGTTACTAAAATTCGAGAGGGAATCTACTGCATATTTTTTTGGGAAGCATCTCTGTACGATAACAACTCATTTCAATCAAGATGAATAAGGAACGATTTCAACTTATTTTTTTCTCACTTCTAATACTTATTGTTGTAGGACTAAATTTTTTTGTATTTCTCCCGTACTTTTCGGTACTTTTTCTAGCTCTGGTATTCGCAGTATTGTTTTATCCCTTGTACCGGTATGTACTGAAGTATGTACACTATTCAAGTATCGCATCATGTATAACTGTTGCGTTAGTGTTTTTTATTATTGTGGGCCCGCTTTCATTTCTCGCGACACTTCTCTTGAGAGAAGCTTCGTCATTGTATTTTACCCTTGGAAGTCTAAAGCCAGAGGCTGTCGCGAGTGGTCCACTTACCGTATTTGCCGAAAGTTTGAATCGTTATGTTCCTCGTATTGATGTGAAGTCTCTTGAAGTTGATATTTCTCGATACGGAGCTGCAGCTCTCTCGTTCATTATTGCGCATGCAAGTGAGGTTGCATCGAGTATTGCAAACCTTACATTCAAGTTGTTTCTCATGTTAATCACGCTGTTTTATTTTTTACAAGATGGAAAGGTATGTATCGATTTTTTGGTACGAGCAAGTCCACTTTCTGATGTAGAAGACCGAAAGATCTTAAGTAAGATGGTTGCATCGGTGCACGCCATTGTTGGAGGTTCAATTGCGGTAGCGATAGTTGAAGGGTTCTTGATGGGTCTCGGGTTTTTGATCTTTGGAATACCAAGCCCTGTGCTCTTTGGTACTGCAGCAGCAGTAGCTGCTTTTGTTCCAATATTTGGACCGAGTATTATTTTTGTGCCAGCAGCGGTATTTCTTTTTCTTGTCAAAGGACCAATGTTTGGATTAGGACTTGCTGTTTGGGGTTTTGTTATATCTGGATACATGGGCAGTGTCGTTGCACCAATGGCGATGAATCGTGGTATTCATATTCATCCGATCCTCATTCTTTTTTCAGTACTTGGCGGTATTGGATATTTCGGAGTTATTGGGTTTATTGCTGGGCCAGTGTTTTTGTCACTTCTGTTCGCTCTTTTGCAGGTATATCCAAGCATTATGAGTGGCAAAAAACCGACAGAGGTGAGTATTCCAAAAAAGCGTACGAGGATCTTTTAAGAAGAGTGACGCAGTATGATAAGCTAAAGATTCAATGGAATATCGCAAACCAAGCTTTATAGATCGCTTTCTTTTTGGGACACAGTCTCCAGAAAATTCATCTTCCGAAAATAAAACGGAAGAACCTCTTCACATTGCAGTAGATGTTCTTGACACAGAAGGTGTAGAGATCGATCTCCATACAGATGAGATCCACGAAGCTTTGGCGATTGAAAACGAAGTTCCAGAAAAGTCTTTGGAATCCATCACTGTTTCTTTCCCAGAATTTGAAAAAATGGAATATATAACTCCTCCAAAGATTGAGAAGGCTCAGTATGCTGAAGTGATATCTGATTTTCTGCCTAAATCTGAACCCGTACCGAAAGAGGAGTCTATGGTAGAAGTAGTACTTGTCGAAGAATCTCCAGAAACTGCACATAAAAGTGCGGAGTCAAACATTGCAGAAATACAAATAGAAACAGAAGAGCCGCCTGTAGTTTTTTCTCCAGAGTCTCAACTTATGCATGGCGCAGTGAGTCAGATTCCTCAAAATGAAGAGGTGTTAGAATCGCCAACTATTTCGTACCCGATATTTGAAATACAAGAAGATGAAAAAAAACCTGTAGAAGAAATATTACAGCCAACTCAAAACATAACTTTCCCTCGGTACGAAGAGAAAAAAGTTATTGCTACTTCTGAAGAAGCAGTAACTCCAGAAATTATCCGTACCGTAGACATAGTTGAAGAGCCGCTGAAATCTACTATGCCAATCATCGAAACTGTCTTTGCACAAACGGATCTTCCAAAAGAAGAGGTACTATCAGAGAGCGTTAAACTTACGGTATCTGAGGAAATACCAACCTATGTTCCTGTTCATGTTGAAGATGTTGTGAATGCTCAGACACCAGAACAGGTTGCTGAAGAGGCTATTACTATTCCGCCATGGAAGAGTTCTCATCTTTCACGTACAGGTCCACAAAACTATGTACACGTACCCATCGAGATACTCGATCCAGAAGGAGAAGTTGCAGAGCTTGTATTTCCTGATGAAACAGAAGAGCATAAAAAAGATACTGTTAGGCTCGCTGCACAGACCTCATATAGTAGTACTGTCGAATCTGCACTTTCTCACGAAGCAAGTCTATCTGACGAAACGCCGGAATGGCTTCCGAAACTTTCGAAGAAACTTCCCGTTAAAGATTTGGATGCAATTCCAGATACAACAGAAACTCAAGGTATTGAAAATATGGCGCCGCTGAAATATGAAATAGATAAGTTGGTAGAATCACAACCAGAACCTCAGAAGGTCACAGAACAAACAGAAAAAATGGAACAACGATTCGTACTAGAGTCAGGTGAATGGCCGAGATCAATGCAGGATCTCATCGTTCTTTTGGGAACGATACCTCACTTGGAATGGGTAAAACACGTGCATGGAGATACCAATCATTTTGCAGACTGGATGGAAGAAGCACTCAAAGAACATGAGCTTGCAAAAATGGCACGCAACTATCATAACCCGCAAGCATTGAGCACCTTTTTAAGGCACTCGAGATAAATAAGTAAACCAAAAAAGAGACTCTACGGAGTCTCTTTTTTGGTTTCATTTCGGTGTTAAATACGTTAGAATCGAACTGCAATATGAACAAAAGAACAATAGTGGCCCATAATGGATCATTCCATACTGACGATATCTTCGCGGTAGCGACCGTAGAACTAGCTTTTCCAGAGGAGCTTTTTGAAGTTGTAAGGACTCGAGATCAGCATCTTATTGATACAGCAGATATCGTTGTCGATGTTGGAAGTATCTATAATCCTTCCAAGATGCGCTTTGACCACCACCAGATTGGAGGTGCAGGGAAGCGGGAAAATGACATTCCGTACGCGACATTCGGGCTTGTCTGGAAAGAGTTTGGTGAGAAGATATGCGGAAGTTCTGAAGTTGCTGCAAGGATTGATACTAAGCTAGCGCAGCCAACTGATGCTATAGATAACGGCGTGAACATTACTACACCTTTATATTCAGGTGTTTTCCCTTATACTGTTACTGGTTTCCTTATGTCATACAAGAAAGAAGGTGCGGATAGTGATTCTGAACTCTACCAAACCTTCATTGAGCTTGTAGAAATTGCAAAGGGTTTACTTTCTCGGGAGATAGCAAATGAAAAGATATGTTTAGGTCTTCGAAATGAAATAATAGCTATGTATGATAGCTCGGTCCGGAAGGAGTTACTGGTGCTCGATAAAAACATAGAACGATATATTTGGAGGCAGGTAGTGGTTAATTTCCCAGAAACACTGTATGTTGTGTATCCGAGTTCAACTCCTGGTCAATGGAAGGTTGATGCCGTCCCTGCGAGTCCTGATAGTTTTGAATCTCGAAAAAAAGTACCCCAGTCATGGGCAGGTAAAAGAGATAGAGAATTGGCCGAAGTAACCGGAGTGCCAGATGCTATATTTTCGCACAATGGTGGTTTTATGGCTGTGGCAGGTAGTAAAGAAGGTGCACTTAGATTGGCAGAGATTGCGCTAGTCTCATAAAGGTTACTAATCCCTATTTTTCGTTTTTCTTATATTTTAATTTACACTTTATGTTTATCGATGAATTGACCATACACATGAAAGCGGGGAAGGGGGGTGCTGGTGTAGAGCGCTGGCTGAACGAAAAAGGAAAAGAGTACTCTGGCCCATCGGGCGGAAATGGTGGAAAGGGTGGTGATGTCTACGTCACTGCAATTCGAGATGTAGGGCTTCTTTCTCAGTACCGCCATGTCAAAGAGTTTGTCGCAGAAAATGGTGACGCGGGCCAAAAGAATAGTCGTCATGGTGCGCAAGGAGAAGACCTCACAATAAAACTTCCTGTGGGAAGTATTGTTACTAACAATGAAACAGGTCGAGTGATTACGCTTATTGAAGAAGGTCAAACAGAAAAGATTCTCAATGGTGGACGGGGAGGTCTTGGAAATGAGTATTTCAAATCTTCACGAAACATTCGTCCAACTGAAACTACCCCAGGAGTAGATGGAGACGAAGCGGACTTTTATATTGAAATACGACTTGTGGCAGACGCAGGATTCGTGGGACTTCCCAATGCAGGAAAATCGAGTCTTCTCAATGAACTTACCAATGCAAAAGCAAAAGTAGGAAATTTTGAATTTACCACACTCGAACCAAATCTCGGAGATTTCTACGGATTTATTCTTGCTGACATCCCTGGACTTATCGAAGGGGCATCGGAAGGAAAAGGATTGGGACACAAATTTCTTCGGCACATTCGTCGCACGAAAGCGATCTTTCACTGCGTCTCATGTGAAGGCGATGTGATCGAAAGTTATGAAACGATTCGTGGCGAACTGAAGCTGTATGGGAATGGAATTGAAGAAAAAGCGGAAACTATTATTTTAACCAAAACAGATTTGGTTACAGAAGATGAGCTTGAAGAAAAAATCAAGATTCTCAAAAAGAAAAATCCATCGATTCTTACTGTTTCTATCTACGATGATAATTCTTTGAAGGATCTCAAGACTACACTTTCAAAAATTTTGTCGGCGTAAAAGGTATATATAGCAGTAGGTAGAAAGGAGTGCGCGAGCGAAAGCTCGCGCACTCCTTTCTTACTATCGAAACTTTGAGAACGCTGTGATATATTAGCCTTACAACTATGAAAGATTATACCGTTACCATAGGGCTTGAGGTCCACGCAGAACTCAAAACAGCAACAAAGATGTTCTGTAATTCAAAGAACGACACTGATGAGAAGCGTCCAAACGTCAATATTTGCCCTGTCTGCATGGGGTACCCAGGAACGCTGCCGGTGGTCAACTTTCAAGCAGTAAAGCACGTGGTCTCTGTAGGAGTAGCCCTCGGAGGGCAGATCGCAGACTATACCGAGTTTGACCGAAAGAACTACTTCTACCCAGATATTCCGAAGGGGTATCAAATAAGCCAGTATAAGTACCCACTTGTCAAAGGGGGCAATTTGCACGGTGTGGAGCTTACCCGAATTCATCTCGAGGAAGACACTGCGAAGTCTTCCCATGACACGGGTGATTTTAGTCTTGTAGATTTCAATCGAGCTGGGATACCGCTCATGGAGCTTGTTACAGAGCCGGTTATTCATAGCGCAGAGCAAGCAAGTAGCTTTGCAAAAGAGCTTCAATTGCTCTTGCAGACTCTCGGAGTAGGCGAAGCAAATATGGAAAAAGGGGAAATGCGCGTAGAGGCTAATATCTCTGTTTCAAGGACTGAAACGTTTGGTACCAAAGTGGAAGTAAAAAATCTAAACTCATTTCGATCAGTTGAGAGAGCTATCACTTTTGAGGTAGAAAGGCACATCAAGGTCCTCGAAGATGGAGGCACTATCGCACAAGAGACCCGTGGATGGGATGAGAAAAAAGAGATTACCTTTTCTCAGCGTGCAAAAGAGGACTCACATGACTATCGATATTTTCCTGATCCAGATATTCCAAAATTCAAACTCTCTGAAGTGCCTGAACTAAATCTTGAGGTAATCAAGGAGTCTCTTCCAGAATTACCATGGGAGAAGCGTCAAAGACTCAGCAACCTCGGTTTAAAGCCTGATGACGTAGAGGTATTTGTACGAAATGCTAATTGGTCAGAGTACTTCGATATGGTTGCAAAAATACTCAGTAACGAGACTGCCAAGGTACTACTTGCAGTAAATTACCTTACCTCAGACCTCGCTGGAGTTATCAAAAATGACACAACTGAAGTTCCTGAAACCATTAATCTAAAAATAAAAATTTCTTCAGAGAACTTCGCAAAACTTATAGAAATGGCAAGTCGGGGTGACGTCTCCTCTCGAGGAGCAAAAGATCTATTGAAAATGATGTATGAAGGTGGTGGTGATCCCGAAACACTCGCAACAGAACACGGACTCATTCAAAAAAGTGATGAAGGTGAGCTTACCAAGATCGCACAAGAAATCATCGATGCAAATCCAAGCGTTGTATCAGAATATAAAAGTGGGAAAGTTTCTGTCATTATGTTTTTTGTAGGGCAGGGGATGAAGGCAACCAAAGGTTCTGGAAACCCTGCGGTACTGAAAGCATTGTTCGAGAAATTGCTCGGGTAAGAGATAAGGTTCAGGATTTCCGAGGCGACACCTTAGAACAGAAATCTTCCGAGGTACTCGCCTCAGAAATCAAAACCCAAAAAATAAAAAACCTCACATGCTGTGAGATTTTTTGTTGTATAGAAAAAGCACTCCTGATGAGGGGGTGCTTGGTTCCAAAAAAGAGAGAAGGGTCCCTCATGTTTGTGTTGAAGTTGAAACGAGTGATCACGACCACTGCTTACTTTTTGTAAGCTTTGATTGCGTCAGAAATCTCTCGGATCTTTAACGGGTCAAACTCCGTAAAGTTTTTACTGATGCCGGTAGCGATCAGAAAAAAGTTTACGAATGGGAGGTACAGTGGAATGTTTTCAATCGTAACTCCGCTTGCAAGTCCGATCAGTTTCTCTGGACCCGTGATACTTCTGATGAGCTCGATCTTTGAAACACTTGCAGCTACCCTTGTCGCTACTCCACTTGTGGTGAGGACATCAGTGATAGGAATTGCGTTCCGCACCTCATCTTCGAGTACGACTAATTGTTTCTGATGCTTGAACCCAACACCACCAAACCGCAGACGTCCATTACTGAGCATCTCTAAGTTTCTGAGACTGTCAGTCCATAATCCGTCAGCTTCGACTGGCAGTTCTCTGTATGCGTGGTACGGGTGGAGATCAAGATAGTTGATCCCTATCCAACCATCAGGGAACACTGACCTTACCATCTTGGCTATCTCAGTGAGATCTGTTGCTACAACCGGGTTGCGGGCACCACTGTGATTTATAAGGAAAACTCCATCAGCACCATTATCAAAGGCGACCTTCGATTGCTGAATGGCTTGGATCGGTCCAACCACATGAACAACAGCAAGAAAACTGGGGTTGCTTTGAATAGTGCGAGGCACTGAGAACTCTCCTTAAAAGGGAACTTGTCTGTTAGTAAGCTATCATAAAAGAAATATAAGATCACGGAAGAATGACAATAATCGCTTCTCGGGCATCCGAGATGACTATATTTTTCAACATATAATTAAAATTAATCACCTCACTAACAATAATCAAGGAGAAAGAAACAAAAGGTAAAATAATTTTAGCTTGATACGCAAATGAGAAATTGATACAAAAAAGAGGGAATGATCCCTCTTTTTTGTATCTATAACTACTAAAAATATTTCAAAAGTATACTCTATTCCTCTAAGTGCGTCACCAGAAGCTTCTTCATACGATTCTTAGCGTTACTTTGACTACTTCCACCCTCTATATCATCAATAATTTTAAGAATGTTCTCTGCTTTATATACTCGGTAGTTGTTCATAGGGTGACGCTGTGCTGGAAACTTACCGTTCTTATCCCAGTTACGTAAGGTGAGAGGGGAAACTCCAAGGATGTAAGCGGCTTCTTTAACAGTAATGTATTTCTTGTACTCCATTGTTTTATTGATGTTATAGATATATAAACCTTAATAATCCTATATATAAAGTATATAAAGATACAGTATATTTATCAATCTTTATACTGTTGATAAGATTTATACTTTAAAGCCCTATCTGTCGAATCATTTATTTTAAAACTAGATTTTAATCAGTAGATAGTTTTTTTGATGCAAATTTTTGTTTTTATTTAAAAAATTTAGTCAAAATATGTAATCAAATTTATTTTTAGGAAAATAGGTTAGGGAAGAGTGAAAAATGAAATTTTTTTCAACTTTTGCTTTTGATTGTGCTTATAATTTGAAATTTTTGACTCTGATTGTGTAATAAAAACGAAATAAAAAAATCGTCATTTATCCCCAGAAATTCATATCTATCTTTCATGAGAAAATTTATAATATATCGCATGAACAGTGATCTTTATTTTGACGGCAAAAAATACATCTCGTCTAGCCGAGCTGCCAAAATAAGTGGCTATGTTAATGACTATATTGGGCAGCTCTGCCGAGATGGGAAACTTGAGTGCCGTATGGTTGGACGCTCATGGTACGTTAGTTTAGAGTCTCTTACTCAACACAAAAATACTTACGGAATCTCTACTCGTTCAAAAGGTTCAAAAAAGGGTACCTCTCCTGTATCAGCAATCGTTGAAGTAGTTTCTGCGCTGAGCCCTAAAATTGAGCAGGAAGGCCTTTCAAATTTTGCAGATGAGTTCACAGTAGTTCAAACAGATCTCACTACTGTAAAGGCTCATGAAGTCATTATTCCTACTCAAAGTCTTCCAGAAGTATTCTCTATTAATCGTTCTTACCCAGTGTTTAATTGGGCTTCTAAGATTGTAGATCAGGAGTCAGTTTTTATTCCTATCAGAGTTATTGCGACCTCTTCTGTTCATGAAGTAGCTCCTATTGCACCAGTTTTCGTAGTTTCTCCTCTTGTATCCTTCCCTGAATTCGAAGTCTTTGATGTACTCTCTACTTCTCATACAGTTTCAACCCCAGAGGCAATCCTTATCTCAGAGAGAACCATACGATCTCCATATCAGGTAGTGCGAATTGCAGCAGGAGTATGTGCGCTCTTCTTTGCAATTCTCGGATTCCGCTTCGGACTATCAGTGAGTCCAAGCTCTCAAGGTGAGTATTCAGCAGTTATGTCGTCTGTATCACAAGCTCTTCCTGTAAATGTTTTTGCAACACTTGGTAACTCTCTCGGTAGTGGCGCTCTCGCTGTCTACACTCAGCTCCGTAGCTGGATCATGGATAGTAGACAAACAATATTTGTTCTCTCAGGTGCATCACCTCCAGATAGGACGGGAATGCAAACGTCCTCTGACTCTCCGGTAATACCGCCGGCACCGAGTCAAGGAATGGTGGTGGTACCAATAACACCAGATACGAACCAAAAGGCCGTAGTAGCAGAGGTAAAGAATACGTTCTCAGATGAAGTAAATGTAAAGCAATCTGATGGTGAAAGTGGAGTCATTACTCCAGTATTTAAAAAAGCAAAAGGAAACGATTACTTGTATGTGCTAGTGCCGATACAGAAATGACGAAAGCTTGATCCTATCCGCTGGCGGTCCTGAATAAAACCAGAACAATCAGCGCATGAGATGAAGCAACCATAAAGGTTCGAACAAGAAAAAACACAAGATAGATAACTACCATGAAATCAACAAACACAGCTTATATCGCAATTTTGAGCCTCGCCTTTGTTAGCTTGTTCGCATTTCCAGTGTGCGGATTTGCTCAGACAGCGGGGCTTTCGATTGAGAAGCATGTTGATGCCCCAGTAGAAAATCGCTTTGTTATAGGTCCTGCAAAAATAGAATCTGAGGTTTCTGCAGGAGACACAAAGACAGTGTTTGTTGATCTTGAAAATAGAACTGGAAGAACTGAGAGTTTTGAAATTTCATTTGAAGATTTCACTGCCTCAAAGGATCAAGGGGCAGTTGTGGAACTTTTGGGAAATTCTGTGAGCGACACCTCACTCAAGAATGCTTTGTATGTTCCACAAAAAAATATTGTGCTTGCTCACGGTGATCGAGTGCGAATACCAGTTACGATTTCAATTGGAGCAGGAACTATTCCTGGTGGAAAGTTTGCAAGTGTAGTTGTCAGTGCAAAGGTTTCTTCAGCGGTGACTACTGAAAGTGGCGCACAAGCAGGAGCGGTTGTGGTCGGAAGACTTGCAACCTTAGTCTTTGTTACCGTGCCTGGAAATATTGCACACGATGCAACAACTGACGCATTCGTTATCGCAAAACATGGATCAGTATTTTTTGGAACACCAGTAACTCTCAATGTGACATTCAGTAATCGTGGTGCTACATATGAAAATCCATATGGCGGCATTACTGTTCGAAATATTTTTGGGAATGATGTTTCAAAGACCGCTATCGATCCATGGTACGTGCTTCCAGGTTCAACTCGTAATCGTGATGTAGTTATATCAACAAAAGGTTTGTTTGGTTTCTACACAGCGACTCTTGAAATAAACCGTGGATACGGTGACATCGTGGATACAAAGAATGTTTCGTTTTTTGCCGTAAGTCCAGTTACATTGATCCTCCTTGTTGTAGTAATTATGTTTGTCTTCGTACTTGCATACAAGAAGTTTGTAAAGCGAGCATAAATACATCGACATTATGAAGAATTTCTTGCACACACTCGCTATTGTTTCTCTCATAATTCCAGTAACCCTTGGAGCGGCAGTCATGGGAAGTAGTAACTACAAAGTGCAGAGTGACTCAGTAAACTTTGGTGGAGGATTTTCTTCCTCAACTAACTATGGTCAAGAATCTTCAGCGGGAGAAGTAGCAACTGGATACAGTGGAAGTGCAAGTTACAAACTCCACGCTGGGTATCAGCAGATGATCTCAACCTATCTTTCGATCTCAGTTACACCAGTAAGTCTCACGCCAGTTCTGAACACAACAGGAGGCGGAATAGCAAATGGTTCAACAAATGTAACGGTATCGACAGATGATGTTTCTGGATATGAACTCTATATCAAAGCAAGTTCATCACCAGCGCTCGTTTCAGGTGGAAACTCATTTGCTGATTACACACCAGCAGGAGCAAGTCCAGATTTTACGTTTTCTGTGCCAGCTGCGAATTCGGAGTTCGGGTTTTCTCCAGAGGGAGCAGATATCGTACAAAAATTTCGAGACAATGGATCAGTGTGTAATGCGGGTTCTTCTGACAGTGTAAATAATTGTTGGATAGGGCTCAGTGGTGTCGATCAGCTTATAGCAAAAAGTACCGTCGGAAATCATCCAAATGGTACAGGGACAACTCTCAAGTTTCGTGTAGAGTCTGGAGCCTCTCATGTTCAACCGTCTGGAGTCTATACAGCGACTACTACAGTAACTGCAGTCGCACTCTAGTTATGAATCTCCATCCTCTGTTTCGTCAAGGTGTCGCATTCCTACTCGTTCTTGCAATCTTTAGTTCATTCACAACTGTTCATGCTGCGGCTGGACAAATCATTATCACTGCAACTGTAGGGTCTGATACGACTGCACCGTCTGTCCCAGCTGGACTTTCGGCAACAGCAATTTCAAGCTCTCAGGTTGATCTAATATGGACTGCATCAACAGATAACGTTGCAGTCACGGGATACAAGATCTATCGAGACGCTGTGTATCTCACTACGGTTGTCGGTACGACTTACTCTGACATTGGTCTCACTGCAAGTACGCTCTATACGTACACAGTCAGCGCAATTGATGGAAGTGGTAACGAGTCTGCACAGTCTGCAAGTGCATCTGCGACAACGTTTGCAGCTGTGGTAGTTACTCCAACACCAACTCCGGTAACAGGAGGAAATGGTGGAGGGATTTCAGGAGTACAGTCACCTGTTATCTACGATGTTACGGTGGTCGCAGATAAGACTACTGCAGTCATTGAATGGAAGACGAACGTTCCAACTACCGGAACACTTTCATGGGGAAAGACTTCTGCGTATGAAATCAGTGCAAGTAATGAGGTCGTCGCGACGCTCATTCATCGAGTAACTATCTCAGGGCTTTCAGCGGGAACTGATTATGTGTACACGATTGACGCAGTAAATGGATACGGGACTCACAGCTTCCTTACAAATCAGAAGTTCACGACGCTGTCTCTTGAATCTGCCCCGACAAACGCACAGAGCTTCACTGCAACTGCGGAAACAAAAGATATCCTGCTTAACTGGTTGAATCCACAAGTTTCAGATTTTGCAGAAGTAAGAATCGTACGAAGTAGTTCATTCTTCCCGTCGGATCCAAATGATGGAGAAGTAGTCTACGAGGGAGGGTCTGAGAACTTCGTTGATACACAGGTAACAATTGGAACTCGTTACTACTACACACTCTTTGTGAAGTATCAAAACGGAGCTTACTCTTCAGGTTTGGTTGCCACTGCAAGAATCGGTAACCAAGGTGAAGTAAGTCAACCGGTCGATATCTTCGGACAACTCCCAGATGCTCCGAGAGTTCACCCACTCATCAACGCTCTGACATTTGCAGATTTCGATTTCATCCAAAATGGAAAAAAACTCGATACTGCAGACGGAAAGTCGGTCGCGATTGATGGAGGAAAAAATCTCACCGTATCGCTCTCATATGAAAAGGTTCCAGAGCTCCTCAAGACTATTGCAATAACACTCACTGATCCTGATGATGAAACAAAAACCTTCTCATTCCTCCTCCGAGTAAATAGTGACAAGACAGCGTACATCGCAACACTCTCTCCACTCGGAAAATCAGGAAGGTACGGTGTCAGAATCTCGATCGTTGATTACCAAAACAGAGGACTCAAAAGAATTGTCGGAAATCTCGTAGCATCAGTACAAAGTAGTCTTGAAGGAAAAGGAGGAATCGCAGATAAAGTTATCGCACTGTTTAACGAAAGTTTCCTTGATTTGATCCTTCTCCTCATCCTTCTCTGGCTTGTGATAAGGGCGCTTCACGAAATGGTCCAGAGGCATAAAAAATCAACAGCGTTTATCGGTGCGGTACCTGTAGCAGAAAAACATCAAGAATTAGTTCCACTTAATTTGTGTCCAATTGAAGAAATCGAAGAGCAGAAATAGAAAAAACGTTTAGTTTACAATGTATAAAATTTACGAAAAAATCATAGCATTCATTTTCATCATCGTGACGGTTTTTTCCGCACCTGCTGGACTTGTGGCGCAGTACCCAGATCTTCTTGTGAAGACCGCAGAAGCTGCGACATCAAACTTCAACAAGCAGGTGAACTACCAAGGAAAGCTTATGACGAATGCAAACATTGCAGTTGCCGATGGTGTGTATAACATGCGTTTTGGACTCTACACCACCGCAACAGGAGGAGCTCCAGTCTGGAATGAGGATCGAAGCGCTGCTGTTGGAGATCGAGTGACTATCAGCAACGGACTCTTTTCAGTCATGCTTGGAAGTTCAACATCACTTTCAAATGTTGATTTCAATCAGACTCTATATCTCGGGGTTGAAATTGGAGGATCAGCTGGAGTGCCAACATGGGATGGAGAAATGACTCCTCGCAAGATCCTTGGAACCGTTCCTTCAGCATTTGTCGCCGATAAGCTCGATGGACTTGATTCGACTCAGTTTGTTCGAACTGACGCAACTTCAACTATTGTTGCAAATTCTGCTGATACACTGCTTACGCTCAATCAGCAAGGAGCAGGAGATATCCTTAGTGTGGAAGCGAATGGTGTTAGTGCACTTTCTATCATCAATAACGGAAATGTTGGCATCGGAAATACCGCTCCTTGAACTAAACTTAATGTACAAGGAATTGTTTCGGCACAATCATTTAATGCTACATCTACAACAGCTTCTCTTTTTAACGGAGGATTTGTTGCAGGTGCATCATCAACAATTGTCGGAAACTTCAACATAACAGGAAATGCAACTTCATCAAATGCAACAACAACTGGCGCACTCAGCGTAGGAAATGTTCTCACTGTTTCTGGAGCGGGAACCTCAACCTTCTCTGGTGGGCTACAAACAAATACTCTTAATGTCACATCGACAACTGCAACATCGACATTTGGAAATGGTATTTCAATCGCAAACGGATGCTTTGCAGTAAACGGATCTTGCCTCACTCAAGGTCTTACTTCAGCCCTCACCTCCATCGGCCCTGTAGGACAGACCACCACCGGCCCAGCTGTAATATTTGGAACTTCAACTACCGGAACAGACTTCACCATCACTGGCGCAGGATCAACCCTCACCTTTAACCTCCCATTTGCTTCAGGAGCTTCAAACGGAAAACTTTCACTCTCTGACTGGACTAACTTCAACAACAAAATTTCATCTACTTCTCTTGATACTTCAGCAAAACTTGCAGCTCTCATCACTGACGAAACAGGTACTGGAGCTCTTGTGTTTGCAGACAATCCAACTCTTGCTGGATTCATCTCTACTGCATCATCAACCATCTCTGCTCTCACTGTCACAAACGGTACAACCACCAACGCTACCTCAACCAATCTTTTTGCAACAAACGCTACCTTTACTAATCTTTCAACAGGAACACTTAGTACTACTGGACTTCTTACTGCTCCAAACCTCCTTGTCACCGGATCATCTACTCTCCAGAACTTCACTGCACTCAACTCGACATCAAGTAATGCAACAAGTACCAACTTCTTTGCAACGAACTTTGCATTCGGTACAAGTAACGGTACTTCAGAAACTCTCACTGGT
>JBBQUO010000017.1:0-14180 GCA_038212375.1 Minisyncoccia bacterium
GTTGCGTTTGCTGAAATCCAATCAACACTGAAAGATTGATTTGTAGTAAGTACAAGAGGACCTTGTGATCCGTTTGCGGTGATATCAACGCTTGAAGTTGGAGTTACACAAGCACCTGATGCGTTTGCAGTTGCGGTGTTAGAAATCGGCGAATCTGAAATGCCATTATTCGCAGCGACAGTATAAAAATGAGAACTTGAAGGGTTTAGTGCGGTATCGGTAAATGAGAATGTTACACCGTTAGTACTGGTAAGTGGAGCTCCATCGCGAGAAACTCGGTATGCAAGTGCACCTTGTACTGGTGTCCATGTAATGTCTACAGTACCGCCACAAGCAGTACCTATTGATGCAGAAATAGTTGGGGTACTTGGAGGAAGGACAACTCCTGGACGTGTAACTTGCACTGTGTCACTTACAACACCCGTAAATCCCTGGCATGAAATAGTAAAGGACTTACTCTGTCCTGCTGCTGGATAAAAAAGATGAGATGGGTCGATAGTTCCAAGTGAGCCGTTTTCTTGCACTCCTGAAACAAGAGAGCCTGCAACAGAAACGGTACAATTTGTCACATTTGAAGATACCCAGTCAATTGAAAATGATTGGTTGTCTGAAAGTACAACTGGACCTTGTGATCCGTTTGCTGTGATGTCTACTGTCGATACTCCATTTCCACCACAAGCACCTGACGCTGCAGTTGCAGCTTGTGATGCTCCAGTTGATTCAACCGAACCATTTACTGCTTTTACTGAGTAGGTATAGATAGATCCTGGTGTAAGTCCTGTATCGGTAAAGGTAGTTCCACTTGTTCCACTTACAATACTTCCATTTCGGTACACTTTATAGGTTGCAGCTCCTGAAACTGAACTCCAAGAAACATCAATAGTACCTCCACAAGCTGAACCTGTAGTTGCAGATACGCTCGGGTCTAACAAAGTTTGAGGAGCTGTTATTGCTGGTGCAGAAATAACAACACTGTCAGATACTTGTCCTGATAATGCATCACAGGTGACGGTAAAGTTTTTACTTGACCCAGCTACTGGATAAAACGGATGCCCCGGACCAACACTTCCCATAGAACCATTCGAACTAACACCGGATACTGTCTGTCCGTCCACTGCAACAGTACAATTGGTAGTGTTTGCAGATATCCAGTCAACAGTGAAAGATTGACCTGTTGTAAGTGCCACTGGTCCTTGTACTCCATTTGAGGTTACATCAATCGAAGATACAGAGGTAGGTCCAGGTGCGACAACTGGCGCTGCATTTGTCTGATCAGCAGGAGTCACAACAACAGTCTGACTATTATCAATTGGGGGCGCTATCGTTACAGGAGTTATTTCTGTTGTTGGTAGAGCTACCACTGTTTCTGGAGTTGTAGTATTAGGACTTGTTCCAGTATCGACAGTTGGAGTGAAAGTACTTGTTGTTTGATTAAATGTGTCGGTAGATGGATCAATAATAGTAGTGTTCTGATCTGAACCATCAAAAGTAGCAGCGTGCACTACACGAGTACTAAGTGAAAGACCCTGTACGCCTCCGTGAAGAGTCATGATCAAGGCGAAAGATAAGACGGCAACGAATAGTTTACGTGCCTTTGGGGTGCTCATATGAGGTTGTGCGTTGATATACATATATGATTAAATCGATAAAACATACCCTACGTTTTTTTTAGGAATTGTCAAGAGTTATCAATAACTTCACCAAAGCCCAATAAGCTATATTTATAGCCATATTTTATATATATGTCTTTTATGTAATTAATGTCTTTTATATTGTGCGCAAGTCAGATTAAAAAAGTACTTATGTACAATAGTAAATGGTCAGTATCCGTTCACTCTCTTAAAATTTGGTCAATTTTATAAATTTTTTTGTCCTTAATATACTGATATGTACTGCAGTTGAGGCCTTATAAGCGCTTTTATCTATGGTAGAATGATGAAATTCTATGAATGACAAGCTTTTAAAACCGTATGACCCTACTGAAACAGAGGGCAGAATATACGATATATGGGAAAAAAGTAATTTATTTCAACCAGAAAAAAGCGTTGAAAATGGTTACATAGATCCTAAATCACCAACATTCTCTCTGGTTTTACCTCCACCTAATGTGACAGGGACTCTGCACGTTGGACATGCTTACGAGGACACTTTGCAAGATATTGCAATTCGATTCCATAGAATGAAAGGAGAAAGAACTCTATGGATACCTGGCACTGACTCTGCGGCTATTGCAACTCAAGCTAGGGTAGAAAAAAACATACTAAAGGACGAAAAAAAAACTCGTCATGACTTAGGAAGAGAAGAACTTGTGAGACGCGTATACGAGTTTGCTAAAAATAGTGAGAATACGATTTTGAGTCAAATTCGTACCATAGGAGCAAGTCTGGACTGGTCACGTTATGCGTACACCCTTGATGAGAAACGTAACACTGCTGTCTTTACCGCATTCAAACACATGTATGATGCAGGACTTATTTATCGAGGATATAGACTCGTAAACTGGGATCCAAAAGGTCAGACAACAATTTCTGATGATGAAGTCGTATACAAGGAAGAGAAGACTAAATTTTATTATTTTCAATATGGACCATTTGTTATTGGCACTGCACGTCCCGAAACAAAATTTGGTGACAAACACGTTGTTGTTCACCCAGACGATCCTCGGTATGCAGAATACTCACATGGACAGCAATTTGAGCTTGAATGGATTAATGGACCAATTACCGCAACTGTAATCAAAGATTCTGCTTCCAATATAGAGATGGGCACTGGAGCTATGACAATCACTCCTTGGCATTCATTGGTGGATTTTGACTTGGCAGAAAAATACAACCTTGAAAAAGAACAGATTATAGATACCTACGGAAAGTTGCTTCCTATTGCAGGAGAATTTTCTGGAATGAAGATTGTAGAAGCGAGAGATGCTATTGTAGAAAAATTAAGGGACAAAGGACTCCTAGTAAAAGTAGATGACGATTATGTCCACAACATTGCGACATCTGAGCGCACTGGTGCGACTATTGAACCTCAAATTATGCAGCAGTGGTTCGTTGCTGTAGATAAGGAGTTTGTAATCCCCTACTCTGAAATTCCTACAATTGAAAGCGGCACTGAAACTACCCTTAAAAAACTCATGCGAGCGTCGGTTGAAAGTGGTGCGGTAGAAATGGAACAGGAAGGATTCCGAAATGCCTATTTTCATTGGATTGATAATCTTCACGACTGGTGTATCTCGAGACAGATTTGGTTTGGCCACAGAATTCCAGTATGGTATCGAGAGAAAGAAATCTATTGTGGAGTTAACCCACCAGAAGGAGACGGCTGGAATCAAGAACCTGATGTTCTAGATACTTGGTTCTCATCATCACTCTGGCCATTCTCAACACTAGGATGGCCTGAAACTACATCAGATTTGGAAACGTACTTCCCAACATCTTTTATGGCCCCTGCATACGAGATTCTTCAGCTTTGGGTATCACGCATGATTATGATGGGGGCATTCCATCTAGGCAAGGTGCCTTTTAGGAAAGTTCTAATCCACGGACTTGTGAGAGCAAAGGATGGTAGGAAATTTAGTAAATCACTCAATAATGGCATCGATCCACTGGAGCTTATTGGTAAGTATGGCGCTGATGCTCTTCGAATGGGGCTTATTGTAGGAGCATCTATTGGAAGTGACATTAAGTTTGATGAGAGCAAGGTGAACGGCTACAAACATTTTGCTAACAAAATATGGAATATATCTCGATTTGTACTAACAAATACAGATGGATTTGACCATGAAAGTAATCAAACCCTTACCGCAAGAGACCTGGGACACCTTACACAATTCAATACTCTAATCCAAGACGTCAGTGATGATATGGAAACATTTAGATTTCATCTTGCTTCAGAAAAACTCTACCAATACGTCTGGCGCGTATTTGCCGATGATATCATTGAGAAAAGTAAGGAATTTATTCAACATGGAACTTTGGAAGAAAAAGCTTCCTCGCAATGGCTCATCTACTACATACTAAAGAATTCTCTTGTTCTTCTACACCCATTCATGCCATTTATCACTGAAGAGTTGTGGTCTATACTTCCCCACAGAAAGAAACGTCCACTCCTTTTAGTTGAAGCGTGGCCTACACTTATAGAATGATATCTTCGAGCACATTACTTATTTCACTATTAGCTGGAATTCTGCCTGCGCTTGTGTGGCTTCTTTTTTGGTTGAGAGAGGACAATAAAAAACCAGAACCAAGAGGACTTATTATACTTGCGTTTGTGTCTGGAATGATTGCTGTACCGCTCGTTATCCCCTTTCAAAAATGGGCAGTGACCCCTGACAATCAATTGATGGAGTTTTTCTTGTGGGCTAGTATCGAGGAACTCTTTAAGCTCGGTGCTGCATATGTCGCAGTCCTTTGGAGAAAGGAGGATGACGAGCCAATTGATCCACTCATCTATATGGTGACGGTGGCACTAGGATTCGCTGCACTCGAAAATGTATTGTTCGTACTTTCTCCAATTCTCAATAGCAACATTACTCAAAGCGTACTTACTGGAGATATTCGTTTTGTTGGAGCTAATCTTCTTCATACGATTTCATCAGCGACTATCGGTATTGCGATAGGACTTTCATTTTATAAAGGCAGATTTACGAAGCAAGTCTATTTGTTTGTAGGTATTATCCTTGCAATTGCATTGCACACTGCGTTTAACTTCTTTATAATTAACGAAGCAGCATCAGTCACCCTCGCTACACTCAGTTTTGTGTGGATTGCGATTGTGGTCCTTATGCTTTTCTTCGAAAAGATAAAAAAGGTCTACCCTATTAACACGATAGAGAATTAATTTTTAACACTATGGCACAAGGCAAACGTTCTTTTTTTGAAAAACTCACTGGCGCTCAAACGCTCGATGAAGATACTTACCAAAGTGAAGATACCTCATACAATCCAACAACCACTTCGGTCAAGAAAAACGAATGGCTTGAGGAAGAGCCCGAAGAAGGCCAACTCACAGTAGATGTGTACGAGACCGCAACTGATGTTGTAATCAAAACTATGGTTGCAGGGGTGAAGCCTGAAGATCTCGATATATCCATTACTCGTGAAATGGTAACGATCCGAGGTAAGCGCGAAGAAGACAGAACAGTATCAAGTGAAGATTATTTTCATCGCGAACTCTACTGGGGATCATTTGCTCGCGTTATTATGTTACCAAAAGAAGTAGATATCGAAGAAGCTGAAGCTGTAGAAAAATATGGCCTCCTTATTCTCAAGCTTCCAAAACTAGACAAACACAGAGAAGCAAAACTTAAAGTAAAAGGGTAACGAAAAAACTCCGCAAAGCGGAGTTTTTTGTTTTAGGAGTTCTATATTATAGTGTGCCTACGCCGCTGTAGTTAAATGGATATAACAGTCCCGTCCTAAGGGATAGTTGGTGGTTCGATTCCACCTGGTGGCACCAAAAGCGAAGCTTTTCAGTGGAATCGAAGACTTTGAATATGTCGCTCCGACCTCTTACTCGAGGACTGCTATACGGAAAGTGTATAGCTTCTATGGGGAAAAATTCTACTGAGCAAGACCCGAAAAAATCCAGTTGTTTTTTATAGTATTTTTGCTATAGTTTGAAAGCTCTTATGGACACAGAAGATAGAAAAAAGCTCAATAGAGCCTTAGAACTTTCGGAAGAAAACAATAAGATGCTAAAATCTCTTGTACGCAATATGCGCTGGGGACGTCTGTTCAAAATTCTTTATTGGGCAGTAATTATCGCAGTATCGCTTGGGGCATTTTATTACTCACAGCCATACCTTGATAAAGCAGAATCGCTCCTCACCTCTTTCAGCGAAACAGTGAGTGCGGTAAATCACAACCTTTCTAAGTAGCACATATGCCGAGGTAGCTCAGTTGGTAGAGCATTCGCCTGAAGAGCGAAGGGTCACCAGTTCAACCCTGGTCCTCGGCACCACAATACAAAAACCCCGCACTTGCGGGGTTTTTGTTATGCTGCTGGTGTAGATCCAATACCGAGAAGTTCTGTAATCTTCGATTTATCGAAACCAACGATAAGCTCATTGTCGATAAAAATAACTGGAACTCCCATCTGACCACTCTTTTCGATCATTTCTTTCCGCTTCTCAAGATCAGAAGCTACATCGAAAGCATCAAACTGAATATTGTTCTCCTTAAAAAAGTCTTTTGCTGCGTTGCAGTACACACAGGTTGGTGTTGAATAGATTGATACGTGTTTCATAGATGCGCTTCGATTAAGTTAATAAGTAAAAGTCATTGTACCACAGCAAATCTGAGTTCGGCAATTAAAATACATGCGTGAACCATGCTGAGAGACTTGCCCAAAAACCTTTTTCAACTCTTGGTACAGGTGTTGTAGAGGCTGTACTTTGGATAATTACCGCCACCTGTTCCCCTTCCTTACTTACATTATATTTTTGTCGAATCTCGCTCTCTACCCCTGCTTGAGTATTCAGAAGGGCGATGTTTTTTGCTAGGTCGTCTTGTTTTGCTCTTGCTGAACCTAACTCCCTTTGCGCTATTTCGAGATTTCTTTTGCTATCTTTATCTTTTTGTACAACATTGTATGCTCCACGCATAAGAAAAAGCGTTATGATACCAAGGACAATTACCACTCCTCGTGAGTAGAGTATTTTTCGTATTTTTTTTCTTTGTTGAAAATCCTGCATGGAACTGATAGTATCATTCTACTACAAACCATGCTTTTCGACCGCAAACACAAAAAGAAAGTTCAATTTATATGGTCTATCCTGGTGGTACTCATCATTTTGAGTATGATCATGCTCTACGCACCAATATTTTTCTCGAGATAACAAACTGAGCTCACCCTAGTCTGAACGCATCATTTTGAGAAACACATCGTGGGGAATATTTACCTTCCCTTTTCCGAGTTCTTTCATTTTCTTTTTACCTTTCTTTTGCTTTTCGCGGAGTTTCATTTTTCGAGTGATATCTCCTCCATACATATGTTGAGTCACATCTTTTTTCATACCAGAGACACTTCGTGAAGAAATGATGCGTCCGAGCGCATACCCTTGGATCTTCATAGAGAACATTTGTCTTGGAAGTACTGTATGAAGTTTCTCAACCGCTTTTTCTGCTTCTTCTTCCACAAGTCTTCGTGCTACAACACGAGAGAATGCCGGAACTACTTCATCTGCAACCAAGATATCCATTCGAACCACATCCGCGCTACGCATGTCAGTAATCTCGTATGAGATAGAAGCGAAACCAGAAGACACACTCTTTACCGTATCGAAGAAGTTTCGCATGAGCTCTCTTAAAGGCATTGTTGCATCTACTTTTGTGCGCTCGTCCCCAAAGTTTTCAGTATTGCCCACATGAGCTTCATGTTCAAACATTACTTGCATAAGAGAGCCAAGATACTGTGTCGGAGTAATAAGGTGAAGGTTGACCCATGGCTCGAGAATTGCTTCTACGTCAGAATCTTGAGGGAAAAATGCTGGAGAATAAACTGTTTGTTTTTTACCGTTTCGAAGTACAACTTCATAGGTAATAGATGGTGAAGTGATGATAAGACTGAGTGAAAACTCGCGCCGAAGTCTCTCGGTAATAATCTCAAGATGAAGCATGCCCAGAAACCCACATCTAAAACCTCTTCCAAGCGCACCTGAAGACTCTTCTTCATATGAAAATGACGAGTCCGAAAGTCTTAAACGAGAAAGAGCTTGCTTCAATAGTGTAAAATCATCCTGACTTTCAGGGTAAATAGAAGCCCACACTACTGGCCTTGGGCTCATGTATCCAGGCAATGGTTCGTGTTGATCTCCAAAACGCACAATGGTGTCTCCTACAGATGCGATACCTGGCTCTTTGATACCAGTAACGATATAGCCAATGTCCCCTGCTGATAGCTTTTCTCGGGGAGTTTCTTCTGGAGAAAATGTCCCTACCTCAAGAGGACTGAAGCGTTCGTTTGCCACCTTAAAGAGTAGTGGCTCTGCCTTTGATACAGATCCCTCCATGACCCGCACAAATACAATTACTCCCTTATGGTTTGAGTATTTAAAATCGAACACGAGAGCTTTGAATGCACCGTTTATACTCGCATCTTCTGGGGGTTTAATCCTTTCAATAATCGAAGCGAGGAGTTCTGGAACTCCAAGACCTGTTCTTCCAGAAACCTCCATAATTGTGTCTGCATCGCAATCAAGAAGTTTTGCTACTTCCTCTTTAATTTCTGCAGTTCGAGCGAGTGGAGAATCTACCTTACTTACTACTGGGATAATAGTGAGTCCAGCTTCTTGTGCCATTCCAAGAGTTGTAAGTGTTTGAGCCTGCACTCCTTGTGTTGCATCAACAAGAAGAATGGTTCCTTCTACCGCCTTGAGTGCTCGTGACACTTCGTAAAAAAAGTCGATGTGCCCTGGAGTATCGATAAGATTGAGAGTGTACTGTTCATTCCCATATGAATATTCCATTCTTACAGGCTGCATCTTGATCGTGATACCTCGCTCGCGCTCAAGCTCCATAGAGTCGAGCATTTGATCTTTCATTTTGCGCTCAGGCACAGTATTTGTTATTTCGAGCATGCGATCAGCAAGCGTCGATTTACCATGGTCAATATGGGCAATAATAGAGAAGTTACGGATGTTTTTCATAATGGGATCTGAGCTATGTGGTACCAGTTTTATATCTTATTTTGGCCTGAAAAGCTAATGGTCATCGGGTGCTGTGCTGTTATACAAGCTCACTGTCCGGGGAAACGACTTTAGTCTTCCATATTTTTTGTTTGAGAGTCGTGGAAATATCAGAAAGTTCAGGACTCTTGAGCAGCGTGAGCACCCCAAGACCAGCAAAAGAACCGACAGTAGCAGAAAGTGTTGCCTGCAAAAAGACTCCAAGGAATGTATCAAGAGTGAAAAATTGATTAAAAAACCGAAGAGAAACAAAGGTTACAAAACCGAGAATCACTGATGCGGAAAAAATTCGAAAGAGAGACTGGAGAAGCGGAATGGTGAATCCCTTGCATGAACGAGCAAATAATATCCAAACGAGTATTCCTTCGAGGATGCTCCCAACAGTAAATCCGAGTGCAAGCATAGTCACTGCTGTTCCATGGATTTCAGGAATCTTGAGAAGATCTTCCATAAAAAATCTAAATGTGGGAACCGTATTAAATACTTTTACGAAAATATTCGAAAAGAGTACCATGGCCCCTCCAGATACAAGTGTTACATAAAAAGGTTTTCCTGTTGACCCAAGCGCATACAATCCTCGTACAAACAAAAGAATAAGGGACTGGAGTACCAACGACATCGAAAATAGTGCAAGTGTTGCAGCGGCAAGGCGTGTATCTGTCCAGTTGAAGTTTCCTGCTCCAAGAACAACACGGACTATATGTGCGCGCAATACGATAAACAAGACTGATGACGGTACTGTCCAAAACAAGACATGCCTTGCAGACAGGAGAAATTGTGTTCGAAACCCTTCTTTGTCTCCTGCAGCAGAAAGCTTAGAAAGGGCCGGAAATGCTGCCATCGAATAACTGACTCCAAAAATGGAAAGTGGTACAGATTGAAGATTAAAAGCAAAAGTAAAAATAGAGATCGATCCTGCGGTCATAAATGAAGCAAGTGAAAGGATAAAGAAAATAGCGATATTTGAAATAGAAAGCGTAATCGTACGAGGGAATGAAATGAGGGTCACTTTTTTTACGTAGGCAAAATTCGGACGAAGAGTAAGTCTCGGCAAAAGACCGAGATGCATTACGGTAGGTATTTGGATAATAAGATGTCCGAGCGCACCAAGCACCACTCCCCATACAAGCCCTACAAGCCCAAAACGTGGGTAGAGAAATAGTGTGCCGAGTATGATTCCTACGTTGTAAAACAGCGGACTAAGCGCATATACATAAAAACGATTTTTCGATTGAGTTAGGCTTCCAAATAAATTTGAGATTCCGAGAAGAATCGGTGAGAGTAGGAGTACTCGCATGAGCTCAACCACTTTTTGCAAAGACGCTGCATCAAAGCCAGGGAAAATTTTACTGAGTAAAAATGGTGCCGCAAAAAAAACAATTAAGCTGACGACAAAAATCGCAAGAAGAAAATACGTAAATACACTATCAATAAATTCACGGGATCTCTCTTCCCCTCTTTCATATTCAGCCATTAAAAATGGGATGAGTATCGAAAGAGAAACTAAAGATCCTATCGTTACAAAGAGAAAATCTGGAATTCGAAATGCTGCGTAATAGAAGTCGAGATTTGAGCCTGCTCCAAAGGTATATGCCAGTAGCTTGTCACGAATAAGTGCAAGAAATTGCGAACAGAGAGCAAAAAACCCAAGCAGATACGCAGCCCTATGGATATTTGATACCTCTTTGTGGAGAAACTGAAGAATGTTTTTTACCATGACCGAGTAGACAAATCCTATGTTTTATACAAATAAACCCCTCAAGATGAGGGGTTTATTGTACCGCTATTAGTTCTTCTGAGGAAGTGGCGGGGTTGCCGCTTTCTCTGGATGATTTTTTGGAGCCGGAACGTTTGCGAATGGATCCTTACCTGCTTCTAGATTTGTAATAATATTCTTGATATCTACATTGTCAGGATTTGAAACAGCGATTTCCTTAAACTGCTGGAGGGCGTCGGCAACTCTTCCTGTCTTCTGGAGCGCAAGTCCAAGGAAATACTTTGCATTTGCATAATCAGGAACCTGTATGATTGCTCGAGCAAATGCGTCTATTGCTGAAGCGTAATCTTTTTGATCGTACTCGAGGAGACCAAGCTGAAAGAAGAGTCCAGGATTATTTGGAGAAAGAATAAGGGTCGTCTGAAGAGGGGGGATTGCTTTTGCAACATTCCCTTCCGAAGCCTCGATCTGAGCAAGAAGGAAGTGAGCATCAGCAAAGTTTTTCTTCATTTCAACAGCCTGATTTGCATATACTCTCGCTTTTTCAAGATCCTTATGAGCAACTTCGAGACGTGCAAGAAGGAGTACAATCGTTGGGTCATTTGGAGAAACCCTCTGTGCAGACTCATATGCTGCTTTCGCATTTTCATATGCGCCTGGAATTGCAAATGGAGCAGGAACAAGTGAAGCATATACTTGAGCAAGTGCGAGCCAGTTTTGGTAATTGGTAGGATTCACAAGTGTAGCTTGTCGGGCATTTTCGATAGCTGATCCGAGAGTTTGCTGGAATGGATCCTTGATTGATTCTGGAGTTGCGCCTGGCTTTGAAAGAAGCTGGTTTACTTCCAGGAGATTGACCTGGGAGAGTCCACGGTAGTATTTGTCATAATTACTAATACCGACTGCCTTTACCATGTAGTTTTGGGCAACATCAAGATTTTGACCAGTCTGAGCTACTGAGACTCCCTGCTGGAATGAAACATCTGCTACTACTTTTTCGATAACAAAATATCCTAATGTAACGTTACAGATAAGGAGCGCAACGAGAACGAGCACTGATACAAATGATAGTTTAGGGTGATTAACAAGAGACAGAGTTTTTACCTTCAGAAGCCCTTCTCTTCGAAGATTTGCTGCAAAGAGTCCCGTAAAGAAGAAAGCGAGTGCAAATGTTGCGGTTGAAGGAACATAGAGGACAGACATAATCCAAAGGAATAGTGCTGCCATGAACGAAGATGTAATGAGAAATCTTGAGAAAAGATCTGACAGAGAATAGTAGATAGCTCTTACTCCAACGAGGATAAACATAACAAAGAAGAATACCCATGCAACAATACCAAGCACTCCTGTGGTTACAAAGAATGTTGGGATGAGGCCAATACCATAGGAGAAGTCGGTGTTCCAGAACAATGACTCGTTGATTCCAGCTGGCTTATGTACGAGCCATGCTTGAGTAAAGCCATTAGGACCTGTACCTACGATTGCGTTATCTTTTAGTGCAGAACCTATGATGGTAAGAGTAGTTCCCCACGAAGGGCGGACCTCAATATTGTTAATTTTTGAAACGGAAGAAATTTTAGTACCAAGAGTTTGTCCTGCAATCACAAACAAAACTGAGATCACAAGAAGTGCTAACGCGTTGTAGGAAATTTTACGGGTATGCAAATGACCTTCTCCAGAGACAGCACCTTCTACAAATTTTTCACTTGAAGAGAACTTATCGAACGAGATGATGTACACAAAGAAAATCAAAGCGAAGACGGCGAGCACCATCCAAATGGTGACAAAGTTCACAAACATGAGGAAAAATATAGAGAACGCAAATACACTATAGAGGATAGTTTTGTAAAGACGACTGAGACTGAGCATTTCAAGACTCACAAGGGAAAGAATAGTGGAAAGTCCAAAGAAGATACCTAAATCATTCCAGTTACCAACAAGGTTCCCAATTGACGTTGTGAACAGTCCGAAAGAAAGAATATCTGGTCCAAAGAGAAGTCTCAAAAGTTGGTACAGCCCCACAACAACGAATGATGCGAAGAATGCAATATATGCCTTGAAGACATGTTCTTTTTTCTCAAACGACTCAGTAACCAAGTACAAAAGGAGTGTTGCAAAGAATACGAACGCTACAGTTCCTGAGTCGAGTGAGTAGCCAATGAGCTGCACTGCTTGTGCACCATGAGCAATTGATGAAATCAAAAATACAATTGGAAGAATTGCAATTGAAAGGAAGAATAAGTTTTTTGGGACAGTAACTTTCCCCTCTTTAATGAGATTAATAATAAAGAAGATCGCTGCAAGCACAACTCCAACCATCACTAAAACGCTCTTACTAATCTGAAATGAAACGAGCGATGATGGGATAAAGAAAAACGGAATCAAAAACAAAAGCGCAGTGAGTATCCCAAATGAAAGTTTAGAAAGAAGACCAGTGAGTTTCTTTGGGGAAGAAGACATTGGAATCTCTGAAACATGGTTAGTATTTTCCATAAATGCAATAAATAATGTTATTAAATAAGTTCTTTAAGCACTAATGATATCCAATTAGTAAACTACCCACAATTAAAACTGTTAATAACCTAGGTCTCACCTAGAACAGATGTTCTAGGTGAGACCTAGGTAGATTTATACGAAGAAAAATAAAGGTTTTACTTTTTTTGCATAATTTATGCTAAAAAATTAAAGTCTTTAAAGGAAAGCCATTCCTTTATGTTTTCCTTGAAACTCACCGGGCTCTCGAAGTATTCAGGTAACGATCCTTTGGTCAAAATCGTACTCTGAGATCGCTCAATTCCATTAAAATCTTTGTAGCTCGAATATGCGTATTCATCCAAAAAGTGCTCAGCTTTTTTTCGATCTTTGATACCGTTCTCTCTCCAATCACTGTCAATTAGCTTTATCGGGTTGAGGTGAATATATGAGATTAGATACTTCAAATAGTGGTCTTTATCCGCATGCTTTGCTTGAAATGGACCCTGAAATAGAGTTCCTGAACGACCATTACGAGCATTAAAGTACATCGAATATGCAGTTGTAAGCTTCTGCATATATAAGCTTATTCCCTTTCCATCTTTTGACTTTTCTTTTATTAAAAGATGGAAGTGATTCGGCATCAAGCAATATGCACAAATATCAACCAATGTGTCAGATTTTTTTGTAAAGAAAATTTTTGGATCGCTTGCGTCAAAGCCTCTTTTGAGGTCGATTGGTTTGCTTGTATTAGATAGATAGAGCAGTGCGATACATCTTTCGTAGTCTGACTTTTGATTAAAAATCACTCTTTTATCTACGCCTCTATTATAGATATGATAGTACTCTCCTGCTGAAAAAGATATTTTTCTATTCATTCCGAAAGTATACCAAATCCCTCGGTGAGACCTAGGATTGGTTTTAAAATAGTAAAAACCCGCTTTAGGCGGGTTTTTACTATTTTGGTTCTGTATCTATAAGCCGAATTCTGTACGTATAAGCATTTTTTATACGCGGCAGCCATTTATCTAGGAGTAGTGTCGCCACTACCCTCGAGCGACTCGAATGAAGAATTACTTCTTCAAACACGGCCTTGCATTCAAGTAAGAGTTTAGCCGTTTCAACTTCTATCTTTCGATAAAGCTTGTCCAAGGTAAGACCTAGGTCTCACATTGGACATCTTCGCGCTTTCACTTGAAGACGTCTCTGTTCGCATCTCACAGATTACTCTGGGCAGGCGTTACCTGCTACCCTTCTTCTCGCACCCACCATAGGTAGCGCAACTGGATGAACTTAAAGTGCGCA
>JBBQUO010000018.1:0-12968 GCA_038212375.1 Minisyncoccia bacterium
GGTAAGAAGAGACTGGATGTGGTCGGACTGACAAAAAATGCGAGGAGAAGAGAGAGTGTGAGGATTGCGAGGAGAGAGATGCGGGGCATGGGGGGGTTAGATACAGGGATAGTATATAATACTTTTTCAAGAAAAAACTAAAGGCCCCGTTCACTTTTCAGTGAACGGGGCTTTGGTTTACGGCTGATAGACAATGGTGTACAGACGACGGGGTTCAAACCACTGATCTACAAGTGAGCTGACTGCTTTGTGGGTCACTGTAGTGAATTCCTGATAATCCTCTTCGGTGGTGGTAACAGTTCCCCAATTAGCAATGTTGCTATAAGCACTATCGCAGAGACCCCCTCCGCTCACATCAAGCATTGCATACGATGCAAGCTGAGCATTGTATTCCTCAGTAAAAAGCGCTGAATCACTGACAACACTCGCAAGAGCATCGAGAAACGCCTTTTCTACCTTCTCTACTGCGGAAGGATGAATGGCTTTAGCAAACATTTGCATTTCAACTGCATTCGGATAGTGAAGTGAGCTGAAACTGACGCTGTATGCCAAGTGCTGTGCTTCACGAATATCTTCGTAGAGTGCGCGTCGCATCATTCGTCTGAGTACGCTTGTTACTGGCCAAGGTGTCGTGCTTGGGATGAGGTTCAACACCTGGACATCACTTTGTTTCTGTGATTCAACCGGAACAACAATCTTTGAGACCAGAGGTTTCGGTACATCTCCAAGCTTCAGAGCCTGAGTATCAGGCCTTGTCTTTGGACCCGACTTCATACGACCAAAAGCTTGTTCCAAAACTTCCGTGAGACGTTCGATACTTGCACCACCTACAGAAATAATGGTCATGTTCGTCGGTACATAACTCTCTTTGTAGAGCTCAACGACATCTTCAGGGGTAAAACCTCCGATTGTTTCAAGTGAACCAAGACCATTTATGACTCTTGATTGCCAAAGACCTGGATACACATGCTCCCTCAACGTTTTCGTAACTGGGTAAGACCAGGAAAGACCATACTTTTTGTGAAACTCACTCACAATAATAGATCGTTCCTTCTCGACGTGGCGGATCTCACTTGCAGTAAGCCCTGAAAGTTTTGTGAGAATCTCAGCATAGCTATCGAATGCCCATGAGAGTGTGTCGATACCGAGCACCGAAAGAGGAATCGAAAAATCATAGAACGTAGCTACAGGCGTCGTAACACCAAAGCTCGCTGAGCCTCCAAATGACTCAAATTTCCTTCTCAGGATTTCCGAATCTTGAGGTTCACGATATTGTTCACTCGCCAGATGCTCACAGAAATGTGCGAGTCCTTCCTTCCCTACAGGGTCTGTGCTATGTCCAGTATGAACAACGACTCGAGCTTTTTCCCACGGTCGTCCTTCCATCGGAAGCTTCCAAACCTTGATACCATTTGAAAGCTCAAACGAAACAAAATCTTTATACGGATCGTACACGATGTCTCCTGTTGTAGTTTTGTCTACTTGCCAAAGATCAAATCGAGTGAAAAATTATCATTAATAGTGAAGGTAGTCAAGTTTTGAATATGTTTTAGGAAAGAAGACGTGCTACCATACAAACATGGAAAACTCTCCTAAAAAACTCTGGTTCAAAGCGAAGCGATACGGACTTGGTTAGTACCCAGCAAGCTGGCAAGGTTTCGTTATCATGACCATCTATAGTATCGGCATCGTTTTCATATTTAGAAACATCGATACTCGATATCATTCATATAGTGATACGCTCAGAAGCCTCATTATTCCATTTATCACCCTCACTATTATTCTTCTGATATTTGTTACAAAACAGGAGAAGTGCTTGGCTGGAGATGGAATACTGAAAAGAAAAAAACAAAAGCTCCATGTCATGCGGAGTTTTTGTTTTTTACCCAACAATATCAATTGCATCAACACGAATTTCTTTTTTCTTTTTTGGAGTTATTCCATTTGCAACTAGAATCTTTTCAAATTCTTCTCGTTCTATCGTTTCAACTTCGATGAGAGATTTTGAAATGGCATCAAGCGCTTTCCGATGATCGGTAAGTACTGTTGTCGCTCGTGCAAGGGCTTCATTCATAATCTTGGATACTTCTGCGTCAATGAGAGAACCCACCTTTTCAGAATAGGTATTATCTTCTACCCCTTTCCCAAAGAGAGCTCTTCCTCCAGAACCCTCAAGCGCGATAGGGCCTATATCATCTGACATTCCATACTTTGTAACCATGTCACGTGCAAGTGCTGTAGAAACTTGTAGATCGTTCGATGGACCTGTTGTGGTATCACCGAATACCATTTTCTCTGCAACAAATCCTCCGAGAGACATGGCTATATCATCAAGAAACTCTTTCTTCGACTGAAGCTTTCGATCTTCAAGCGGAAGATTGAGTGTATACCCCGCTGCTCGTCCGCGAGAAATAATAGAAATCTTGTGCACAGGGTCAGAATACTCAAGCACTGAAGCAACGAGTGCATGTCCTGCTTCATGATACGCAGTGATTTCTTTTTCTTTTGTTGAAAGAATGTGACTCTTACGCTCGGGTCCGAGCATCACTTTTTCGATTGAGCGGATGAGGTCAAACTGTGCAACTTTTTGACGGTCTTCTCGCGCCGCGAGGATTGCTCCTTCGTTCATAAGTGAATAAAGATCTGCACCAGAAAATCCTGGAGTACGTTCTGCAATAAGCTCAAGATTTACATCTTCTGCGAGAGGCTTTTTGCGAGCATGGATACCGAGGATTTCGAGTCTGTCATGTCGATCAGGAAGATCAATCGTAACTCTGCGATCAAAGCGTCCTGGACGAAGAAGCGCTGGATCGAGAACATCTGGGCGATTTGTTGCTGCCATAACGACCACTTTTTCGTTCGGCTCAAACCCGTCCATCTCAACGAGAATCTGGTTGAGTGTTTGCTCACGCTCATCATTACCGCCCCCTGCTCCGACTCCACGTACTCTTCCAACCGCATCGATCTCGTCGACAAAAATAATTGCTGGTGATGCATTCTTCGCCATGAGGAAGAGATCACGTACTCGAGACGCTCCAACACCCACAAACATTTCTACGAATTCTGATCCGGATATCGAAAAGAATGCTACCCCCGCTTCCCCAGCCACTGCCCGTGCAAGCAAAGTCTTTCCGGTTCCTGGTGCTCCCATAAGGAGAACACCCTTGGGAATCTGTGCACCGATATCAAGAAACTTTTTAGGATTTTTGAGGAAGTCGACGATTTCAAATAGTTCTTGCTTAGCTTCTTTAGCTCCAGCGACATCTTTAAATGTCACTTTCTGTTTCGTATCATCAGGGAGAGTCATGCGAGCTTTCGACTGTCCAAAAGTAAATGCTTGCATCCCAGCTCCTTTTACTTGTCGTGTTAAGAACCAAATAAAAAAGATCACGAATACAATTGGTATAAGGATTGGTGCGAGATTCACGAGCCAGTATAAAAACCCATGGTCATCTTTTACATCAATGGCGACTTTAGAAAGTTGCTCTGCGGTCACTCCGTAGTTTACGAGCGTTTGAGAGAGACCTACTCCATTTTCTTTTTGAGACTCCTTATCCGCCCCATCCTTATAATGGATCTTTAGTTGATCTGATTCGACGGTAATAGTAGAAACAGTACTCGACGCGATATCACCTGCTAGCTGAGAAAGTGGGACCGTTTGAGTCTTGCTATTACTCGTTGCAACCATCGAATACAGTGTCGAGAGAACAAAAAAGATGAGGATTGCCGAAAGAAGGTTTTTTGCAAAGCCTGCACCGCTTCCTCCGAAATTCTTTTTGAAGACAATTTTGAACTTCTTTTTTGGGGCTTTTTTAGGTTTTTGATCGGTCATATATTTGAACTGGCATTATACAATAAATGCGGTATTTTGCTATGATTGGCCCATGGCTCTCATTTCGAACAGAAAAGCTCACTTCAACTACGAGATTACTAACAAATTCCAGGCAGGTATTGAACTGCTTGGTTTTGAAGTAAAAAGTGTAAAAAAAGGCCAAGGATCTCTCGAAGGAACCTACATCACCATCCGCGGAGCTGAAGCATTTATTATTGGGATGAATATACCCCCCTATCAAGTAGCTAACACCCCAAAGGATTACGAACCTACCAGAAATAGAAGGATTCTCCTAACGAAAAAAGAGATCTCTGAGCTCGAAGGAGTGGAGAAACAGAAAGGATTGACATTAGTGCCACTTTCGGTGTATAATAAAGGTAAGAAATTGAAGCTCGAATTCGGCATTGCTCGAGGTAAAAAGAAGTTTGATAAGCGAGAAACTACCAAAAAGAGAGAGGTCACCAGAGAAACAAGGAGAACATTGAAATACGAATAATAGCGAATAACGATTCAGTTCGTGACTCACCCCCGAAAGTATTGTACGCTGTACAATTTTTCCGGGGGATGATCGGCCTAGACAATAGGATTCGTTTGTCTTACGCAAGAGAGAGCTGTGGTGACTCTGTAATCCGCCACACAGACCAAATGCAAATAGCATCGTCGCACGAGCAAAATCAGTAGTCTCTCCATATTTTGGAGCTAACGATTTCGCTTTCGCTTTCGCTAACGCCTAAGTGACGTCAACTCTCGAGATGTCAGTGACCGAGATGTTGGTGTAATAACACCTGACTCTAAGATGTATTATTACTTCGGTACATCCTGAACTATAGAAGTATCGGAACCGTGAGGTTTTGTGTTCTTCTTACTCACCCTTCCTAAACTGCTTCGGCAGAAAAAGTTCACTATCTCTTGTAGAAGTATTGCAAACTCCCTGTTGCATGGCGGTTCGATTCCGCCCATCTCCACTTTTTAAAACATAAGCGCCTTCGGGCGCTTATGTTTTTTACCTAGAGCAAATTAGTGAGAAGACATCGATTCAGCCATATTCGAAAGGAAATCATGAGTCAGCTTGCTAACGATATGGAGTTGTCAACAAAAATAACAAAGGGTTAACACTCGATCAACAAGAGAAATAGGCATAGCATCCATAGTCAGATGAAGCCTTCTAGAACATGGATATCTTTTTATTAAGCGGAAAAAACCTTTCTTATCAATCGTGGTTTTTCTTCCTCCTCTTGACCCTTGTTTCCCTCTCCGATACTCTGATCATAGAACATTTCTTTTTCACCTGGAGGATACCATGTGTGATCTTCATGAGATCTACGAAAACGAGGTTCGTGCAGCAACTCTGGAACGTTGTGGATTAGAACATCCTCAGCTATCTACTAAACCCTGTAGCGAATGTACCGCAGCGGTACGGAAAGAATTCTTCTCCTTACCGAGTAGGGTTTCTCGAACGACTGGATAAAACCATGAGCTTCCGTGATCCGATCGAGATGCGAACGCAGATTTTGGCAAAAAATTTGTGTGAGAAATTACATACCGCAAGATTTGTCTCTAGGGTAAATGAGAGACTGGCACCGTGTAAGAAATGCGTTTCTGCAACAAAAAAAGAACTTTTGAGAGAACTCAATCTCTTTGTGATCTAAAAAAGCGCCCCGACATGTCGGGGCGCTTTTTCTATTATCTCTTATCTACAATAATCTCAAGTACGTGAATATATGAGAGGGCTTCTTTAATCGAAACTCCTTTGATCCAGGTCTTGGCTTCTTTGCGAATAACTTTCTCTACATTTTCTACAAACCCTCTTCCCTTTTTTGTGAGCATGATAACTTTTGCGCGAGCATCATCGGGATCTTTTGCATATTCTACAAGATTCATTTTTTCAAGTTTCTTACCAATTTCTGTTACAAAGGGAGCTTCAACATCGAGATCCTCAGCGAGTAAGATAAGCCTCATTCCTTTCTTTTGTTCGTAAAGCACCCCAAGAAATGCCCAGTCGACACCTCCAATACCAAATTGCTTTAAGGCGATGTTCGTCTTTTGTTTGAGTACTCGGTACGCCTTGGTTTGAAGGAGTCCGATAGCGTAGGTACTAAGATATTTTTTAGACCGTATGAGTGTGCGGATTGAGTTCATTGGAATACTTATTCACTTATCGTACCCTATCCCCTTTACAATGAATACTGTCTTGCGGTACTATGGATAAATACTTAAGTTACTTAAGTATATAGGTCGAAGAAAATTTCGTCAATTAACCATAAACTATTAATCTAATGGAACAAAAAAGCAACTCAGTAATGTACATTATTATCGCTCTCGTAGTTATCGGCCTCGGTTTCCTTATCATCCGGTCATCGGGCTCTAAGGAATCGGTTGCGGACAACACCACGATGACTAAATCAACAACACAAATGCAAGATAACACTATGGATAAAGGGGTTCTCGTAGGAGGAGCTTATATGGTAAGGAACCTCGACATCGTAGATAACGCAGTGAATGCAAACAACGTTACAACTCTTGTTGCAGCAGTAAAGGCAGCAGGACTTGTAGATACTCTCAAGAGTGCAGGACCATTTACAGTCTTTGCACCAACAAACGATGCATTTGCAAAGCTTCCTGCAGGAACTGTGGATACTCTCCTCAAGCCTGAGAACAAAGCGAAGCTTGTATCTATCCTTACCTATCACGTTGTAGCTGGACGATACACCGCAGCAGACCTTACTGACGGAATGATGCTCAAAACAGTACAAGGTGAGAGCCTTACTGTACACGTTAAGGACGGCCACATTATGATCAATGGTGCTATGGTTGAGATCCCAGATGTCATCTCAAGTAACGGAGTTACTTTCGTTATCGACTCTGTACTATTGCCACAATAGTCTTTCAAAGTATGACGCAAAATTGCACTGCTAAATGCAGTGCAATTTTGCGTCATACCAAACATATCAAATATAAAAAACATTTAAGCGAAAGAACTTTCCTTCCAAAAAAAGAATGCCCCCATTTCCTCGAAAGGAAATGGGGGCATTGCTACGTATTACTTACTTCATGCGACCATGGTCGTCCGCCGCTTTCGTGCGACGAACCCGAGACCAGCGAGACCCGCTGCCATCAGCACGTAGGTCGAGGGTTCTGGGACGGTCGTGCCTGGTAGTCCAGTATTCACCAGAATAGCTGACCGAGCAACTTCCGTCAGATTTCCCTTGAGGTCATTCTCGTAGGCGATCAAGGCGAACGAATACTCACCTTGAGCGTTCGGATTGAACACACTCGGCGGAGGAAAGATGTATCCTGGAACAGCGCTTGGGTTTCCGAGAAAGGTCATCCCAAGGTTCCAGGAGTTCTGAGCTGGTACTGGAGCAATGCCCAGATTACCGTAGTCAGTGCTGTTCCCTGTTGCAGGGTTGAAGTCGTAGAACAACTTGTAGTTGTACTTCGACGCATTGTCACCGCCGATGTACCAGTTGAAGTTCCAGTCCGCATAGGGAGTTCCCGGACTTGGATTGACAGTCCCAACCCCAGGAGATGCATAGAACACACCGTAACTGTTGTTTGTAACGGCCGATCCGTCGCAAACAAACACGGAAGAGACGTTCTGACCGCAACGTTGCGACGCCGACAGTCCGAGCACCACACCGAGAGGTACAACGTTTGTGTTTATCATCACGGCATCATTCGGTATTCCAGTTCCTCCAAAGGTAATGCCGGGCTGAGGGCCGAATGCACCCGTCGGGACGATTACCTGTCCCGAAGCACTCGAAGCGAGTGCAAACAGCGCAAGTGCGCCGATAATGCGGATCTTGTGCACGATCATGAGATTCTCCTATGGGTGAACATCGACTGAAACGTTGTTGTTTCAGTATCCTACAGGAACGTCCTACAGATCGAATCCTCCTATCGTAAAGTAAATTGGAAAAGAACTATTAAAAACTATAATACATAGAATTATTTAAATGTCAATGTTTATTAGGCGTTCAATTTATATTATTAAAAAAGAATGCCCCCATTTCCTCGAAAGGAAATGGGGGCATTGCTACGTATTACTTACTTCATGCGAGCATGGTCGTCCGCCGCTTTCGTGCGACGAACCCGAGACCAGCGAGACCCGCTGCCATGAGCACGTAGGTAGACGGCTCAGGGACGGTGGATGTCGGAGTGTTTGACCAGCGCACATCGTATGCAGGATTATTTTGGATACCAAGTGCAGAATTGTTGAAATTGTACGCCTGGTACATGACATTTCCAACTTCTGTCGAAGTACCACTACCACTGAACGAGTACTGATTGGTACCGTTTACCCCGTACGAAAATGTGTTATCCGTAGCGTCGAACGACATTGTGAGAGTATTCCACGCACCGAGGTTTACAGGACTACCAAAGTCAACCCATCCGGAGTTAGTCCAACCACGGAATCGAGCTCCTGAACCATCATTAGTGAAACCAATGATAGGGTAGTCAGTGACATTTGCTTCGCTGTTCGGAATACAGGGCCCGTTACACTGAGTGGCCCACATGTCTGTGCGAATCAATCCGCTCTGGGAACTATCCCAGGAGGATTGAACGAACAAATCAGATTGGAACAACCACGAGCCAGCTGTGTTGACATCGAGCTTCTTGCCTTGCGTGTTGTAAAAGGAGGGCGACTGCCCTCCTCGATTCGAAGCGTCGGTGCTCGAATTGATACCGATCTGAAGAACATCATTTCGGCCCTGATAACTGTTGATGAGCCCCCATGTTGCAGGGTTATATCGATCGGTATAGAAACTACCGACCTGTGTACCGAGGTTGGGAGTGACATTCGTCTGCGCAGAAAGTGCAGACGATGCGAAAGCACATGCACCCGCAAACACGAAAACTCGAAAAAGCTGTTTCATGATTCCCTCTCCTGTATGGAGAACGTGGATTGAACAAACAACAGGATGCCCTACACCTACGAAAAATAATCTCCGTGGTAGAAGTAAAACTACTATGAAAAGAACGAGATGCCGAACACCAGAATACATATTTATTACAGTATGTCAAGGAATATTTTTGGGTTGTAATTGGACCACACAAAATATGATTGACAAAATAATTGAGGCATGCTAGTATATATATAAGACAAAGAAGCTCTAAAAGTCGTCGATTTTGAAACTGCTTAATTTTGTATTTAATCGTAATGTATCTATCGATATGAAGACAGGAACAATCAAGACCCTCAAGGAAAAAGGCTTCGGCTTTATTACTTATGAAGGTGCTGCAAAGGACCTTTTCTTTCACATGAAAGATCTTGAAGGAGTAACCTTCGAGGAACTTCGTGAAGGTGACTCAGTTACTTTCAACGAAGAGTCAGGTGAGAAAGGAATGAACGCTACACACGTACAGCGCGCATAACCAAAATAAAAACTGCATCCCGTACGGGATGCAGTTTTTGTTTGGACACTTCCCTTTCTCTATAATCTATTGAACAGCTCGCTATCCACATTTTATTTATCTCTACTTCGCGTTACTATAATGACCCGCTGTTCTTTTTACCATTACACTCTAACTCGTGAGAACTCCGAGTGAGCATACATATATCAATCGCCGAAGGCATGTTTGATGTCTTACAAACCAGGCTTGGAGTTGGTTCTGTATACAGAGATCTCTTTGTCACCCATGTGACAAGTTGCAGTCTCGAAGCAGAGCCTCTGACTCTAAAGTGCCAGGTTGTAGGGGAACTTTCTGTACGTTCACCACAGAGTATATCTCCCTTTATCTCTTGTTCAGATCGAACAAGAGCTCTTGGAAAAGAGAAAATCGTTACTGAAGTCGACAAAGCGCTTCGTTTACTTCTAGCCAGAAACAACAAGTTATCTGAAACGGTATACCATAAAGTAGTGGTGTAATGATGCGAATTGGGGGCGAGCCACATGTGGCTCGCCCCCAATTTCGGGTTATGGGATACAATTTGTAAATGGGGCCAAAAAATGCTATAATACATAAGTTAATCACTAACCACATACTTCTTGAGTACCGTACGCATCAATCATCAAATCAAATCTCCAGAGCTCCGCATTATTGGACCTGAAGGAGAAAACCTTGGAGTCATGACTCTGTCACTTGCACTCGCAAAAGCACAGGAACTCAGCTTTGATCTTATCGAAATATCTCCAAATGCCGTACCTCCAATTGCCAAGATCATGGATCACGGAAAGTACCAGTATGCTGAGAACAAAAAACTGAAGGCATCAAAAGCAAAGACTCATACCGTTGAAGTAAAAACCATTCAAGTCAAAGTAGGTACTGGCGACAACGACCTCAACCTCAAGGCAAAGAAAACTTCTGAATGGCTCCGTGATGGCCACCGTATCAAGATCGACCTCTTCCTTCCTGGAAGAACGAAGTATATGAACGAGAAATTTCTCAATGAACGCCTCGACAGAATTCTCAAGCTCATTACCGAAGAATACAAAGTTTCTGGACCAGCTGTTCGCAGTCCGAAGGGACTCTCTGTTATTGTTGAACGTGCTACTCCAAAGAAAGGCTAAAAAGACTAGACAAATACCGATAAATCTGTAAGATAGAGGCCCTACGCACATGGCAATAAAAACCAACAAATCATTCGCAAAAAGACTTAAAGTCAGCAAAAATGGCAAGATTTCAGCTCGAAAAGCTGGTCAGGGTCACTTTAACGCCAAGGAGTCTAGACGCCGGAGCCAGCTTCGCAAAAAGCGAACTGATAGCTTCGTTATTTCAAACAAGTCTGCAAGTCAATTTCTCGTAAACATCTAATCCCATGACCAGAGTAAAAAAAGGAGTTAATGCTATAAAGTACCGACGAAATCTCTTGAAAATGACCAAGGGATATCGCTTTGGTCGTTCTACCAAGGAGCGCGCTGCGCAAGACGCAGTACTTCACGCTGGAGCATATGCTTTTGCTCACCGAAGAGACAAAAAAGGTGACTTCCGTCGTCTTTGGAATGTTCGCATCAATGCAGCTCTCCGCCCTCTAGGATTTACATATAGTAAGTTCATTGGAGCTCTTAAGAAGAAAGAAATCGAACTCGATCGTAAAATCCTCTCTACCCTCGCAGCTGAGAACCCAGAGACTTTCAAGAAAATCGCAGAGCAGGCATTCTCATAATTACTACAAAACACTCTCGCAATTGCGAGAGTGTTTTGTAGTAAAATTTAACTATAAGCTAATTTGCGTACCTACCCATTGCTGCGCACGGACTACCAGATTGTATATTGAAATTAAATCCTGAGGGATTCACAAAATTTGGATTTGCAATAATAGAACCTTGATCGTAGCCCATATCTGATTGCCATTTTGCAAAATTATATACTCCACCCAGTACTCCGTACCGACCTCCATTTGCTGCAGCAAAGGTGAATTGTGGAGCTACATTTGGATTGTAGTAGCAGTTATTTGAAAAACTGATTGCTGGTCGGGTAGCAGAATAAAGACTATCATCAATATATGTACCGATTGAGATAACACCTCCTTCGTTATTATAGGCTGGGGTTGTGTCGTATACAATATTGTTGCGAAATACGATTCCACTCGGATCGTTCGGGAAGAGTGGGTCTGGCCAATCCGAAGTTGGAATTAACCCTAAACCACCGCCAGTATTGTAAAACGTATTGTACTCAAAAACTTGATTAACCAGATGAGTACGTCCTCCTTGATCAGCGTCGAATATATTTCCACCATTTATGAAAAGGTTGTGGTGGACCCATGCATTTGATGAAACTCCCCCAATCGAAAAGAAATTGCATCCTTCGAACTTATTATTATATACTCGGAAATAAGCCTTAGGGTCTGGACTAGAATGTTTATACTTAAGGCACGTTCCCGTATTAGTACCAGGTGGTGGAGCTGATTGATATATATAGCTGTCATGCACTACCGCATTACCACCTGAAAAAAATACGATATCTCCGCTATTTCCTGTTGCGAGTCCTTTACTTGCTTTTACTCTATCGAAATTATCGTGCAAGGTTACATTACCAACATCAATATTAGTTACAGCAGTAACTCGAATTCCAGCCAAATTGTAATTATCAACACCGTCTGTATTATAAATTTTCATATTACTAACAGCAATTTGATCCGTCTCACCAATATCAAGACCTACACTAGCTGAATTACGAATTTCTATGCCGCTTATATCAAAATAGCTACTTTGAGATATGGCCATCGCAGCAAAAGCAAAACTTGGATCAAAAATTGGAAATTGTCCCGGGTAGGCTTTGATGTGAAAGTGTGCAGATTCTTTACCGTGTAAACCTCGAAAATATGAAATGTATGTAGGTCCACCTGTGGGCCCATTATCATCTCCAGCTACAGTAGCAATAGTATACGTGCCAGACATTAAGTAGATATAGTCTCCTGGTTGAAATGACACCCACCCCGTTGGGTATCCCCAATATCCATAATAACTATTTATATTTTTAAACGTCTTCCACGGTGAGGCGTATGTACCGACATTTGCATCTGAGCCATTTAGTGGATTAATGTAGTAGCACTTTCCATTGCCAACCGCTTCACAAATCCCCCCTCCAGTTGGAGTTGGTGTTACAACAATAGTCGATACAGGTGTAGGGTTAGGGGCTGGAGTTGGAGTTGGAACTGCAGCAGTTACAGAAGAACCATATATCATGGATACTTCAGAGGCGGAAAGTGCTCGATTGTATATCCTCACATCATCAATCGAACCACTGAAGTAAAACCATGTATTGTTTGTACTTCCCCACACATTAGTATAACCTGTACCAATTTGTAAATTTGTAGGAGCTTGTGCTCCATAGTTCCTACTCCCCATACTCAAACCGTCCACATATGCGCTCTGACCACTTGATGTATTAATAAATACTGCGTGGTGCCACTGTCCATCATCTACTCGATTCTGTGAAAGCATTCCTTGAACTGGAATAGATGAACCCTCATAAGAAAGAGCGCTGAGTTTTCCGTCAGTTCGTACATAAAGAAATGGATTATAACTACTCGGAGTTCCTGTTGGAGCAGTGTTTGAATCCGAGATGAGCACTCCACTTGATGTTGTTTTAAACCACAGACTAATCGTAATTGGTGTTGAATCAAGTGTCGGAGAAAGAGGGATATACGTGTTCGAACCGTTGAATGAGAGAGCGTCTCCCCACTTTCCAT
>JBBQUO010000019.1:0-11307 GCA_038212375.1 Minisyncoccia bacterium
AGGTATAGCAGATTATGCTGTTGATGGCGAAACCGCATGGATTGTTCCCGTGGAAAATCCAAAAGCAATCGCTGAAAAAGTTATGGAGATACTTGCTAATCCAGAAAAAGCAAAAGAAATTTCAGAGAAAGCACACAGAATGGTTCAGAAAGATTATGACTGGGATAAAATTGCTCCCAAAATGGAAGTAGAAGTTTTTGGCCAAGTCTTGTGATCCGAGATGCTAATATTTGCAAATTATAAATTTTTATGGTATTAAAGTAGTCTGCACTTACTGTATGAAAACACCTTTATCTCAGGATTCAAGCATGAAATATTCAGCGGTTCTGATTCATGGACTCCATGTGCAAGCGAACGGTTGGGAGTCACTTGTGTGGGGAGATCTCGCACTGGAAATTTGGGGTAATATTCCACGGGGCGTTCAGTGGGCTTGGCAAAACCAAGCAGCTTGCATCTACTGGGGAAGTGGAGCATCAGAGAGAGACGGGAAGAAGGAGTGTGAAGTTATGTACCAAAGGGCATTGGACGGTATTTCTGATCTGGCAAAGATCTGCGGAACTGCGGAACGAGTTTTGAAAGACTTTCTTGAGTCGAGATCTATCTTGGACTCTGAGGCAAAAGACACAAACACTGAGATTCAGAATTGTTTCAATCTTTGTCTCGAAAAAGGAATTACCGATGTGGTGCTAGTTCCTCAGGCGAGCCAGGCACCACTCGCGGTTCGTAGAGCAATGCAGTTTGCGCTCGAAGATAAGGCGTTTTCATTGTTCCGTCACCACGTCATCGTTGTTCCAAGTGACACAACATATGTGGGTATGTTGATGAAGGATATTGCAATCTTTACTCCACCTCATCGTGGAGATAGGGTGCTCAATCCGAGTCATCTGCTTGCCCGGCGCACACTTGATATTATCCAGCGATACAGTAAAGCTGGAGATAAGGATGGTGTGGAAGCTATCCTGAAAGCATGGGATATGTTTCTTAAGGCGTTTGAGTTGTAATCGAAGTTCGACTGTTCTTTTTGATGAATCCCCACCAAACTAATTTGGTGGGGATTTTGCTACATATGACGTATTTCAGGATATATAGTTAATTTACAAAAAATTTAAACGTGATATAATATTTTTAGTTGATCTTTTCCCCTACCAGTAGGAGACCTATGCTTTTCGGACCCAACTCACCAGTGTACGAAGGAAAGTACGGAGTAGTCCTCACGCTCCCTTTAAATGCCGAAACTCTTGTGAGGGGCATTCAAGAACAGTTTCATGGTAACCTCATTAGTTTCCCCATGCGACCTTCTCAGTTGAGGAAGCCTCTATCTTCAGAAGTGCTTCCAGGTGTAAAAAGTATTCCGCACCTAGTTCTCTTTAGTTCGATCTTTAAGCAAATGCCACATAGGGTTGTTACAGACGCCTTGCATACCATTGCTCGGAATAGAGACCGGGCATTTATTGAAATGCGCAATTTCCGGATTTCACACAATGCATTTGTGTATTGGGATGTAGAGAAGACCCTTACGCTTTTGGAGGTTCACAGAACCACCTTTGGCAAATTATCTCCATACGTAGATCGTCAAAAAGTGAGCAAGGAATCAGCTCCTGGGATGTACACTTCAGAGCAAAAGAGAAATTTTCTGCTTCATGGAACTCCTTATGTTGAAAGAGAGTGGTGTCCTCAAGTTTTGGTTGCTCACCAAGAGAAACCAGAAATACCTGAGGATGTGCTTTCTGTAGAATACGCCGTAGAAGGATACTCCCCCCAGATTGCATTTTGTAAGATGGGATCTATGGGAGCAGTAGAAGAGATTGTCTACCAGGTCCATCTGAATGCTCTAGGTTAGAAAATGCCAGACCCAGTCATGTTTGACTGGGTCTGTTTTGTTTAGACATCATAGTATATGATCTTTAATGGAGACCTTTTTGTCGCACTAGCTCGTCTTGGTTTCTCAATGCATCTCTCGAAGTTTTATATCTACCAACGATTTCTTTTGAAACACTTTCATGTCTTAGTGTTGCATCGAGCACTTCAGTCCAAAATGTAATTCGGGCTTCTGTAAGGATCCGTTGATTGCCATCAGTTTTTTGTAAGAGACTCACATAAAACCAAATAATTTCTGCAAGACGAAATATTCTCATAAGCCGTAGGGATTCGTATTCTTCTGATGCTCGATTATTTTTTACATAAAAAAGCAGTGCATCTTCAAGTTCTCCATTATAGAGAGTCATAAAATTAAGGAATCGCGCCCACCCTTCATATTTGTTTCCGAAACGAAGGGAAGAGAGGTCGAGGAAATACATATGTCCATCTCTAATCTTAAAATTGTGCGGTACAAAATCTGTATGAGTGAGGAACCCACAGTACTGCTCAAGTACCGTAGTATTTTTTTCAAGTTCTGCCTTTCCTATATCAAGTAGCTTATGAAGTTTTTTATTGTGTGCAATTATATCTTTAATGTTTTTTCGAAAGAGCGAATATTGTTTAAGATACTTCTTTGCATTCATGTTGCCAAACAATTTCTCAATTTTTTTACGATGCTCATACGTAGCAGCATGAGTTGCCTCTTGATTTTCAAATGCTTGCATAGCAAATCTAAATTGTTCTTGAGTTGTTCTTTCTAAAAACGGAAGATCTTGCTCAATAAATTCTTGCACTACTACAACCACAGACTGCTTTTTAGTAAACAATAACTCCTTTGGAGTTAAAAAGTTCGAATAAGAAAAGTGTATATCCTCCAGTGTTTTTCTACAGTTGCGTTCATGCTCGATCTCCTTGATGCCCAATATGTCACTGGTGGCTTTGATGACAACCTTCTTATTGGTTTTTGTTTCGCGACCAAGCAAGATAAGTTTTCGTCCACTTTTTGTTTGTACCGCCTGCATAAGATACCGCTCACCATGTATGTGAGGTTGCTCTGTGTCGAGAGTGATTCCGTGCGTAGTAAGAATAGGAATTGCGCGAGCAAGCTCTTCTTTGCAATATTTCTCCCATTGTTGTTTATGTAGATTATCCATGATGCATGAGTGTTTCAAGTTTCTTTAAGTGGTCATTCCAAGATAATTCATATTGAGTTATTTCATTTTGAGATACGGGCTCAAAGATTGAAATAATTGGTTTTTTGTCTACGCGAGGAATGTTTAGGATCTTTGCAATCTGAAGGTTCTCTGACGTAGTAATTACCGTTACTGATGAGCATATCGTCCATCTTTGAATCATAGTATAAAGAAATTTGTCTGATGACCGAGAGTGCCCGAGCATGTCATCAATTTTGAGAATCATCGGAGTCTGGGTAATGATAGAAGCAAGAAGTCCAGGAAGTTCCATAGAAGCACCGTTCTGGACAATAATAATATCGGCAGGAAATGCTAAATAGACTGCTTTTAGTATGCAAAGTGCAATTCTTATAAAGAGTGGTTTAAATTTACTAGTCGCAATAATCCTGACTCCTTCAACTTTTTCAGGAATGTTTCCATAGGTAAGAATAGTCACAGAGTGCCTATCACGGAGTCTCTTCCCGAGCTCTTTTATGTAGGGTGCAGGATCCGCTATGTCTGGTGGATATAGCGGAGACAGGATTAGTATCTTCATTGGTCCAAAGTTTAGCATGATTGCGATTAATTTGAAGTTACCGCTTCAGTCGAATGTTGGGTTTTAATACCGCACAGTATGTGCTTAACTATAGGTAAATTATGAGCCTAAAAAATGATACTATCCTAATTTCCACTGGTATTTACCCGCCAAAACTTGGTGGTCCCGCACAGTACGCAAAAAATCTTAAGGTTCAGTTTGAAAAGCTTGGGTATACGGTCATCGTCCGATCATTCGGAATCGAAGGAAACCTCCCAACAGGGATACGTCATTTTTTTTACTTTTGCAAAATACTTCCCGTAGTCCTTTCAGCTGATGCAATAGTGAGTCTCGATACATTTAGTGTTGGTTTTCCGACAGCGCTTGCTTGTAAGATGCTAAGAAAAAAACATATCATTCGAACAGGAGGTGATTTTCTTTGGGAAGGGTATGTCGAGAGAACAAAGAAGAAAGTGCTTCTCAGGCGGTTTTATCATACAGAAACTGAGTTTTTTTCTCTGAAAGAACAAATCATTTTTAGACTGACTCAATGGACTTTGAACAACACATCTCCAGTAATTTTCTCTACTACATGGCAGAGAGATATTTTTTTGAAACCATATTCTCTCGATGAAGGCCGTACTGCCATTATTGAAAATTATTATGGTCCAATAGAGACAAAGTTGCAGCACCATCAGTCGAATGTATTTCTCGCGTCGACAAGGCCGCTCGTGTGGAAAAATCTCGATACCCTGAAACTTGCAATTCAACAGGTACAGAATATTCATTCTCAAGTAACACTCGTAACTCAAAATTTTAACTACGAACAGTTTTTGGATGTAATGAAGAAGGTCCGAGCAGTCGTACTTGTTTCGCTCGGAGACATTAGCCCTAATATGATTCTCGATAGTATACGGCTCGGCATTCCGTTTATTTGCACGAAGGAAGTAGGGATATTCGATAGGATTCAATCGGCAGGAGAATTTGTTGACCCTACTAATGTCGAAGAGATAGAAAGAGCAATACTGAAGCTCCTTACTTCGGCTGGATATAGTGAGGCGCAAAGAAAGGTATCACAGTTTTCCTTTACCCATACTTGGGAGGAGATAGCACGGGAATTTTTGGATATACTTCATACATAATATGCGATTACTCATGATTTCATCAGATCGGAAAATACTGGTACCGAATTCTTCTGTACGACAGCGGATGGTGCGGTACGGTAGATTATTCGGCGAACTCCATATTGTATTGTGCACACTTCTTCCTACCGATGGAACTGTTATTGAAATTGCGTCGAACGTTTGGGTATACCCAACGAATTCAACCAGTAAGTTACTCTATATTCCAGATGCGATTAGTATTGGAAGGAAAATTCTCGGTACTGTATATTTCGGACAAACTGTGATTACCGCACAAGATCCTTTTGAAACTAGCATTGTTGGTGTGGTATTGAAATGGCTTTTCAAGGATCCACTTCAGATTCAATTACATACCGATGCATGGAGTGTTTATTTTCAATATGGAAGTTTTCTCAACTGGATGCGTGTGACACTGATAAGTCGCATAACATTTCCATATGCCGATAGTGTAAGAGTGGTAAGCGAAAAAATTCGTCTTGATGTGGTGCGGTATCGAAGCGTGATACCTAATAATGTTTTTGTCTTGCCGATTTTTGTCGATATTGATCGATACAAATTGCAATCTTCTGATCTCAATCTTCACGCTCTGTATCCACAGTGGAAAACAATTATACTAATGAGTTCAAGACTCACCAAAGAAAAAAATATTTCTCTCGCACTGAACGTAATGAGAAAGCTTTCAAGGATGTACAAAGATGTGGGTCTTGTTGTGGTGGGGGAAGGTCCAGAGGAAGAGAACCTCAGGCACATGGTTCGACGCTTCCATCTCGGTGACTTTGTAATGTTCGTTGGTTGGCAGAGTGATGTCTTGCCGTACATACAGAGTGCTGACATATTTCTCAACACTTCGAATTTTGAAGGATACGGGATGACTCTTATTGAAGCAGGAGCTGCTGGTAAGGCGGTTCTGACTACAGAAGTTGGAGTCGCATATGATCTACTCGTTGATGGGAAAAATGCATCAGTGTGTGCAGTTGGCGATCAGCAGAGTATCTTCAATGAACTTGTTACTCTTATTGAAAACCCTCATTTACGTCATGAAATGGGTAAGCAATTGCAACAAGACCTGTCCTACGCGATGTTGACTGAGACTCAATATGATAGAAAATTTGCAGAAGGCATTGAATCGCTTCATCAAAAATAATGAAAAAATTATTGATTGTTTGCCAAAAGGTAGATAAGGACGATGATGTCTTAGGTTTTTTTCATGGATGGGTTTCTGCGCTCGCAGAGCACTGTGAAGAAATAAGAGTTATTACGCTTGCGAAAGGCACTGTCGATCTCCCGCCTCGTGTGCATGTGGTGTCGCTAGGAAAAGAGAAGGGTAGGAGCAAGATGTTCCAAGGATTTCTTTTTTATTGGTATGCTATTCGTTTTTTGCCGTTCTGTGACGGAGTGTTTGTTCACATGGCACCAGAATATGTTCGAGCGCTGTATCCACTAAATGTTTTTTTGAGAAAACCTACGATATTGTGGTATGCACACATCAAAGTAAGCAAGACCGCTGCGTGGGCAATCTCACGAATACAAAAAGTACTGACACCGTCTAAGGAAAGCTTTCAGTATTCGTCTACAAAAATTATTTCTACTGGACATGGTATTGATGTAAAAAAGTTTTCTCCACTTGGTATCGCAAAAGTACTTCCTCCGATTATTCTGACGCAGTCGCGAATTTCGAGAGTAAAACGTCTCCATGTTCTTATTGAAGCAATCGATGAGCTCAAAAAGATTCATTCAGGACCATTTCAGTGCCATATTATTGGAGATACGATTTATCCAGATGACGAAGTCTATTTAGAAGAATTAAAAGCACTCGTCGCACTCAAAAAGCTTGAGTCAGTCATTCGCTGGATTGGTCCTGTTTGCAATATTGTCATGCCCAAGTTTTATAACGAAGCAAAAGTATTTGTAAGGCTTCAGGGTGGAGGAGGGTATGGTAAGACCGAACTTGAATCTATGGCGTGCGGCACTCCAGCGATTACACCAACCCCTGTCTACAAAAATGTACTTGGTAGATTTGCAGATGATCTGTATTTTTCAGAAGATGATGCGAAGCAGTGCGCTGAAAAAATTCATAGGGTGCTCGGGTGGAGTGCTGGTGACTATCAAGTGTGTAGCACGCTTATCCGCGATATCGTAGTTCATAATCACAATCTCGAAAACCTTGCAAAGCGTATTGTCTCTGAGTTCGAAAAAACCTCATAAAAAGGGTATGATTGTTTTACTATGTGTGGAATAAATGGCTTTAATTGGCAAGATACCGAGCTCATCGAGAAGATGAATGCAAAAACTCATCATAGAGGCCCTGACGCAACAGGGTCCTTTGTTGAGGATGGAATATCGATTGGGAACAACCGTCTCGCGATTATTGATCTGAGTATCGAGGCAAACCAACCAATGACCGATAGTTCCAATCGTTTTGTTATTGTGTTTAACGGAGAGATTTATAATTTTCAAGATATAAAAGCAGAATTGGCAGGTCAGTACGATTTTTGTACTCATTCAGATACAGAAGTTATTTTGGCTACATACAAAACATGGGGGATACAGGGATTTTCAAAATTAAATGGCATGTACGCATTTGCTATTTGGGACAAGCAAGAGAAGGAGCTTGTCATTGCTCGTGATCCTGTAGGAGTAAAGCCGCTCTTTTATTATCATGCCGAAGAAAAGTTTATTTTTTCATCTGAAATAAAAGGAATTCTCGAAGCTCCGATTTCTCGAGTATTCAATCTCGATTTACTCACTACCTATTTAAAAGTTCTCTACATTCCAGAGCCGCATACGGGATTTAAAGATATTTATAAGTTGCCTCCAGGGCACACTCTCGTATGGAAACAGGGGAAATGTACTATTACTCCATTTTTTTCTTGGAATACTACGACAATTCCAAAAAACAACAGAGGAAAAAAAGCAGCGCTGAAGTCGACGGTAGAAGAAGCGGTGAAAAGGCAACTTGTTTCAGATAGACCTGTCGGCGTTTACTTATCGGGAGGAATTGATTCGAGTATAGTGCTCTCGTGCATGACAAAAGCGCACAAGCAAGTGAATTCGTATTCTGTAGGATTTGATTTGCCTGATGCAGCAGATGAAGAAAAATTTAATGCGGATTTTGAGCTGGCAAAAAAGACTGCGAAGTTTTTTGGAAGTACCCATCATGAGCTTAAGATTTCTCTGAAAGATGTGCACGATAATTTTGAATCTGCTATTGGAAGTTGTGATGCACTTATTTCAAATCCTACGTCGATTCCGATGATGCTTCTGGCTCGGTTTGTAAAACCAGAAGCGAGTGTCGTACTTTCTGGCGAAGGAGGAGATGAGTTATTTGGAGGGTATGAGCGGTATCGTATTGCGCGCGCGATGGATACTTACGGGATACTTCCTAAAGTAATTCGAAGGATGCTTTCTTATATTCCAACTTTTCAAAAACTTGATACAAAGGGAGGGGTGGATCTCTATAAACGGTTTATGTTTCAGAAAGATAAGGACGTCCTACCACTGATCAGTAACAAGTATATTGTAAGGGACGATTCAAAACTATTTCAGAAATATTTTCAAGACACCTCCATCTCGAAACCATCACAGATGATGTACGCTGATTTCCAAAGCTGGCTTCCAGATCAGGCACTTATCCTCGCAGATCAAATGTCGATGACTGGTTCCATTGAACAAAGAGTTCCTCTTCTTGATCAGAACATTGTGGAGTTTTCTCGCGGGTTATCTCGACCAGATAAGGTCACTTTTTTTGAGACAAAAAAACTCCTGAAAGAGGCTTTTCGAGCAGATTTGCCGGAGTTTCTGTTTAGTCAGCCAAAACGTGGTTGGACGGCCCCAGGTGCAAAATGGCTTCGAGATGAACATATCCTGGCCTTGGTAAAAGAGATCCTCTCTCCGGGCTATTATGCCCCCACAGAAGGGCTTTTTGACTGGAAAGAGGTGGAAAGGAGGCTATCAGACCATGTTGGAAAGAAGGGATATCATCTTACGAGTCTGTGGGCCATTATTACCTTTCAAGTGTGGGCCAAACAATATAAGATTGTATTACCATGACAATAACGCAGGAGCAAAAAACTAAAGAAGTACAGGCATGGTGGGACAAAAACCCATTTACCCTTGGTGCAGCAACAGGAGATTATAAAGGCCACGACCTCGTCGGTCGCATTCCGGAAGAGAAGATAGATCTGCACTATTTCCAAGAAGTAGATAGAAGGTTCAGAAAACATTCTGGTACTGGCGCCCAAGAAGATGGAAAACCACTCCTCTCAACTCTCATTGATTATCAGTATATTCGTGGGAAAAAAGTTCTAGATATTGCAGTCGGCACAGGTCTTCACAGTACGGCATTTGCAGAGCAAGGTGGTGAAGTCGTAGGTATTGATCTGACACCATTTGCAGTTATGCAGGCTTCAAAAAACCTAGAGCTCCGTCATGTGAAGGGAAGTATGATGCAGATGGATGCCCAGCATATGACATTTTCTTCCGGTTCATTTGATTTTGTAAATGCATGGGGGGTGTCTTATGCATATGCCTGATACACAACAAGCAATCAATGAAATATATCGAGTATTAAAGCCTGGTGGGTATTGTTTTATCTACGTTCCTTTTCTGTACTATTATCATGCCGAAAAGGGTTACTATGGTGATTATTGGAGATTTACCAAAGACACTATGGAAATGCTCGCTGAGCCATTTGCGCAGAGTGAAATAGGGTCAGTGTTCGGAGCTATCGAGACGTGGATCAAGATAACACCACTCGGACATATTCGTGTAATAAAGAAAATCGCAAATATTCTCGACCGACTTACCGGTAAGCTAAACAGTAACCAAGTGAGCGGTTATAATATGTTTCTCATCAAATGAAGATTGTATACATAGCTAACATACGACTTCCGACAGAAAAAGCGCACGGTATTCAGATCATGAATATGTGCAATGCTTTTGCTTCACTGGGTCATGAAGTTACCCTTATCGTACCAGCACGCAATTCTCATATCACCGCTGACCCATTTGAGTATTACGATGTACTAAAACGATTTTCTATCATTCGGACATGGACGCTCGATACGGTGTCATGGGGAAGATTCGGGTTTCTTCTCCAGTCGTTTACCTTTTTGTTATCAAGTGTGTACGTGACGCACCATCTTCGTCCACTGCTCGTATATGGGAGAGATGAGCTCATACTCTCATGCATTTCACGATTCGCTCCAGTGGTATGGGAAACTCATACGGGGGCTCACAATAAAGCAGTAGCGTATCTTTTGTCTAAAGGTACGAAGATCGTAGCGATTACCCAGGGACTCAAAAATTTTTATGTCGAGCAGGGGGCATCAACGGATTCTATTTTAGTTGCTCATGATGCTGTGGACTTGGATCGTTTCCGTGCAGTTGATAGTAGTACCGCACTTCGTCAAAGATATGCTATTGCAGATAATGCTATGGTAGTGGGATACGTAGGAAAATATAAAACCGTTGGACATTCAAAAGGTCTCGATGAACTGATTGAGGCATTTTTTGAAAACACAAAAACTTCATCGCATCTCCATCTTCTTATTGTAGGGCCTGATGCAGACGAGACCGTAATGATAGAAGGTTTTACAAAGCGAGTTGGTCTCTCAAAAGAAGAGTACACCATTGTTTCTCATGTAAAATCGCAGGAAGTGCCAGGATATCTTTCTGTGTGCGATATTCTCGTTATGAATTATCCCGCAGTTGCACACTTTAGTAAGTTCATGTCACCACTGAAGCTTTTTGAATATATGGCATCTGGGAAAGCTATCATTGCATCAGATCTGCCAAGCATTCGCGAAGTGGTAAGTGAAAAAGAGGTGTACTTTGTTCGACCTGAGAATCATGAAGATCTGGTAAAAGCTATCGAGATACTTTCTACAAGTAGAGACTATAGAATTAGAATTGGATCTGCAGTACGAGAGCTTTCTCAAAAGTATTCATGGAGTAGTAGAGCGCGAAGCATTCTTTTGTTTTTACAGTAGTATATAGGTATGATTCATGCACTAAAATTTCTTGTAAGTTTAATAAAAAGGATTCACTCACCACACTACGGCGTTCCAGAGAGAATCCTTCTCATCCAAAGAGGGAAGCTTGGCGATATGGTGTGCACCACTCCAGTGTGTAGAGCTATAAAGCTGCGATATCCCCATTCACATCTCGCTGTTCTTGGTGACTCAGTAAATAAGTATATTTTGAAAGGAAACCCATATATGGACATGTACATTGAATTTAACAATGTAACTGCCACCTTTCTTGCTCACGAGAAGTTTGATACTGCAATTATGCTGGGCCCGAATGCAGAAACTTTGAAAATGCTTTTAGAAGCAGATATTGCCCGTATTATCGTACCAAGAGTCGTTGGAGGTTTTTCTCCCTATATGACCAAGACGTACCGACTCCTTTCCTGTTTTGTGGAGAAGGTTCCCCACCGTATGCATCATTACGCACCGCAAGAATATCTCAATAATTTGCAGGCAATCGACATTGTAACTACAAATACAAAAAAAGAAATATTTATTGATACTGAAGTGGAGGTAAATACGAAGAAGCGTTTCGACTTGGATAGCTCACTAAAAAAAATTGAAATAGAACC
>JBBQUO010000020.1:0-11050 GCA_038212375.1 Minisyncoccia bacterium
CAGTAGCTACAGAAATATTTACACTCATACCAGAGAGTACTCGATCATCTTGTGTATCGAAGACGACCGTAACATCATAATTTACTACTCCTTGTGTAACTGTACCAACAAGGTCAACTTCAGAAACTGTTCCTGTGAGTGTAAGTCCATCGATAGCATCAAATGTGATTGTGGCCTTTTGGCCAATTTTTACTTTGGCAGCATCTACTTCATTGAGTGAAATAGTTGCAATACTTTTTTTCGATATAAAGGTCCCAATTACTGTTCCTGAATTTATATCTTCTCCAAGTTTGACGTCAGTCTTTGCGAGCACTCCATCAAATGGTGCACGGATAAATGAATCATCATACTCTTGCTGCTTTTGTTGAAGATTGAGAAGTTCAGCTTGTATGTCGAGAGGCTCAGCTCCTGTTTGCGTTTTGAGAAGCGCTGCTTCACTGCTTGTAATACTTCCTTGCGCAGAAATGAGCGATGAGTAATTGGTATTGAGTGTCCCAATCCAGGAATTTACACTACTGTTTGCAGATGCAGCCCCAGTCGAGTTGTAGGTAGATTGAGTTGCAAGAAAGGTAAGAGTATTTTGAGTATCCTTGACTGCGTTCGACATTCCCAAAACCATAGTCTCAGTGTCTTTTAGCAACTTTTTAAGATCACTCGGTGAGCTACTTCTTGAAAGTGAATTGTATGTAAGCAAAGCGTTTGTGTATATTCGTTTTGCGTTGTCGTACTTGGCTCCCGAGACATCGCGGTAGCCTCGCACTGTGTCACTTTGGCCAGCAAGGAAGTAATCTGCAAGATACCCTCCTTTTGAGTAAAACAATGAGTCCATTCCTGAAATAATGCCTGGGTAGGAAAGAAATGTATTTGAAATTGCTGACCACGTGTCACCATATGATTTTTCTACATTATCTTGTGAAGATTGAACGTCGGATGTTTTTGCAGCTTCAGTAAGCTTCGCATAGGAAATTTTTGCACTTTCGAGTGCGTTGAGTGCATTCTGTGCATCAATACGAGCCAAGAGAGATCCTGCTGTGACCTCTGTTCCATCTACCGCAATGATTGAGAGTACTGAACCTGAAACTTTTGCTTTTAGATCCACTTGCCCTGACGAAGAAACTTGTCCAGTACCAGTAACCGTTGAAACAATGGTGCCTTTTTCTACTGTGCCAATAGTATAAAGCGTTTGAGCTGTTCCACTTGGCGCAAAAAACGTTCTGTAGGCTAAATATCCTACAAGAACTAAAACTACTAAACTTACGATTTTGTGAGCAAAAGCGAACGCACGAATTTTTGAAAAGATTTGAATCATAAATATACTTAGAATTTAGTACTAGTACTTGTTGTTGCTGCACCACTCATCATGTCAGTGGGTGGGGGAATCACACGAATCAGACGGGCATCGATGGTAGCCTGTTCATCTGGCTCACCGAGAACTACCACAAAGTCACCTATTTTTAGGTCACCACTTTGGAGAGTATTTCTAAAGCGTCGAATTTGTGTTTCACTTTCAATAGTAATAACTTTTTCTGTATTGTCTTTGTCTGCGACAACAAATGTTGGAAGTGTTATACGAACAATTTTTCCGACTGAACCGTGACTATTCATCATGTGATCGTTTGGTAGACCCCCCATAAATTCGTTCATATCATTACCAAATGCCCGGGCGTAGTTGTCTCCAAGTCCACGAGAGTACAAAGCTTTCCGATAACCAACCATTTCTCCTGCTTGAAAAATAGTCAGTACAATAACAAAGATACCGATCCTAATAAGAATTCTACGAAATTGCTTTGACTGTGTGATGGAGTTGTAGTTCATGTGTGTTTTGTTAGACAGTTTGCAAGGTTAATCGAAGTGGTTTATACCAGGATCCAATTGACCAAAGAAAAATTCCTGTCAGAAGTAATAATGTAGTAGCTCCTGTAATTGGTAAAGAGTCAGCAATAACACCACCAATTTCTTTCCAATACGAAAGTAAGGAAACGTTTTCACTTGAAATGAGAGAAAGATATTCAAAAAAACCAGATGTTGAAAGATATCCTGCAGTTTTTATGCCCAAAAAGACTGTTCCTGTAAGTGAAAATAGGCTAATGAATTTCATGCCAAATTGATACACACGAGATTTTTGTGTTTTATGTTGCTCAATCCGGTACATAATTCTCTTTTCTAATGTGTCAGAAAAAGATGGAATAGAGCTATCAGTAAAGGCTTTTTGAAGATTGTGATCCATAGTTAGTATACGAAGTTAGATGGCATTTTGGTGCATATGCCACTTTTCCTTCAAGAGGATAAGAGCTCTTCGATATTGGCTTTTAACAGTGTTCATGGGTTTTTTCTGTATAACAGCGATTTCCTCAAAAGTCATATTACTTTGGTGTTTTAAAATAAGAATTGTCTTCATTTCGATAGGAATCTCTGAAAGCATCTGTATCAGTGTTTCTTGTTGTTCCTTCGATTCAAATATTTCATCAGCAAGGGGAAGTGAATCGGTTAGTGAATCAGTCAGAGTGTTTGTGTCGTTGTGAGTTTCATACTGCGAAAAAACATAAGGCTTTTTTTTGCGCAAAAAATCAATCGAAGTATTGCGTGCAATCCCTATGAGCCAGGCTTTAAATGACAGTGTTTTTTCGAACTGAGCAATTTTAGTCCATGCTTTTAGGAATACCTCTTGGGATATATCCTCAGCCTCATCTTTTGAAAGAGTCATTCGGAAGCAAAATGCGTACACTGAAGGAAGGTTTCGTGTAACCAAAGCTTCAAATGCTTGGCTATCGCCACTTTGAAATAAACTAACCAGTTCTTCATCTGTGTAATCCATAAAGACTTTCATACTAGCATATTGATTATTTTGCTCCTTAAATAGTAATTTCTTTCGTCTTTTTATTGGAGACTTTCATTTTTGAAAACCACAATCCAATTGATAAACCGAGTGAGAAAAGGCGCTCTGTCGGCAGCTATTTTTTCTCAAAAATCCAGGTATAATTGAGCAGTATCCATTAGTTAGTTATAAATAATATTTATCTATGTTTAAGAAAATTTTTGGAGACCACGCTCATAATATTGGAGTTTTGATTCTTCGAATTGCAGTGGGAACTATCTTTGTATGGCATGGATGGCTAAAGCTCAGTGATATGGCTATGACCGTAAAGTTTTTCGGAATGATTGGATATCCAGGGTATGTTGCATACGCTGTCATGCTTTCAGAATTACTCGGCGGTATCGCAATTCTTCTTGGTGCATGGGTAGCCTACAGTACAATTCCGATTATTGTAGTTATGATTTCAGCTATTGTTATCACAGGAGTACATAGGGGGGTATATTGGGGTCACGAACTAGAGCTTGTATTGTTAGCCGCTGCGTTTGCAATCGCGTGCATTGGAGCAGGGAAATATTCTCTTGATCGATTGATGAAAAAGAACTAATCAGAGAGCACTAGCTCATCTATTTTTGCTGCCAAAATAAAATCGTTATCAGAAAGTCCGCCAATCGCATGTGTCGACAGGCGGATTTTTACTTTATTCCACCCAAAGATAGTAATATCAGGATGATGCCCTTCTGCTTCTGCAATTTCTCCAACCTTGTTTACAAACCAAAGTGCTTGAGCAAAATCTCTACAGAGCAAAGTTTTTTCAATCGCTTCATCTTCAATGAGATGCCATGTATTGATTTCGTGTAAAAGTTCGGTATTGCGGATATGATCGAGAGGTTTTACGCTTCCTTCACACGGTGTGCAGTGTTTTGAGGACAAGTGATGCATATCTATTCCTGTTCTTCAATAGGGTTAACCTTAAGGCCATCGTATGGAATGGATCCTCTGACTGGAGCATTTCGAATAATTGTAAGGATCTCTTCTTCATCATCAGTTATCACAAAAAGATCAAAATCTGATAGTTCAATGTTTTCTCTTGTGAGAAGTTCATCTTTAATAAAATTGAGAGTTTTGTTCCAAAATTCAGAACCTACGAGAATCATCGGTACTCTAGGAATTTTGTTTGTCTGAAGCAGTGTTATAATTTCAAAAAATTCATCAAGAGTTCCAAATCCACCAGGAAAAAAAAGAAAAGCTTCAGCAGAATAAGTAAGGCACACCTTCCGGCTAAAGAAATAATAAAAATCAATATGGTCTGTAAGATACTTATTTACGATCTGCTCCTTTGGGAGTCTGATGGTGAGCCCTACCGAAATTCCTCCAACCTCTTTTGCCCCACGATTTGCTGCTTCCATAATACCTGGTCCACCACCTGAAGTAACAGCGTACCCGAGTTCCTTAGCAACTCTTCCTGCGATGTGTCTCGCCTTCATATAAAACTGATTAGTTTCAGGAGATCTTGCAGATCCAAAGAAAGTTACAGAGCGTTCGAATTGGTCCAGAAATTTAAAACCTTCAGTAAATTCTCTTGAAATTTCGTACACACGTTCCTGTGTAGCTTCATGAATTTCGGCCAAAGTGAGTGGTGATGATGGCATTTTTTTGTCAGATGTTTCCATACATATTTTGTGTTAATGACTTAGTATAGCATCTTCCATTTTTTCTAGGAGAGGGATATACTGTCCATATTACTGTAATAGCACGGGAGCTAACGAAACATTGTGCAAAATCACATGAACAAAAATACTTGGATTGCGGTTGCGGTGAGCGTTTTCGCAGTAGGATTTTATCTGTTTGGAGGAACAATTGTAAGTATGTTTAGCGTAGGAAATCCTGATACACAATCAACACAAAAAACTATGAATACAAATGTAGATAATCAAAGCGGTACGGAAGGATTTCTTGTACAAGATGAAGTAATTGGAACTGGAGATATTGCAACCCCCGGAAGCACTATATCAGTACATTATGTTGGTACATTCGAAAACGGACAAAAGTTCGATAGCTCTATCGATCGTGGTGAACCATTTGAATTCGTTCTTGGCGCAGGAAGAGTGATCAAGGGTTGGGATCTTGGATTTTCAGGTATGAAAGTTGGTGGTAAGCGTAGACTTACAATCCCATCTAGTCTCGGATATGGCAGTAATCAAGTTGGTCCGATTCCTCCAAACTCAACACTTATTTTTGAAGTTGAATTGCTTGCGGTTCATAAAGCTCAGTAATATACATACAACAATAATAAAAAGCGGCTATCTACGGTAGTCGCTTTTTTGTTCCATCTTCATTTAATACGAAATTCCTGTATTGTATCAAAATGACACCGATTACATTTACGATAAAAAAGAAACTTGATACTCGCCTTGGAAGAGCTGGAGTTATCACAACTCCTCACGGTGACATTGAGACTCCTGCTTTTGTTTCTGTCGGAACAAAAGCGACTGTCAAAGCTGTCACTGTTGAATTACTGAAGGAGGCTGGCGCTCAAGTTGTGCTCGCAAACACATATCACTTGTACCTTCAGCCAGGTGATGAGCTTATTAAAGAAGCAGGTGGTATTCATACATTTATGAACTGGAAAGGACCTACCATGACTGACTCTGGTGGGTTTCAAGTGTTTTCTCTTGGCTCTGCGTATGGAAAAGATATTAGTAAGATCACCCAAATAACCGATCCAAGTTTATTGATTCCAGAGCGTTCTCTCGATTCAGTGATTCCACTTGCGAAAGTCGGACAGGATGGAGTTTCATTTAAATCCCATCTTGATGGATCACTTCATTACATCACTCCAGAAAAATCTATCGAGATTCAACACAACATCGGCGCGGATATCATCTTTGCATTCGATGAGTGTACATCTCCCACAGACTCTATCGCGTACCAAGAAGAAGCGCTCAACCGTACTCATCGCTGGGCTCAAAGAAGTCTCGATTTTCATACATCAAAACCAAATGCAGAAACACAAGCATTGTTTGGTATTGTCCAAGGTGGTAGAGATGAAACACTTCGCAAGCGTAGTGCCAAAGAAATTTCAGAGATGCAGAGTAATGGAGCTTCGTTTGATGGATTCGGTATCGGAGGATCGTTTGCAAAAGAAGATATGTCGACTGCAGTAAAGTGGGTCAATGAAATCCTTCCTGAAGAAAAGCCGAGGCATCTTCTGGGCATCGGTGAACCCGAAGATCTTTTTATGGGGGTAGAAAATGGCATTGATCTTTTTGATTGCGTACTTCCTACTAGACTCGGAAGAAATGGAACCATCTTTACCAAAAGAGGGAAGATTCACATTACCAATGCAGAATTTACCAGAGACTTCTCACCGATAGAAAGCGATTGCGATTGCTACGCATGTAAGAATTATTCAAAGGCATACATTTCATACCTTTTTAAAGCCAAAGAGATGCTTGCTGGCACTCTCGCTTCTACTCACAATATTCACTTTATCGTTTCTCTTGTAGCTAACATGCGAAAAGCAATTCTCGACGAAACTTTTGATGAATTAAAAAAAACTTTTCTGAGACAGTACAAAAAGATCTAAGAAATAAGTCGACCTTCAAAACTTGACATTTAAGCATTAAATGTTATATAATTGGAGAAGAAACATTCAGAACGGGCTTCCGTTCAAAATCTATCCATTTGGAGATGTTCATGAGTAATCGCGTTATTTCGGCTCTTGTTGCTGTTTTGTTCCTCACCACTGGGTGCACAAACAACATCACGATGCCTAGCTCTAGTTCGAGCGACATCACATTTTTACCACTCACATTCAGTGGTGAACTGGTGATGATGCAGAATGATGTGTTTCAGCAAACGATTTTCGTTTGCGCGCCGGGTGGAGTTGATCCTGATATCGAGCTTTTTGTGACAAAGGCCATCGCTACAGCCTATGTGCAGTCAGAAAAGACTGGTGGACTCTGCAGTGATGGCCGGATCATGTGGACTGAGAATGTATTTGTGTTCGGTAGAAAACTGGGATCTGCGCGAGCTGAGTATCGGCTCAAGTACGACCACAGCGTCAAGATTGATTTCGACCTCACTGTATCTGAATACGGTAAAGGTTGAACTGGGAGTAGTATCGGGCTCACGATTAATCATCGTGGGCTTTTGTTTTGCACAAAAGATGAATGAATAACCCCGCTATGATATATTCAAGGCATGAAATTTAAGCTCAAAAGTGAATATAAGCCAGCAGGAGATCAACCAAAAGCGATCAAACAGCTGGTAGATGGTATCGAGAAAGGTATGCGATACCAAACACTTTTAGGTGTGACGGGGTCTGGAAAGACCTTTACTGGCGCTAATGTGATACAGCAGATCGGAAAACCAACCCTTGTCATCGCTCACAATAAAACTCTTGCAGCTCAGCTTGCACAAGAATACAAAGAATTTTTCCCTGAAAACGAAGTGCATTACTTTGTTTCCTACTACGACTACTATCAACCTGAAGCATACATGCCAGTCACCGATACTTTTATTGAAAAGGAAGCCATGATCAATGAAGAAATTGATCGCCTTCGTCACGCATCGACCCAAGCTCTGCTTACGAGAAAAGACGTTATTATTGTGGCATCTGTATCGTGTATTTATGGTCTTGGAAGTCCTATCGAATATGAAAAAGTCAATCTTAAGATTGCAAAAGGAGATGCAATTTCTCGCGCTGAGTTTATCCGCAAGCTTATTGCAATTCATTTTGAACGCACGAATGCAGATCTAAATCCTGGAACCTTTCGCGCTCTCGGAAATGCAATCGAAATTATGCCAGTTTCTGAACGAGTAGTATTCAGGCTCGAAATCAACGGTACCTCTATCGAGAGTATCCAAAAGATTGATGCGGTATCAAGAACAGTGCTTGAGGATGTCAGTATATTTTTTCTTTTTCCAGCAAAACACTTTATTACTGAAAAAAGTGAAATAGAAAGAGCTGCAAAAGATATAAAAAAAGAATTAGACAAGCAACTCAAGGTATTTGAGTCAGAAAAGAAGGTGCTTGAATACGAACGTCTCAAGCGTCGCACGACCTACGATCTCGCCATGATCAAAGAAATTGGATACTGTAATGGTATCGAAAATTATTCACGTCATTTTGCTGGGAAAAAAGAAGGTGAAGCACCAGAAACACTTCTTTCCTATTTTCCACATAAACTTGATGGTGCTCCTGACTTCCTTACGATAATCGACGAGTCGCACGTCAGTGTTCCGCAGATTGGCGCTATGTATGCAGGAGACCAGTCTCGTAAGAACACTCTTGTTGAACATGGATTCAGACTTCCAAGTGCAAAGGACAATAGACCACTTCAATTTAATGAATTTGAAAAAAGGGTAGGACAAGTTATCTTTACCTCAGCTACACCATCGACTTACGAAAAGGAGCACAGTGAGCAAGTGGTAGAACAGGTCATTCGACCTACTGGACTTATTGATCCTGAGATTTCGATAAAGCCCGTGTCAGAAAAAGGGAAGTATGGTGGCCAGATCAAGGATTTCATTGCTGAGACTGAGAAAACCATAAAAAGTGGTGGACGAGTTATTGCTACGACACTAACAAAGAAAATGGCAGAAGATCTGAGTGAATATCTCAAAGAGAAAAAAATTAAATCGCAGTACATTCACAGTGATATAAAAACCATTGAGCGTATTGAGATTCTTTCGGCATTTCGTCGCGGAGAGTTTGACTGCATCGTTGGGGTAAACCTTCTTCGTGAAGGGCTCGATTTGCCTGAAGTAAAGTTCATTGGAATCCTCGATGCTGACAAAGAGGGCTTTCTTCGTTCAGAGACTTCACTCATTCAGATCATTGGACGTGCAGCTCGAAATGTAGAGGGTCATGTAACTTTGTATGCAGATAGAGTGACCGGCTCAATGGAACGAGCTATTAGTGAGACCAACCGTCGTCGAGGTATTCAGGTGGCATACAACACGAAACACGGCATCACTCCGAAAACCATCATCAAGAAGATCAATGATATTACCGAGATGCTTAACCGTAGTGAAAAGAACGCCGCGCGCACTGAACTTTCGATAGAAGATTCACTCTTTAAAAAAGATCCTCAAAAGCTCCTTCGTAAGAAGGAGAGGGAAATGAACGCAGCAGTAAAATTGCTCGATTTTGAAACTGCAGCGATCATTCGTGATGAAATTGCTCTTATTACTAAGAAACTCGAAGAAGAAACGAAAGAATAAAAACATCCCCTCGACTTTGCAGTCGAGGGGATTCGTTTTATGCGGAGACTCTTAAAATGCGAGTTCGAGAGTGACACGGACGGATGTTCGCTCGTGCGATACGTCTAACTCTCAATTTCAGAGCTCTGATTTTTTGTCTATTAGGCCTTCCGATATGCCATTTTTCACAGAAGATGCATTTGTACCAACTTTGGTGCGGTCGTGCATGTTTGATTGCGCAGCACCGATTTTCGTACGTTTTTTTCGACATGCAACTTCTTTCTTCAAGACTTTGCTTATGTGCCATCCATTCTCCGTGCAGAAGGTGGACCGTAACTGTTCTGAATAAACTGTAGCACATTGAAAATCTAGATCTAGTACTTTCTGTAGATAAAAACATAGAAATTGACAAATAATATAAATATGTTATTATTATTTCAGAACACTATAACTTACAACAAGGAGAAATTGTGAACTCTTCACAACAAGTCGTTCCACTCATGTTTAATTGGATCATTGCTTTGACTGCACTCTGGATAGCAGGGTACGGAACAGCAAGGATCATCGGCCAGCATAGCCGGTATGTGGCACTCAGTCAGCGTACGGTAAAACGCGTTGGTCGGTATATATGGTCGCATTTTGGAACCCAGCTTGCCTGGTTCGTAGCTGGCATCATGGCCGCTTTTGTGTACATACGCTCTCATCCGCCATGTGGATGAGAGCGTTTTTTTGATATACTATAAATCTATGGAAGGCCCCGATTTCCTCAAACAAAAATACAATCTTCAAAATTCTCCAGAAGTAGACTCTGTAGTGGAGATCTTTCCCTCAACAACCTCACCTCTGCCGAAGGTCTGACACTCCCACAATCAATCGGTGGAACTCTTTATCTCAAAAGTCTCACCTCTGCTGAGAAAGTAAATCTTAAAAAACAATATCGACATCTTGATATATATTGAGTTTGCCAGCATCCTTACATTTAATTGTATTAGCTTTTTCTATTTTTGTGCCAACAGGTAAAGATGTGGTATCATCGACTGGTAGTAAACCCCTAGAGCCATGTTCTGGGGAACTTCTTGTATGTCAAAAACAAACAATCATACACATAAAAGCCTCGACCTGCCGACATCTGAAAAGATCGTAGTTCGTGGTGCGCGTACTCATAATCTCAAGGATATTACCGTTGAGATGCCCCGAAATAAGATGGTGGTTTTTACGGGTTTATCTGGCTCAGGAAAGTCATCTCTTGCGTTCGATACCATTTTTGCAGAAGGTCAGCGTAGATATGTCGAATCTTTGTCATCATATGCAAGGCAGTTTCTCCGACAGATGCAAAAGCCGGACGTTGATGAAATATCAGGACTTTCTCCCGCAATTTCTATCGATCAAAAGTCACGGTCAAATAACCCTCGTTCGACCGTAGCGACAATCACTGAAATATACGACTATCTCCGTATTCTCTATGCACGAATCGGTCACCCTCACTGCCTCGTCTGTGGAGAAGAGATCAAAAAGCTTTCCAATGAAGAAATCAAAAACTTTATTCTTGAGCGTATAGATCACAAACTTGGAAATCTTGCAAAGATCAAAACATCTCTCGATTTTCCTATTTATGCAGAAATATTTGCTCCTGTAGTTCGCGGTAGAAAAGGTGAGTATTACCAGCTCCTCTACGATTTACTCGGGAAAGGATACTCAGAAGTCCTTATCGACGGAGTAAGAAAAAAACTTAGAGATCAAATAGTACTTTCCAAAACAAAGCGTCATACGATCGATGTACTTGTCGATCAGATTAGTATTCGAGATTTTAAAGATGATCGTAAGTCAGCTGAGGAACGCCTATCAGAATCACTAGAAAAAGCCCTCGATGAGTCTGAGGGTCTGGTGAAAATTATGTTCAACGATGTTCAACATAAAGGAAAGAAAGAAGATGAAAAAAAAGTAGTCGATCCTGACAACGAGTTTATCATGTCTTCCAAGCTCTCGTGTCCAAACGACGGATACTCATATCCTGAAGTAGAGCCTCGC
>JBBQUO010000021.1:0-10622 GCA_038212375.1 Minisyncoccia bacterium
ATTGGTTTTTTTGAAGTACTAGCATATTTATCAGTAAGCCTGGGCTATAGTTTAACTTCAAAATCAAGCCTTGTAGCCCTGATAAGTGGTGCTTTTTCAGTACCAACAATAATTCTAGCTCATATTTATTTGAAAGAAAAAATAACAAATGCACAAAGAATTGGTAGCGTCATAATTATTTTAGGAATTATTTTACTTTCTTTGATATAATTATTTTATGAAAGAAAATTTTGAAAATATAAATTATCCAACACCTTTTTTCATTTTTTCAAAAAAGAAAATTAATGAAAAGTATCAATACTTCAAGCAAAACTTCCCTGATTCACAAGTGTTTTATGCAATGAAAGCAAATTCTGAGATAGAAGTACTTCAAACACTTCTAGACGCTGGATCAGGATTTGAGGTTGGATCAATCTATGAGCTCGAGATACTTAAAAGAATAGGTGTTAGTCCAGATAAAATTATCTATGGTAGTGCTTTAAAATCGTCTGATCACATTAAAATTTTTTTTGAATATGGAGTACGAATTTTTGCATTCGATTCATTTGCTGAACTGCAAAAAATTGCAATTGTCGCACCTGGTTCAAAAGTTTACGTAAGACTGAGCGTTGATGATGCTGGTAGTGTATTTCAATTTTCTGAAAAATTTGGAACAGATAAGGAAAGTGTAACGCCAATGCTCGTAGAGGCAAAGCAACTTGGACTTAAACCTGCTGGTATTAGCTTTCATGTGGGGTCACAAGCAAGTAATCCAGATGCTTGGTCACAAGCTTTAAATGATGTGGAAATTTGCATGAATCAATTGATAAAAGAGGGGATCACAATTGAATTTATTAATATTGGTGGTGGCTACCCTTGCGCTTATTCGTCAGATGTAATTAATACAGAGCTAAACTATGTCGCAGAAAAAATACTAACTCGCTTAAATTCTCTTCCATATAAACCAAAAATGATGCTCGAACCAGGGAGAGGCATTATCGCTGAGACAAGCATAGCAGTCGCAACTATAATTGGAAAAGCTAGTCGGAAAGAAGGTACTTGGTTATTTTTAGACTTGGGAGTATATAATGGATTGTTTGAGGCGCTCGCTTTTCAAGGTTCGACTCGATACCGAGTTACCAGTCAAAGACAATCCTTTAATTCTGGAGAAATGCTGTATTCACTTGCTGGGCCAACTGGTGACAGTATGGATGTAATTACAAGAGAAGCACTTTTACCAAAGGATCTTGATGTTGGTGACAAAATTATTTTCCATGATGTCGGAGCGTACAGTTTAGTCGTAGCCAGCCCTTTTAATGGATTTCCTAAACCTGCGGTATATTTTGTTTGACAGCTCTAACTTGCAAACGTAAGATTTATGTAATGAAATTAAATTCCCTGCAAAAAGTATTCTTTTCCTATTACATTTTTTTAACCATATTTTGGTTAGCACTTTTTACTCAACACATAACGAGTGGATTTTATAATTATCTTTACTCATTCCTTTTTGGATTAATTCCACTTGTAGCCGGAGTTATTGCACTTATAAAATCTAAAGAGTGGGGCAGACTTTCAAGCGCAATTGGAAAAGCAGTTTTTTTTGTGGGTCTTGGAATTTTTTTGTGGGGTTTTGGCGAGTTAATATGGTCTTACTATAATTTTTTTCTAGGCATAGAGGCCCCTTACCCATCACTCGCTGATCTAGGTTTTGCTCCAAGTATATTTTTTTATGGTCTTGGTACTTTTTATCTCTCAAAAGCTACTGGTGCGAAATTTGTACTTAGAAACAAACATGCAAAATTACTAGTTGTTATCACATTAGTTCTAACAACGGTTATTTCTTATTATATTCTTGTTGTTATTGCACGAGAGGGTATTGTGATTCAAGCTGGTGAGACAGTCATGAAGGCACTGTTTGATACCATTTATCCATTTGGTGATTTTCTTGGACTTGCAATCGGTACCATTGTTTCTGGACTTTCTTTTAAGTACTTAGGTGGAAAATACAAAACAGATATTTGGAGCATACTGCTTGGTCTTGGGGTGATGTTTGTTGCAGATTCAGTATTTTCATACACAACAACAGTTAATACATACTACAATGGAAATTTTGGAGATTATCTTCTTACAACAGGGGTATTTCTTCTTTCGTTTGGGATCTTAGGTTTTTGCCAGCTCAAAGATCATTAATTTCAAAGCTAGAAAATACCATGAGTATATTTGATCAAATCGTCATAAAGATAATTAATGAGCAAGCCCTCATTATTGGCCCTATTGCGTGGGCTGAGGCACGCAAAGTAAAAGGTATTCATATTATTGATCAAAAAGCTGGAACTCTATCAATTGATACACCAAACGAACGGGTAATAGTAGACGAGCTTGTAAGTCAGTATGAACACCTTTTTGGTCGCGCATCACACGAAGTATGCAGGGATGCAGTTGCAGCTCTTCTTGTTAGTCTTCCGCTAGATCAAATACCAGCTAGTCTCAAATAAATATGCCAGAAAATAATACTGATAAAACAAATACAATTCTCCCATCTGAATTCAAAAGTGTTACAGAAGAGCTATACAAAAGAAATCTTGAGCTCGTAACATTGTACAAAAAAGTTGACACTCTTAATCATGAACTTGAATTAGCAAATGAGGGTCAATCGAACCTTATTCATGTAATGAATCACCAGATTAAAGGGTATTTAGCAAAAGCTCGCGGAATATTCTCAGAACTTCTCGAAGAGCCAGCATATGGACCCGTTTCTCCTGCAGCTATTCCCATGTTAAAAGTAGGTTTTGATACCCTTACCGAAGGAGTGGGATTTGTTCAGCAAGTACTCAATGGTTCGAGTGCTGAAAGTGGAGCAATGGTATACAATATGAAACCTTTGAATTTTAAAGAGCTTGTCAACGACGTTGTGACTGCTCAACATCCGCATGTTGATGAGAAAGCTCTTTCAGTTGAACTTGTTGTCGATGATGGAAATTATACAATGACTGGAGACAGTATTAATCTCAAAGAAGTTGTAAGAAACCTTATTGATAACTCAATCATTTATACTGAAGCAGGAGGTCTTTATATTCATTTACAAAAAATTAAAGACGAAAAAGTTCTTCTGACAATCAAAGATACAGGTCTCGGGATCGATCCTGAAGACATGAAAAGACTTTTTACAAAAGGCGGCCGAGGTAAGGATTCATTGAAAATAAACGTAAACAGTAGTGGATACGGACTGGCGTTCGTACGTGGAGTTGCGGAGGCACATAAAGGTCGTGCTTGGGCAGAATCAGCAGGAAAAGGTCAAGGTTCGACATTTTACCTAGAACTTCCCACAACACTTACATAAGAATTTTGCCTTTCAAAAGGCCTTATTTATTGATAGTATGGCTCTATGTCAAACAAAAAGACTCTTCTATCAGGCGTAAAACCAACTGGTGTGCCTCACATTGGAAATTACTTCGGAGCGATGAAGCAGTTTGTCGACTTTCAGAATGATTACCAGAGCTACTTCATGATCGCCGACTACCACGCTCTCAACTTCATTCAAGATGCGGCAGAGATGAGAAGGCTCACTTTTAGCCTTGCGATTGATTACCTCGCAATTGGTCTTGATCCAAAAAAATCAGTTATTTTTAAGCAGTCGGATATTTCTGCGCACACTGAGCTTGCATGGATTTTTGATACTCTTACCACAATGCCGTATCTCATGCGTGCACATGCATTCAAAGATGCTGAAGCAAAAAACAAAGAGATTAGCGTTGGAACATTTAATTATCCAATGTTAATGGCTGCAGACATTCTCTTGTACAGTCCAGATATCGTTCCAGTAGGCCTTGATCAAAAGCAGCACGTTGAATATACACGTGATACTGCAGAAAAATTCAATAGAATATTCAGTACAGGAACATTCAAACTTCCAGAACCAAAGATTTTAGAAGAAGTGCAAACGGTACCAGGAGATGATGGGAGAAAAATGTCTAAGTCATATAATAACCACCTATCATTGTTTGCAACTGATAGTGAAATCGAAAAGTTTGTTATAGGGATCGTCACCAACTCAACAGACGAAACCCCTTTGAATGTATATACAATTCACGCTCTCATTAAACCAAAAGCTGAGCTTGATACTCTCTATGCAGAAAATAAAGGGAAGTTTAAAAATCTTAAAGACGAACTAATAAAAGATTTACAATCATTTATTAAACCAATGAGAGATCGTCGTTATGAAATTGTTCAAGATCCAGATGCAGTTATTCAAATCCTCGAAGAAGGAAAACACCGCGCGCAAGAAGTTGCAGATACAAAAATGAAAGAAATAAAAAATGCCATTGGCGTCAAGTAACATGAATACATACCATATAGAAAAAGCAAATGAGTACATTGGGAAAGAAATCTCTATTCGAGGTTTTGTGCACGCACTTCGAGTTCAAAGTAAGGTAATTTTCCTTGTTGTTCGAGATATCACAGGGCTGATGCAAGTAGTAGTAACAATTGAAAGTCCTATTTTTGAGGCTACAAAAAATCTTACGATGGAATCTGTGGTGAAGGTTTCAGGCAAACTCAAGGCATTTGATCAAGCTCCTGGTGGTATAGAAATGCAAGCGACCACCCTTGAAGTTCTTTCAGTATCTGCGCCCGAGCTGCCTATCCCAGTCGTTACAAAAAAGGGAGGGGAAGAGACAGATGCGCCTATTCGATTTGATTATCGTTGGATCGATCTTCGAAAACCTGAAAAGGCAATGATCTTTAAAGTATGGACTGAGTTTGAAAAGGGATTTAGAAAATTTTGGGATACAAATCAATTCATACAGATATATACCCCGTCATTCATGTCGACTCCTTCTGAATCTGGATCCGAAGTCTTTACGGTAGATTACTTCGACCGCAAAGCATACCTAGCTCAGTCACCACAATTTTATAAACAAATGGCAATGTCCTCCGGGCTTGAGCGAGTATTTATGGTTGGGCCAGTGTTTCGAGCTGAGCAATCTTTCACTACAAGACACCTTACCGAGTTTACTGGCTGGGACTTTGAAATGTCTTACATACGTGATCACAACGACATTATGGATATGGAAGAAGGAATGATCATTGAAGGATTCCAATCACTTAAAACAGCTTTTCCTGATATGAATATCACAATCCCATCTCAGCCATTTCCTCGAATACCGATCGTAAAAGCAAAAGAAATCCTTGCTTCCATGAACATATCATCTGGCGAAGAACATGACCTTTCTCCAGAAGAAGAGCGTGCCATGTGTGAATATGTAGAAAAAGAATTTAATCATCAGTTTGTGTTTATTACCGAGTACCACAAATCCAAGAGTGCCTTTTATCACATGCGTCTCACCGAAGGCTCCGATCGATCACGACGTGCTGACCTCCTCTTTAAAGGAGTAGAGGTAACAACACTTGCTCAAAGAGAGCACAGACCATACATTCTTGAAACACAAGCTATAGAAAAAGGTATGAATCTTGAATCACTTAAAGATTATATTAATTTCTTTCGTTACGGATGCCCTCCGCATGGTGGTGCTGGTATTGGTCCAGGAAGATTCATAATGAAGCTCCTCGATCTTCCGAATGTTCGAGAAGCAACGTATCTCCCACGAGACGTAAAAAGACTCAATCCATAAATGAATGAGGGAGCTTTTACCATAAAGACCGAGGTTTTCGAAGGTCCACTTGATCTGCTTCTCAGCCTTATCGAAAAGCGGAAGCTATTTATCTCTGATATTTCACTCGCACGAGTAGCAGATGACTATATTTCATACGTAAAAAATATTGGTCAATTTCCCATAGGAATGACTGCCAATTTTATTTTAATTGCTTCTACACTTCTTCTTATTAAATCAAAATCTCTCCTTCCAAACTTATCACTGACCGAAGAAGAGCAGGGGAGCATCGAAGATCTTGAACAGAGACTTACTATTTACAAACGTGTTCAAGATGTCTCAAAACATATTGCAGAAAAATTTGGAACAGAAATCATCTTTTCCAAAATACCAAATAAACGAGTTACACCAGTATTTTCTCCTGATGAAGATATGACAACTCTCGCGATGCTTGAAAGCATGAAGAGAGTAATGGAGTCACTTCCAAAAAAGGAAGTTTTATCGAAAACTGTAGTCAAGAAAATCATGAGTCTTGAGGAGATGATCGATAAACTTACTGATAGGGTGCAACTAAGTCTCAAAATGAACTTCAGTGACTTTGCTGGAACCCATGGTGGTACCAAGTCAAGTGGTGCAAGGCACAGTGCAACACGAGAAGAAAGGGTGCTTATCATTGTAAGCTTCCTCGCTATGCTAGAGCTCGTAAAACAAGGTATTATCGAGGTTAACCAAAACACATTTAGTGACGACATAGCGATGGAAACACAAACATTAGGTGTTCCACATTATCAATAAAATTAGTCTCCGTTTTTTCATTTAAGTATCGCTTTCTATCATATTTTGCTAGGATAACTAACTATGGAAACCCCTCTCAGTACAAAAATAGAAGCCATTCTTTTCTTCCGAGGTGATACGGTTACGGTACGGAAACTTGCTCAATACCTTGAAGTACACGAAGAAAAGATTATAGAAGCTCTGAAAGAACTTGCTCTTATACTTTCAAATCGTGGAATAGTCTTAATACAACACAATGAAGAGGTGATGCTTGGAACTTCAGCATGCTTAAGCCCTGTTATTGAAAAGATCACCAAAGAAGAACTAAGCCGTGATCTTGGAAAAGCTGGCCTTGAAACCCTCGCAATTATTCTTTATAAAGAAAAGGCTAGTAAGCGTGAGATTGATTATATTCGTGGAGTAAATTCTGGTTTTATTCTCCGAAATCTTCTGATCCGCGGACTTATAAATCGTGAAGAAGAAAAAGGAGGACGAGGATATATATATTCTGGAACTACAGAACTTCTTGCCTTTATGGGGGTCACAAACGCTGAACATATGCCAGAGTTTGAAAGCGTAAAAGCAGAGCTCGAACAGTTTTTACTAACTCCAAAAGATTCGGAGACTGAAACCAATGCATGCTAACGACTCAAAAACTTTACTGTCTCTCGAAAACAAGAAATTAATCAATCTTGGCTTGCTTCTCATACTTGCCTTGTTTTTGTTTGTACTTGTATCGTTATTTATTTCTCGAGGTGTTCGCACTCATGATCAAGGGGTCTTGGTACAGGAGCCTCGCATCGATTCGTTTGCAAACACTTCAATCATTGCTCGATCCGCAATTGTCTACGATGCACAAAGCGGGAGAGTGCTGTACGCAAAGAATCCAGACGACATTCTCCCTCTTGCTTCGATAACAAAAGTACTTACCGCAGTCACTGCCACTGAGCTTCTTCCAAAAGATACTATTGTTACGATAAAACCAGAGTTTCTTGATACAGAGGGGGATAGCGGTCTAAAACAAGATGAAAAATGGAAACTTACAGATCTCATCGATTTTAGCCTTATGGTTTCATCGAATGATGGAGCTCATGCTATAGCTGCAGTAGCTGGAGCTTTTTCCACAAAAGCTGATCCTTCAAAAATCACTCGTGATCAATTTATTGCAGATATGAACGCAGAGGCAAAGAAAATTGGCATGAAAAATTCTCATTTCAATAATGAAAGCGGTCTCGACATTTCGAAAACTGATAGTGGTGCATATGGTAGCGCACGCGATGTTGGAATACTTTTTAACTACACATTAAAAAACAAACCAGAGATTTTGGCAGCCACAAGGTATCAAAACTTAACCTTCACCTCTCTAAGTAATATAAAGCATGATGCAGAGAATACTGATATAGCGTTGAGTGGTATACCTGCTGTTTTAGGCTCAAAAACAGGCTTTACGGACCTTGCAGGAGGTAATCTTGCAGTTACATTCGATCCATCTATTGAACACCCTATTACCATAGTAGTCCTTGGATCAACGTACGATGGCCGCTTTGCTGATATGCAGACCCTTGTCCAGAAAACGATGGAGTATATTAATCAAGGAAACTAGATTTATTGATGACAAGAGCAGTCAAAGACTAGGTCTCGAACAAAGGATTTAACAGATTGAATTTGCTATACTAACTTCCATGGTAACCGATATTGTAAAAGTCTTTTTTCCCGCAATTGTTTCTTTTGTTATTGGTATTTTGATTACTCCTGCTATTTCAGACTATCTCTATAGCAACCAAATGTGGAAGAAAAAGGCTGGGAAAATTGATGTACATGGGAACGCAACACCCATCTTCAATGAACTGCACAAAAACAAAGAGGTAAACACCCCTAGAATGGGAGGTGTCATTATTTGGATTTCGGTTTTTATTTCAACACTCCTTATCTGGGTTGTATCGCATATTCTCCCGAGTGAGCTGAGTAGCAAACTCGACTTTCTTAGCCGTAGTCAAACTTGGATTCCATTCGCAACACTTATAATCGGCGCTCTCGTTGGACTTGTGGATGATTATCTAGAGATCAAAGGTGGTGGAGGATATTTTGCTGGAGGACTTTCGCTTAAAAAAAGACTCGGCATTATTGCCCTTATCGGAGGACTATGCGGATACTGGTTTTATGCAAAGCTCGGTGTAACAGGGATCGGCCTTCCAGGAGGACATGTACTTCCTCTAGGAGTTTTCTTCATACCATTTTTTTCACTTGTTATGATCGCAGTATACTCTGGTGGAGTAATCGATGGAATAGACGGACTTTCTGGGGGTATTTTTGCAACAATTTTTTCTGCCTATGCAGGTATTGCTTACTATCAACATCAAATTAATCTCGCATCATTTTGCCTTGTTGTTGTAGGGGGAATTCTTGCTTTCTTGTGGTTCAACATTCCGCCAGCACGCTTTTATATGACTGAAACAGGAAGCATGGCGCTCACTGCCACACTTGCAGTAGTTGCATTTATGACCGACCAACTAAGCGGGGGGTATGGGGTCTTAGTACTTCCCGTCATCGCATTACCACTTGTCATCACAAGCCTTTCTGTCATTTTGCAAATGCTTTCTAAAAAATTTAGAAATGGTAAAAAGATTTTCCATGTTGCACCAATTCACCATCACTTTGAAGCGATTGGCTGGCCTGCGTACAAGGTGACCATGCGATATTGGATCATTGGAGTTATTTTTGCGATTCTCGGTGTGATTCTCGCGCTTGCTGGATAATGATAGAGAATCCAGATGCTTATAGGAGTATAATTGACCTACTGAAACGTAGTCATATTTCATATTCAGAAATAGATCATCAGCCATGTAAAACAAGTGACGAATCGAAAGAGGTAAGAGTAAAAGCAGGTTTTCCGAATGCTGTAGGAGCAAAGGCTCTTCTCACGAAACTCTACTTCACAGATACAGAGAGCTTTGCAACGATAGTGTTGCCGGGAAATCATGTACTCCATAGAGAATCACTAATTGAAGGTATCCCAAATCTCAAAAAAATTCGATTCGCTACTGCAGAAGAACTGTTTAGTCTTGCAGGTGTAGTGCCAGGGTGTATGCCTCCATTTGCAAGTCAGGTTTTTCCGGAAATTCCTATTCTCATTATCGCAACCGCCCTTATCGATACAAACGAGCTAGGTTTTAATATCGTGAGTCTTGAAAAAAGCATCGTACTAAAAACAAAAGAGTATCTTTCTATTATAAATCCTACCTACCGCATTAACTGCTCAGTAACGAAGTAGCGTATTTATGTAAGTCCGTCTGCTATAATAATGAGATGAAAAAAAATCCTGTCGACAGGATATTTCTTGGTTGTGTAATCACGCTTGTAATAGCGGGATTTTTCATCTTTAGCTCTGCGTCTCTAGGACTTCTCACAAAAGGGACTGACCAATATTCGAGTGTTGCATTTTCCCAAACATTTTTTGGCCTTTTCCTTGGAAGTATTGCTATGCTTGTCACCTCAAGAATTCCTTACAAAAACTGGAGAAAATATGCATTTTACATCTTTATTGGTTCTCTCATTTTAAATGCTTTAGTTTTTGTGCCACATATTGGATTTGCGCATGGAGGAGCAAGGAGATGGATTCTTATTGCGGGTTTTTCATTTCAACCTGCAGAAATCCTCAAAACAGCCTTTATTATCTATTTTGCAGCATGGCTTACATCAATAAAACATAAAGTTGCTACATTTAAATACGGACTTCTTCCATTTATTTTAATTCTTGGAGCAGTTGGCGCGGTTATTCTTCTACAGCCTGATACTGACACATTTGCGCTTATTGCATGCACAGGACTTGCAATGTTTCTCACTGCTGGAGGAAAGTGGAGGCATGTCGCAACATTATTTTTGGCTGGAATTATAGGTTTAGCTCTCATTGCAACCATGAGACCCTACGTGAAAGCTCGTATTATGACATTCATGAATCCGTCTGATAACGCACTCACTTCTGGATACCAAATTCAGCAGTCTTTAATTGCTATTGGCTCTGGTGGGGTAGTCGGTAGAGGGTTTGGTCAAAGTGTTCAAAAGTTTAATTTTCTACCTGAGCCAATCGGTGACTCAATTTTTGCTGTGGCTGCTGAAGAGTTCGGCTTTTTAGGTACTGTGATTATTCTAATTTTGTTCGTATTTTTTGCTTTTCGAGGCCTTCGTATTGCCTCAAGAACCGACGAAACCTTCGGTAGACTGCTTGTCGTCGGAATTGTTATACTAATCACAGCCCAGTCC
>JBBQUO010000022.1:0-10328 GCA_038212375.1 Minisyncoccia bacterium
TTTCCTGATGGAATGATTGTAACTTACGAAGACCTTGCACAGTCAAACCCAAAGGATAATTCAGTTCAAGTAAATGAACGTGGAAATCTTTGGGCAATCATGTTCCAGAAAGACACCCTTTCAAACTACCTTGCAAGCCAACTTCTTGCAAATATGGGCAGCACAACAGCCACCATTGCAAATATCGGTAACTTGAAGTTTCAGATCCAAAACAAATCAAACTTTGACCCTACAAAAGACTCGCTTTTCACCTTCGCTATCAACGATTCGATCGCATTTATAAGCGAATTTAATTCCAATAAACTTCTTTCAGATCTTGCAGGAAAGCCAAAAAGCTCTCTTCAAAGTATTTTGGTAAATTACCCTGGCATAGAAAAAGCTGATGCAATTGTAAGACCATTCTGGAAGCAGTCCTTCCCAAATAACCCAAAAAGTATTACTCTCACTGTAATTAACCCTTAACATATACATGGATACTAGACCAGAAAAAGAACCAACCATTGTCGGAGTAGTGACAGAAGCGCTTCCAAATATTTTATTTCGCATAATGCCAGAAGCTGGTGGTGAGGAAACTCTCGCATATCTTGCAGGCAAAATGCGTATGAATAAGATCAGAGTCCTTGTCGGAGATAGGGTAGAAATACAGGTAGATCCCTATGGAGGAAAGGGAAGAATTGTCCGAAGACTCTAAAACTGCTGAAAACCTTGTTGACTTATTTACTCGTTATACTACAATAGGAGACCTTATGAAGGTTAAAGCTTCTGTAAAGAAAATGTGTGCTCAATGCCAGGTAGTCCGACGTAAGGGCTACGTGTATGTTATTTGCAAGGCAAACCAAAGACACAAGCAAAGGCAGGGATAATTTGTATAGTTTAACCACATCATCACAATGAGAATTTTAGGAATAACACTACCAGAAGAGAAAAGGATTGAGATTGCCCTCACTTCAATTTATGGTATCGGACGATCACGAGCTCATGTAATTCTCGATGCTGCAAAGGTAGACTATTCACTCAAACCAAAAAATGTTACTGCGGATCAAGAAGCAGAGATTCGTAAAGTTATTGAGGTTATGAAGCTCGAAGGTGATCTGAAGCGTGAAATTTCTGGGAACATTAAGCGTCTCAAAGATATCAAGACTTATCGTGGATTGAGACATGGTAAGTCTGTCCCAGTGCGTGGTCAGCGAACAAAGACTAATTCACGTACTCGTCGTGGAAATGTTCGTAAGACTATGGGTACTGGACGCAAGGTAGCAGATAAGAAATAAGGCTGTAGTTGCCTATTTTAGGTAAGTATGATATCAATTAAGGGTTACATAACAATCACATTTTCACTCAAAAAGAAGCAGTATGCTCCTTTTTAGTCTAAACAACACACAACCACATGGGTAAAAAGAGAATCGTAAAGAAAGCTGGGGAAGAAGGAGGTTCAGAAGCAAAATCTGTATCTGCTCTTTCGAAGAAGCGAGTCGACACTGGAATTCTTTCAGTTCAATCTACCTATAACAACACTAAGGTTGTGGTCACTGACACAAAAGGCAACACTCTGTGCTGGTCATCATCTGGAGCTCTCGGATTTAAAGGAGCGAAGAAGGGTACTCCATTTGCTGCAGCGAAAGTCGGTGAGATTTTAGGTGCAAAAGCTCTCGCTATGGGGATCAAAGAAGTATCAGTCACCGTAAAAGGGACAGGATCAGGAAGAGAATCAGCTATCCGAGGATTTATTGGAAAGGGTATCAATCTCACATCAGTAAAGGATACCACCCCTGTTCCACATAACGGACCGAAACCTAAGAAGCCAAGACGAGTATAACCACAATAATAAAACTATGATTATCGGACCAAAATATAAAATCGCTCGAAGACTTGGTGCAACCGTGTTTGAAAAAACTCAAACACAAAAGTATCAACTTTCTCAAGCTCGTAAAGAGAAAAATAAGACTCGAGGTTTTTCACGTCCGAAATCTGAGTTCGGTGTTCAACTTCTTGAAAAACAAAAAGCTCGATATACATACTGTCTTACGGAAAAACAATTTTCTAAATACGCAAAAGCCGCTCTTTCAAAGAAAGATAAGAATGCGATTTCACGCTTATACGCGAATCTTGAGTTTCGCGCTGATAACATCGCGTATCGCGCAGGATTCGCCGCTACTCGTCTTGCAGCTCGCCAGATGGTAGGACATGGTCACATGACAATAAATGGCAAGCGCATTACCATTCCTTCTTACGAGCTCAAAGAAGGTGATGTTCTCTCAATTAGAACTGCAAGTTTAACAAAGCCTCTTTTTGCAGATCTTGACGAGAGACTTAAAGGCAGAGAAATTCCGTCATGGATCAAGTTTGATTTTGATAAGAAGACTGCGACTGTGCAAGGTCAACCTAAGTACAATGGTGCCGAAACTTTGTTTGATCTTAACGTAGTGCTCGAATTTTATAGTAGGTAATTTATATATATTTATCACTTTTTAACACTCACTATCATGTCTGACCATTCAATTGTTTTGCCATCGAAACCAAAAATTGTATCCGAAGATCAGTTCACTGGTACATACGAAATCGACGGGCTTTATCCTGGGTATGGCCACACTCTTGGAAATTCACTCCGAAGAATCATTCTTTCATCACTTCCTGGTGCTGCGATTACATCAGTAAAGATCAATGGTGTAGATCATGAGTTTTCCACTATGGCAGGTGTAAAAGAAGATGTGATCACAATCCTTTTGAATCTTAAGAAGATCCGCATCAAAATGCTTACTGACATATCTCAAACATTGATCCTTAAAGTAAAAGGTATCAAGGAGGTAAGCGCTGCAGATATAGATGCGGTGGGGCAGGTTGAAATTTTGAACTCAGATGCACACATTGCGTCTGTAACCGATAAAAATACTGATTTTAACCTCGAGATGACTGTAGAGCGAGGAATGGGCTATGTATCAAGAGAAATCCTACAAAAGAATCGAGTTGATATCGGAACTATTTCTCTTGATGCGATTTTTACTCCAATCCGTAGAGTGAGTTATGAAGTTGAAAATATGCGTGTCGGAGACAGAACTGATTTCAATCGTTTGAAAATTTTTATTGAAACTGATGGAACTATCACTCCAAAAGATGCACTTGAAACATCTATTGAGATTATGATCAATCAACTCAAGAGCATTGTTGGATTCAAGGAAGAGCTTGAAATGTCTGAGGTTTCTACCGAAGAAGTCTCAACTCAGCATGGTGATAAAATTGAAGCTGATTCTGAGCTCCTCAAGACTCGCATCGAATCTATCGGTCTTTCTGCTCGCACACTCAATGCTCTATCGAGTGCAAATATTCGCACTGTCGGAGGTTTGGCTCGAAAAAAGGAGCGCGATCTACTCGATGTTGATGGTCTTGGTGCAAAAGGAATCCAGGAGATCCGAGGTGTTCTTGGGGGTTACGGAATCACACTTAAATAAACTTTCATGAGACATCATAACGCCAACAGAAAATTCGGACGTACTCGCAACCAGCGTAAAGCGCTTCTTAAAGCTCTTGCGGTTGGGCTTATTAGTTCTGGAAAAATAGAAACTTCAGAACCGAAGGCTAAAGAGCTCCGCCCTTTCATTGAGCGACAGACGACCAATGCACGCAAAGGTACTCTTGCATCATATCGTCTTGTTATAGCAGCTGTAGGACCTGCAGCAGGAAAGAAACTCTTTACTGAAATCGCACCAAAATACAAAGGACGAGATGGTGGCTATACTCGCATCACCAAGCTCATAGCTCGTAAAGGTGACGGAAGTGCGCGTGCGTATATTGAATTTGTATAATAATTACTACCATGACAACTTACACTCTAGACGCAACAAATAAAAAGCTCGGAAGAATCTCAAGTGAGATTGCTATCTTACTCATGGGTAAAAATACTCCTGCATTTGCAAAAAATATAGTCCCTAATGTAGAAGTTGTTGTGACAAATGCATCAAAGCTTCATATTGCTGATGCAAAAAAAGAAAACATGGAGTACAAGTGGTATTCTGGATATCCTGGAGGACTTCGTTTTGAAAAGCTTAAAGATGCTCTCACAAAAAAGGGTCCAGAGGAGGTGCTTCGAAGAACTGTCTATGGTATGCTTCCAACGAACAAACTTCGTTCGAAAATGATTCAAAACTTAAAGATCACAAAATAATACTTGCTTCGTTATCATTTCAATATACCGTGAGGTATAGAAAATACAGAAAGAATTGCAAGCATTATACACATAGAAACAATTTAAAATTTTAATAGAATGGCTGAAACAACACAAAAAGAAAAATATATAGAAACTGTAGGTCGCCGAAAGACCTCAATCGCAAGAGTGCGTATTACTCCTGCATCAAAGGATTCTATTGTCGTAAATGATCGAGAGTTTAATGAGTATTTTCCTACGAAAGAGCTTCGTAAGACTGTCGGGGAAGCACAGGTTGCGGCAAAGATCGATCAGAAATTCAAGATAACTGTTCACGTAAAAAGTGGAGGTATCACATCTCAGGCTGGTGCAATACGACATGGTATTGCTCGTGCCATTGTTGAATATGATGAAAATCTTCGAAAGGCAATGAAAACTCCTGGATTTCTCAAGCGAGACGCTCGTATGAAGGAACGTCGCAAGTTCGGTCTCAAAAAGGCCCGAAAGGCACCACAGTGGAGTAAGCGATAGAAACAAACCGGCCTGCGCCGGTTTTTTCTTTAGGTTTACTCGGCCGGAGCTATATCGTACATAGTAATGTACGATTGTGATCAAAGTTGTACTTTGTTTCCATAAAACGAAGCGATTCCACATTTACGCAACCAATAAAATAGAACCCTTAATGCGATCAGCAAAGGATTCTTTTTGACTCAAGTGCTTATGGACTGTGGAGGTTCTGAGTCAGACAGCGTAATGCCATCTGTTTACCCAAAAACTTTTCCTTCAAAAATGTACACATGACCATCAAGAGGATGGACTCTGCGCTCAATAACGCCAAGCTGTGCTATTCGAAGTAGCATTTTGTCTGTTGCGTCAGGTCTACTTATCATACGAATCCAGTTCCACCTAGTTTCATCAACTAGTTCTTCCACAAGCTCTAAGATTTGAGACTCCAAATTGTTTACACTATCTCCATCGTGTTCTGTGGAATGAGATAACCTAAAATTATTATGCTTTAATTAAAGAAAAAAGTCAAGTTATAGAAATAATAATTTTTGTTACAATACTCAGTATGATGCACGATAAAAATGATGAAATTACTATTGATCATGGAGATGAACATCTCGACGACTCTGTTCTTGCAGAAGAAAGTCAGCATGAAACAATAAGAAAGCTGAAAGAAAAACTCAAGATTGCTGAAGCTGAGAAACAAGAGTATCTAGATGCTTGGCAACGAGCAAAAGCAGATTTTGTGAATATTAGAAAACGTGACGAAGATGCAAAGCAAGAATTCCTCAAGTTCTCAAAAGAAGAAGTGTTGAAGGATATTATCCCTGTTCTTGATAGCTTTGATCTGGCATTTCGCAATCAGGAGATCTGGCAGTCACTTCCATTAAACTGGCGCACTGGTATAGAATCAATTTATAATCAACTTATATCAATTCTTGCAGGTCATGGAGTAGAAAAACTGGTTCCAGTCGGAGAAATATTTGATCCGAAGCTCCATGAAGCTATGCAGATGGTACATGTAGAAGATGAGCGTCAGAATGAAAAAATTCTAGAAGTTATTCAAACAGGATACAGCCTCCAAGGAAAGGAGATACGATCACCAAAAGTTATTGTTGGAACGTTTGAAAAGTAGTTTTGACATGACACAAAAGTGAGAGTATAATGCGGATTCATTCGGGAGTTTTTTACCAATTATTCATTCATTCTAAAATACAATATGACAAAAATCATTGGAATTGATCTTGGAACAACCAACTCTGCAGTCGCAGTGATGGAACTTGGTAATCCTAAAATTATAGAAAATGCCGAAGGTGCTCGAACTACTCCTTCTGTAGTCGCAGTGTCGAAGACTGGCGAACGTCTCGTTGGGCTCCTTGCAAAAAGACAAGTTGTGACGAATCCGAAAAATACTATTTTCGGTATTAAAAGGTTTATTGGTCACACATTTGATGATCCAGGTGTGCAGAAGGACAAAACCAATGTTCCATTCGATGTACTCAAGTCAACCAGCAACGATGGGGTTGAAGTAAAAATGGGCGACAAAAATTACAGACCAGAAGAAGTCTCAGCTATGATTCTTCAGAAACTCAAAGCAGATGCTGAATCAAAACTTGGAGAGAAAATCACAGAAGCCATTATTACTGTCCCTGCATATTTTAATGACGCACAACGCCAAGCCACCAAAGACGCAGGAAAAATCGCAGGACTCGATGTTAAGCGTATTATCAACGAACCAACTGCAGCAGCACTTGCATATGGATTCAATAAGAAGAAAAATGAAAAGATCGCTGTCTATGACTTTGGGGGAGGAACTCTCGATGTTTCTATTCTTGAAGTTGATGTTGATGAAGTAGGAGGCGATATTAAAGTAAAGTCTACAGACGGAGATAGTCATCTAGGTGGTCGTGATATTGATCAGAAAATTATCAATTGGCTTGCTGAAGAATTCAAAAAGGAATCTGGTATTGATGTTCGCAGTGACGCACTCGCACTTCAGCGACTCGACGAAGCCGCTGAAAAGGCTAAAATTGAGCTTTCTACAGCTATTGAGACAGAAATAAACATTCCTTTTATTACCTCAGATGCGAACGGTCCAAAGCACTTCCTCATAAAAATGAGTCGTGCAAAACTTGAGGAACTAGCAAAAGAGTTTATCGACCGATCTATTGAAATCGCAAAACGTGCCATCGACGCATCTTCATATAAGATCAGTGACATCAATGAAGTTATTCTTGTTGGAGGACAGACTCGTATGCCAGCGATTGAAGCTGCAGTAAAAGAACTTTTCGGCAAAGAGCCAAACAAATCTATCAACCCTGATGAAGTAGTAGCTCTTGGTGCTGCGATTCAAGGAGGAATTCTTAGTGGAGATGTTAAAGATGTTTTGCTTCTCGATGTTACTCCGCTTTCTCTTGGTATCGAAACGTATGGAGGAGTCGCGACAAAACTTATAGAAAAAAATACCACCATTCCTGCATCACGTTCACAAATCTTTTCAACCGCAGCGGATAATCAAACCTCAGTTGAAATCAAAGTTGTTCAGGGAGAGCGTCCAATGGCAAGTGACAATAAAAACCTTGGGACATTTGTTCTCGATGGAATTCCGCCATCACCACGCGGTATGCCACAAGTTGAAGTTACTTTCGACATTGATGCCAATGGAATCCTTCAGGTAAAAGCAAAAGATAAAGCAAGTAATAAAGAGCAATCTATTCGCATTGAAGCACGTTCTGGCCTCTCAAAGGAAGATATCGAACGTATGCAAAAAGATGCTGAGCTTCATGGTGATGAGGATAAAAAGAAGCACGAGCTTGTTGAAACAAAAAATATTGCAGAACAGCTGATTTACACTGCAGAAAAATCACTCAAGGATGCTGAAGGGAAAGTTCCCGCAGACCTATCAACTGCAATTTTGACCAAGATTGATGCACTTAAAAAAGAGAAAGACGGCACTTCTATAGAAGCCACGAAAAAAGCAACTGAAGAACTTTCAGTTGAACTTCAGAAAATGGGAGCAGCGATGCAGCAAGCAAACACAGAGCACCCTCAGGGAGCAGCAGAACAACCAGTAACTGAAACTCCAAAAGATGCAGAATTTGAAGAGAAAAAAGAAGATACTCAAACTCCATAATGAATCAGAATACCGAGGTTAACCCTCGGTATTCGCATAGTAGAATATACTCATGGCAAAAGACCACTACCAAACATTAGGTATACAAAAAGGAGCATCAAAAGACGAGATAAAAAAAGCGTTTCGTAAGCTCGCGCATGAGTATCATCCGGACAAAAAAGGAGGTGATGAAGCAAAATTCAAAGAGGTGAATGAAGCGTATTCAATTCTTTCTGATGATCAAAAAAAATCGCAATACGATACCTATGGAAATGCTGATGCTGCGGGGCAAGGATTCGGCGGTGGAGGAGGTCAAGGTTTTGGTGGGTTTGACTTCAGCGGATTTCAAGGAGGCTTTCAACAGGGGAATGGAGTGGAGTTTGACCTCGGAGATATTTTTGGAGATATTTTTGGTGGAGGTGGGAGAAGTAAAACCAAAAAAGGAGCAGATATATCAGTCGATATTGAACTTACCTTTGAAGAGTCAATTTTTGGGGTTGATAAAATAATTATCCTCAATAAAGTTTCAACGTGTGATACATGCTCAGGAAGTGGTGCAAAAAGAGGTACTGCCATGGATACCTGCTCTACCTGCAGTGGAAAAGGTCAGATTCAAGAAATGCGTCGCTCTATCATTGGGTCATTCGCATCTGTGCGCCAATGTGAAACTTGCCATGGAACAGGTAAAATCCCGAAGGAAAAATGTGAAACTTGTCACGGAGCTGGCGTTACAAAACGCGATGAGGATATTAAGATTCCAATTCCCTCTGGCATAGAAAATGGTGAGACACTAAGTATGCGTGGATATGGTGAAGCAATACCCGGAGGTACAACCGGAGATCTGTATATTCGTGTTCATGTAAAAAAGCATCCTACATTTCGAAAAGAAGGGAGCAATCTTGTCATGGATCTTCATGTGAAGCTTTCTGATGCACTCCTTGGAACAAAAATGGATATTAAAACACTCGATGGCAATGTAACTCTTACAATTCCAGAAGGCACAAATTTTTTTGATGTACTTCGAATGAAAGAAAGAGGTGTTCCTATGAGTAAATCAAAACGTGGAGATATTTTGGTTCGTGTCATTATTGACATGCCAAAGAAAATTTCGAAAGATGTAAGAAAAACTCTAGAAGATCTCAAAGAAAGAGGTGTTTAGTAGTAGGTAAAATTTCAACAATTCAAGTTTTTTGAATTTGCATAGTTCCATTTATTTGAAGTAGTGAAGTGGACTTTAAGGTAAACATTAGAATGTATGGGTATATCTATAAACAATTAGGTATGGAAGGTATATAATAAGCATAATGCAAATTGAAAAAGAAGCTATTCATTCAATACTTTCATTCTCTTCAGACGTTATTGTGGTCTTTGTTTTTTTAGCTATTGGAACACTATATGCATTTATGGCAGGGAAGAAACGAGCTACTTCACTTCTCATTTCGTTTTATCCCGCAGCCTTAATTCTCAAATATCTTCCGCTTTTAACTAAATTATCCATAAGCAACCCGTCAAATAGCTCTGAAGCACTCATACAAGTTGGATTATTTATTTTGATATTGATTCCTATTCACATTACCCTTAATCAGTTCGTTGCATCAGAATTTTCATTCTCAAAAATTAGAAAATTCTTTGAATCTCTTTGCTACGGTGGAGCCTTTACTTCACTTATCATTCTGTTCTCATATCAAGTAATAAATCTTAAGAGTATTTATAACTTTGGAAGTGGAATTGATAGTCTTTTTTCTGGATCATTTCTTTTTGGGTGGCTACTCTTGCCATTTGTCGTACTTTTTATTTTTAGAAGATAGTACATGGAAAACTCTTACATGATTGCTATTCTCGCGGGATTAGGTGGGATGACAGGGTGGGGATTTGCTGATTTTTTTGCAAAAAAAACAATTGATCAGATAGGAGATGTTATTAGTTTGTTTTGGGCACACGTATACGGTGTAGTTATGCTATCCGTAGGTTTTTTTGTATCATTATGGTTCGGAAAAACGTTCAACCCTCCTCATGGTGTGCTCACATGGTTTTTACTATTTTTATTTGGAGCTGGTCAAGCAGCGGTATATTTGTATGCATATAAAGGATTTGGAAAAGGGCAACTTGCTATTTTGAATCCGATATTTGCGTCATTTCCCGGGATTACGGCAATTCTTTCAATTGTATTTCTTGGGGAACAGATTGGCGTTTCACTGCTTGCTTCTCTTTGTGCAATATTTTTTGGAATTGTTGTCGTAAATTTAGATATCTCAGCGTTTCGCGCTAGGAAAATTCAATTTCATAAAACAAACGGATTCAAAGAAATTGCCATTGCTACAATACTCGCCTCGATCTGGACATTAGGCTGGAGTAGATTTGTTGAAAATGTAGATTGGTACCTGTACGCATGCATTATGTATATCTGGATGACTATTGTTGTATACAGTGTTGCTAAAATACAAAAAATTCAATTATGGTTTCCTCATAAGCATAAGCATTTGCATAAAGATTTATTTTTTATTGGTTTTTTTGAAGTACTAGCATATTTATCAGTAAGCCTGGGCTATAGTTTAACTTCAAAAACAAGCC
>JBBQUO010000023.1:0-10139 GCA_038212375.1 Minisyncoccia bacterium
GGAGAAGTCAGAGGTATTCTTCCTCACCAAGAGGTAGAACCTGCTCTCCAAGACATTCTCGACGACAAGCTCACCGAGTTCGGCTCTGAAGCAGAAAGCTACCAAAAGAAAAGTGCTGATATGAAGATGCTCACTTCACTTCAACGAAAGGCAGAGAAGAGTGAAGACTTTTCCAAAGATGACCTCCGCTTCCTCTATGAAATTGATGCAAAGATTGAAGGATTTGGATATGAAAAAGATCCCCGCATCGCAGAACTGCGAGCGGGAAGAGATGTCAAAACAGATATTTCACTAGTCACAGGATATCCAGAGGAAGCAATTTCAACCACAAAAAAAGAAGCTTTCAGTGGCGATATCCTGTTTCATTATGGAGATCTTGACCTCAGCAGCCTCACCTCAGCAGAAGGTCTGACCCTGCCAGAGTCAGTGGGTGGAAGTCTTGACCTCAGAAGCCTCACCTCCGCAAAAGACCTGACCCTGCCACAGTCATTGGGTGGAAATCTTTACCTCAGCCGTCTCACCTCCGCAGAAGGTCTGACCTTGCCCGAGTCAGTGAGTGGAGATCTTAACCTCAGCAGCCTCACCTCAGCAGAGAAAAATGTGTTTCGAACCAAATATCCAACATTGAGCATTATTTAATTTAAAAATACTGAGAAAAATACCGAGGCAAAACCTCGGCGGATTTCGTGCCGAGGTTTTGCCTCGGTATTTCGACTGTGCCCCGTTCTGCCGAGGTTGAACCTCGGCAGAAGAAATGCTTTTCAAATATTTATATATTGCGATACTATATATGCATATATATCAATCACGCAGTGCTCAAATGTAAAAATTTCAATAAGGTAATATGAAAAACACAATGTCCGGATTCAAAGAATTTATTATGAGGGGGAATGTCGTTGACCTTGCGGTCGGTGTCGTGATCGGTGCCGCGTTTGGGACTCTCGTAACATCATTAGTCGCTGACATCCTGACTCCGCTTATTAGTGCAATCGCAAAGTTGCCGGATTTTTCCAGTCTCTTTTTTACCATACACGGAAGTAAGTTTATGTATGGTAATTTTGTGAACGCCCTCATTTCTTTTGGTATTATAGCTGCGTCAATTTATTTCTTTGTTGTGCTACCTATCAATTCACTCATCGCTCGGATGAAGCGTGGGGAAGTAGAGGCAGATCCTACAACAAAAAAATGTGCAGAATGCGTGAGCGATATTCCACTTTCTGCAAAACGATGCGCACATTGCACCCAGGTAGTGCAATAGCAGGCACATACGTATAAGATTTCTCTCAATTTACAAACAAAGAGTCCGTGCAATGCGCGGACTCTTGTATATCCATTCCTCTTGAGTTTAAGGAGAATTCTGATCTTGGAACTTCCCCGCACGCTTTTTTCTGAGAGAAAATGCACGACAGTTTTGCTCAAATTGACATTGAGTAAGTGTGATCTGATAGATCAGTACCTTCTCAGGAAGCAAGAGTGCAAGCTTGTTATCTACTTCGTGACACAGCTCGTTGTTGTATGTATCTCGCCAGCTTCGGATTCCATTTCTGAGACGCATAACTTCACGACGAAGTTATGCATGAGTCATCGTTTTTACGTCAGAGTCTTGCCGACGAGAACGTGCGCGGACTGCGATCATGGCATTCTCCATATAAGAAGGGAAAGATTCTCGTTCCACAAAACAATCTACTCTGCTTACACAAAATTGCAAATTAATGAGTATAATAGAATGAACATAATTCTATGATTCACACCGCGCAAGGAATGCACATTTATAAGAAGCGTCATCATAGGCTTATATCGCTCGGAGTACTTTTGGTACCGCTCATCATGATCATTATTCTTGGCGGAGTCACAAAAGTAGGAGGTCTCGACATTTTGGCTGCCATTGGTCTCTCGCTCTTCAGACTTGTTGTTGCATATGGAATTTCTCTTGTAATTGGAATAGCCCTTGCTATTGGATTTGGTGGAAGTAGATTTGGTGATTCAGTGATACCAATCTTTGACGTTTTGCAAAATGTTCCGTCGTTTGCATTGATCCCTGTTTTTGCGATATTTCTTGGTTATACCAATACGATGGCTATTGCGTTTGCAGCAACATCTATTGTTTGGCCTATTCTTTTTTATGTTCTTACTGCGATCAAAACTGCACGTACTGATCTCAATGAAGCTTCACTCATCTTCGGTGCTACTGGATGGAAGCGTATTGTGTATTATTATCTTCCACTTTCATTTCCCGCCATTATAACCGGTTCTATTGTTGGAATTTCTATTGGCTGGGAAGCTGTCATTGGAATAGAGATCATCGGCCTCACGAGTGGCATTGGAGTATTTCTCAACAAAGCGAGTGTGAATGGACAGACGTCACTTCTTTCTGCGGGAGTACTTGGTATCTTGCTTCTCGTCTTTACTATCAACAAAGCGATATGGGTACCACTACTTCATAGAACAAAATATTATGGCGAATAAGATTCTTTCAATTCATAATCTCTCGTTTAAATATGCGAGTGAGCCGGGAAAAAAGAAAACCGAAGTAATGCGCTCGGTATCATTCGACGTTATCGAAGGCGAATTTACGTGCATTGTTGGACCTTCGGGATGTGGAAAGTCTACACTTCTCCGCATGATACTCGACCTGCTTCCAATTCAGTCTGGAATGGTAGAGCGCGGTTTTAAGCATGGATCATTTGTTTTTCAAAACTTCGCACTATTCCCATGGCTAACGGTGCATAAAAACGTAGAATTCGGCCTAAAAATGAAAGGGGTAAATGAGCATGAACGTGCTCGTATCGTGCATGAAAAGCTAGGTGAAGTCGGACTCCATGATCTCGGACATCGGTATCCGAAGGAGCTTTCCGGTGGCCAGCGTCAGCGTGTTGGTATTGCAAGAGCTCTCGCGGTCAACCCCGATATTTTGCTTTTAGATGAGCCGTTCTCGAGTCTTGATAGTCTTACTGCTGGAACACTGAAAGACGATATTTTGAGGCTCTGGGAAAAATATAAAATGACTGTAGTCATGGTGACCCATTTGATCCCCGAAGCAGTAGAGCTTGCAGATAAGATTGTTGTGCTGTCACAGAAACCAAGTATCGTAAAATCTACCACCACGATAACGCTTGCTCGTCCTCGAAACAATAGAAGTGCAAATTTCTTCACACTTGCAGATAGTATTACCGCACAGATCGACAAATAGTTATTTCAGAGAATTTCCGAGTTGTATAATTACTTTCGCGATCACATTTTTTTCAACCGCAATATCAGTAGGTTCTGTGCTCGGCATCGGATCATTTGAAACAGCATTCAGTTCGTAACTTCCGGGTTCAAGGAGCAAGAAGAATCTCCCATTCTCACGAATCTTTGTTGTAGTAACTGGTTTTCCTTTCGAAGTTCTTACAGAGATAAATCCTTTGAATGGCTCATTTGCAATCATCGCAGAACCAAAGATTCCTGACCCAGCATTTGTTTTGGAATTTGAAGGACTTGCAACCATAGGTTCGATGCCGTCTCGATCTATTGGTATTGTTTGTACCCCAGCACTCTTAAGTGCGTCCTTTGTTTGTTCGTATTGTTTGCCAATATAAAATGTGAGAGCGGGTACCACAAATATAAAGAATAATGCAGCAAGCAGTTTGGAATACCAAGTTACTTTGTTCCAGATAATGTTCATGGATTTATTACATGTCGCTACTCATTTCAGACTCCTCCTCTTCGTCTTGAGGGGTTATTTTGTCACCAATTTCTACACCTTCTGAACTTAATTGCTTTCTGAGTGTCTCTTCATCTTGCTCAGCATCATCATGTGAAAAAGTATTCTGATCATCCATAGATAGATTGTTATAGTAAGTAATGTACTAAGATTAATTGTAACGTCTTTATGCTCTTACTCAAAGCATCCGACAGTTAGTAACTTCCTAATCGATAGCCTCCCCAAATTCCTACCATTCCTCCGACAGCACTGAGGATCACTGAACTCATAGAAAGTGCGCTTCCTCCCCAGAGCAACGGAATCATTCCGCCGATAGTGGAGCCAACTCCAAGGCCAATCCATACGAGAGATTTCATCTGCATAGTATATCAAAAGGTGAAACCACTTTGCATTTTTGGTCCGTGTCTTCTAGTATAGACGGATGCAACTGAATGACCTCCACCAACTCGCAATTCTTATGGGTGTTTCAGACAAAAACGCGCTCTTTATCGTGACTATCATTCTTCTATGGTCTCTCTATTGGAAGTGGCGTTCGCTCTGGATAGCTTCTGAGCATAAAGATAAGGTTTGGTTCACAGTACTTCTCATTGCAAATACCGTTGGTATTCTCGATATGGCATACATCTATCTTCTCGCAAAGCCCGGTGACGAAGAGTACGAAGCTGTCGATGTAAAAAACAGGTTAGAGTAGTTTTTTCTTTTTTAGAAATTCAAGAATAAGCGGAACAATTGAGGCAAAAATAATGAGGAGGATAATTGGCAGAATATATTTTTCTATTCCTGGAACTTTTGTGCCAAGAAAAAATCCAAGCCAAGCTACTCCAGCTCCCCAGAGAAGTGCTCCAAGAATGTTGTATCGAAGAAAAACTTTGTATCTCATACTTCCGACGCCAGCAAGTATCGGTGCGAATGTTCTAATAATAGGTACAAAGCGCCCTAGCACTACCGCCTTCGGTCCATGTTTTTCATAAAACTCCTGCGTTTCAACAAGGTATTTTTTCTTAAAAAAAAGTGAATCTTCTCGATTAAAAATCTTTGGTCCGATTTTACTGCCGAACCAGTACCCCACGTTGTCACCGAGTATTGCAGCTATCGAAAGTGCTGGTATGAGGATCCAGATACTAAATAGACCTTGAGACGCAAGTAATCCTGCAGTAAAGAGAAGGCTGCCACCAGGTAGAAAAAAACCAAAAAAGACTCCAGACTCAATAAAAATAATAAGAAATAGGCCTATATATCCGACCTGGGTAACTAGATTTATAATGTTGATGTGAAATATGTCCATAGAATTTTAGTATACCGTGCCCGAAAAGGAATCACTATACGACATATATTCTCTATAGGTAAAAGTTTGTTTAGAACAAAGATCTTTCACTCTTTTGAAATTCTCGATACACTTATTCTATGAATGAATCACAGGAAAAAAACGGTTTGAAAGGGTCCTTCGCTATCGTTGTTCTCGTAGGACTCTTACTTATTGCAGGAACTCATATCGTAACTACCTATTTTTACAATGCACAGTTCAAGGTGTTTTATAGTCTCGACGCGCATGAAAATGATAAACAAGTAGTGTCAGTGATCGATCATGCAAACCGCTATGTCTATTTTGCAATATATTATTTTTCGATGGATGACATTGCTGATGCTCTCGTGCGCGCGAAAGAGCGAGGTCTTACTGTCTGGGGGATTATGGATCGCGAGGGGTCAATGAGTGCAAACAAATCAGTGCTCGAAAAATTGAGAGAAGCAGGTATTCCTGTTGAAGTGCAAAAACATGCAGATGGCATTATGCATATTAAGGCAGTAGTGACTGATAAAGCGTATGCATCGGGAAGTTACAACTGGACGGGAAGTGCGACCAATGTAAATGATGAGGTGCTCGAAGTGGGGACCAATGGCTCCGTTCACGATCAATACTTTGTGATATTGAAAAAGGTTCTTGAAGCAAATAAATAAGATGAACATATTTCAAAACAAAATCTTTCTCGGACTCTGTGTGCTCATTGGTATCACGATTTTTTATTACGTCGGTGTCCATTCGAACAGCGTAGACAAATACGTAACCGCTCCTGACGCATCATCGATCCCTACGACTCAGACGTCTGCAACAACTGATCATTCAAACCCTCAAATGTATAACTACATTGATGCAATTGGGCATGTGGGTGAATATGCAAAAGTAACTGGTACCGTACTGAGCGTCTATACTGCAAAAAGCGGAATGACATTCTTTGATTACTGCAAGAGTTACAAAACCTGCCCATTCAATGTAGTAATTTTTGCATCAGACAAAACAAAATTTCCTGATGTACAAAATTTTGTCGGCGATATTACGGTTACTGGAGACATAAAATCTTATCAAGGAAAAGCTGAGATTATCGTAAAAAGTCCTGATCAGATACAGAAAAATTAGAATGAACTAAGTATTTTGCCGAAACAAAATCCGACTTACATATCTAAGTCGGATTTTGTTTAGTGTGTGTTTTGAGAGTGATTATGAATCTACCGTGTTAGACAAATTGTTGCAGCATTTGGGATCGAAGTTTCTGTTCCTGCTTTGGGTGCACACACCGTAACTCGACCTACGGTATCTGTACTTACGAAATATCCAGTAAGAGGGTTCGTAGCGCCACCTGGATCAGAGGGAATAGAAGGGAGGTATGTTGGCGCAAGACATCCGATTGATGCGGTTGCGGTAGTAGTATCAGTTGCAAGTGAAGTTGAAATTTCTGTTGAAGTTGCTGCAATGGGTCCGCAGGTATAGGTAGTGCCACCAATGGTAAACGTTCCTGCAAAGGTACCCTTGTTGTCTGCTATGCGCTGGCCGATTGCACTGAGAATCGTTTCTACATTTGATTGTCTTTGGGTATTGCGTGCTTGTGCAAATTGCTTTGCAGGGTTAATGGCAATAATTACAATCGCTGCAAGTATCGCTATAATGCCGATCACCACGAGAATCTCGATAAGCGTAAAGCCCGCATTCTTTTTATTTCTTAGAAGAAGAGAGGCTTTCAAATACTGTTTCATAATGTTCAAAATAAATTTGATAAATATTACTAAAGCAAAAAACCACACAACACTCACTTTAGAGTACAGCACTGCTATATCTGTGCAAGCACGATATGAAGTGTCAGGAAGCACACCGCATAAGGTACTCAAGGTCAGCACTATGACAAAAAGAGATACCGCGGATATACTTTGGTAATTGCTGAATCACTTGACTTTATACTTCAATTATGGTAAGGTCAGCAAAGGAGGTACTCAGTACCACGTTCTTCACATAACAGCCTCGGAGGCTTCCATGCGTTCCAAGTTCGTTTTTCTCACCATGATTACTGTTTCGGCTCTGCTCGCAGCTTGCGGGCGCAACGTCACGCAGTCGGTGGAGATCCACGTTCCACCTGGTACAAGTGACACCGTGAGGACCGTCACAAAGTACCCAGCGTCGATTCAGGTAAACCCTGATTCAACCCAGGTATTTCTGGGTGGTACCTATCGTTTCTCAGGAACGGCGACCGATTCGCTTAATCGATCTACGACGATCATTTGGTCGTCGCTCGACCCAAGCGTTGCCACTGTCGACAATTCTGGTCTCGTGACCAGTGTCGGAGTTGGACTAGCTCGTATCAACGCGGTCAACAACTCAGATCCGTCAAGTAAAAAGACGGTCAAGATCGCTGTCGTTGTAATACCGGTACCAAAGTTCACTCCGACAATTCGGATTTCTCCGGATTCAACGGCCATCACGATTCCCGCAACATTTACGTTTGCAGGAGTTGCGACCGATTCGCTCAACCGACCTACGACGATCATCTGGTCGTCGCTTGATCAGTCGATTGCATCGATCGATCGCAATACCGGTGTCGTCACAGGTATCGCAACTGGCGTTGCCCGTATCGTCGGCAGTAATGCAAGTGATACATCAAAGAAGGCAACTTCTAAGGTTAGTGTCACTCAGCAGGTCCAGAGCATCACCATTTCACCGGCTTCAATCGTCGGTAAGATCGGTGGGTCTTTTGACTTCGTTGTAACCGTCGTGCCGGCGAACTACACTTTCCGATGCATTTCGAGTGGAGCGGCAGTTGTAGGTATGCTACTCACCTCAAACACTGCAGGTCAGAAGATCTGTAGAGCGACTTTCTTTGGGCTCAGTCCTCAGGCTGGAGTTAGTCCCGTACAGGTGTACGCTGAGACTGATTCCATTGGTACCCTTGTTGGTGGAGCACGAGACCGACTGCGCGCAGGTGCAGAAGTGCGTGTAACCGCAACGGGTCTTCTCGTCCTTCCTATTCTCGGGTTTGCTCTTGAACTAGGGGACATGGTTGCATCAGATGCAACGGCTGTAAAAAGGAAATGAAGTAAACACAATCTTTCGGGGTTGTGAGGCGGGATCCAGATTTTTGGATCCCGTCTTTTTTTGTGCAAATCGCAAAATATAGAGAATTCGTCAACACTCTATCCTCTGGTATATAATGCTTTCATGTCCAAAACAGCAGGGGAACATAGTACAGCACTCTATCGCAAATACCGCCCTCAAAAGTGGGGAGATGTCGTGGGTCAGGATCAAGTTATTTCTGTACTCGAATCGGCGATCGAAGCGAAAGGGATTTCGCATGCATATCTCTTTGCAGGATCACGCGGCACGGGGAAGACTTCTGTAGCGCGTATCTTTGCGCGTGAGATCGGGTGCAAAGCAAACGATCTATTCGAAATAGATGCAGCGTCTAATCGTGGTATCGATGATGTGAGAGATATCAAAGAATCAGTCAATACTCTTCCATTCGAATCTCCATACAAGGTCTATATTATCGACGAGGTGCATATGCTCACGAAGGAAGCATTCAATGCACTACTCAAAACTCTCGAAGAACCACCTGCATATGTTGTGTTCATTCTCGCGACGACAGAGATGGAAAAGATTCCTGAGACAGTCCTTTCACGTTGTCAGGTATTTCAATTCAAAAAACCGAACGAATCTGTACTCAAAGGTGTAGCTACGAGTGTCGCAAAGAAAGAAGGATATACGCTCGAGCCTGCCGCTGCAGAGCTCATCGCGCTTCTCGGTGACGGGTCATTTCGCGATATGCAGGGACAGCTCGAAAAAGTGATCGGGTTTTCGAAGGATAAAAAAGTGACACTCGAAGAAGTAGAGAAGATCACTGGTGCTCCGAAAAATACTCTGGTAAATATTTTCGTCAAGGCAGTATCAGAAAAAAATGTCTCAGGTGCACTTGAAGTTCTCCAGAAAGTTTCTGAAGCAAATACCGAAATGAAAATGTTTTTGAAGCTCGCACTCATGAAAATGCGGTATGTACTCCTTCTCAAATTTGCAAAAGATACCGAAGCGCTCATACAAGGAAAAGTGTCAGAAGAAGACCTCGCGTTTCTCAAAGAGCTCAGCACCTCGAGCGAGCAGGGGATCACATCAGCTATGCTTTCTGAACTGCTCGGAGCTTATGAGATGGTAGGCCGCACTCATATCCCTGAGTTACCGATAGAACTTGCCTTGGTGAAGATTCTGGGTCAGAATAGCTAAGCTTTCTTATTTTGCGGGATCGTCTAATGGTAGGACAGTAGCCTTTGAAGCTATTAATCTTGGTTCGATTCCAAGTCCCGCAGCCAAGTTTCGGAATTCGTTTTTTCGCCAAAATTCGGAGCGTCGCAAAGCGACGCGACTGGAGTTTCCGCCAGAATTCGCCAAGGGTTTTTGAAATCCAAAAAGAGCGAGCGGGACGCGAGGCGGGGGTTCGAGCCAATCTTTTTAAGAAAATCTCTTTTGGCTTCGAGATTTTCTTCTGAAGCGATAATTATGGCTAGGTTACTGTCTAAAATGAATTGTTTAGAAAGTTCGAGCCAGCGATTGCCTTTTCGTTCAAAATCCTTCAATAACTCTCTCAAATCAATTTTTTGGTTGAGGAGTTTTTGCTTCTTGGCGATATACTCCTCGCTCGTAATTGTGCTATCCAAATGAGCGTCAAGGAGCTTATCTAGCGTCTCCTCAACACTTTTGATTTGATTTTTCAGATTTTGAACAAAAAGGGCGTCAGAGTGGAAACTGCTCGCTTGTTCCTTTTCCAGTTCAGCGAGCATGAATTCTTTCCACTCTGTCGGCAAAGAAACTTTTTTGATAGTGTCATTCACTTGTTCGGCGAGGAATTCTTCGCGGATATATTTTTGTGCGCAAACACCTTTCTTTTTAGTGCAACGATAATAGGTGTGACCTTTCTGCACTTCGCTTGTGATACCACAGCCACATTCTCCGCACAAAAAAGTCCCGCGAAAAATATGTTTATTTAAACCTCGCTTCATCGGGTGAGCATTCCTCGCCGAGACTTCAGCACACTTATCAAAAATTACTAGGACAAGAATGGTGAATTAAATGATGGCTGTCCCCATTTTCTCGGAATAAAGCCGACCAAAAAGCATTCGCTAGAAA
>JBBQUO010000024.1:0-9464 GCA_038212375.1 Minisyncoccia bacterium
TAATTTTGTGGATTCTTTCTTCCCTCTTCGAGACTAAGTCTTGTAGAAAAGATTTGTACAAGATCAGAAAAATTATTTCTCGCAGCAAGAGCTCCCACAACCCTATCATCAAAAAGCAGTGTGTGCTGATCTACGGTGGAAAGGATCTTGTTTGCAGTAGCACTATCACCTACATAAATTGACCCGACCCCATAGAGAATTTTTGCTTGAAGACTAGAAGGTTCGAGTTCATATGCTGTTTTAAATAAATCGAGAGCACTCTTGTAGTCCTTTGTTTGGATATACGCACCAGCAAGTTGGAAGATAATAGTTTGTTTCGTTGGAGAGAGGCTTACGGCTTTTTTAAGCTGTGTTATTGCATCACTATTTGATCCAATACTCTGAAGAAGTGAGCCGTAGAATACGTACGAACGTGCATCATCTGGATTCTCTTTTACTTGTTCTTCTAATTGTTGCTTCGCAATGGTTACGTATCGGATTTTTACATCTTGAGGCACTCCATCAGCAAGAAAGCTTCCAATATTATTTACGAGTTGCTCTCTTGCTTCACCACTTCCGAATGTATTGTACTGAAACACTCGCTCAAACTGGTCGAGCGAGTTTGCCACCTTACCTCCGCTCAGTGACTGCATTGCATCAATGAGAGTCTGACTTGCGCGAATCGGTTTTACATTCCAAAAATAAAATGTAAACAGCATTGCCACTACGACAATCCCTGAAAGCCCGCTCTTCATAGAATCCTCGCGAAGCCACATTGGAAGCTCAAAAGTCTTCCCATCGGACGATGCATGTACACATGCAAGAAGCGAAAAGAATGCAATCGAACTAAATAAGTTATCGAATACAAATATTCCTTGAAAAAAGTGTGCTGCAATGAGACCAAATAAAAGTCCCTTTTCTACAGAAGAAAGATTGAATCCATTGGTATTCCAGAGATACCAGATGAGAACTCCAAACAGTGAGAGGTAGGATACGAATGCAAGAAGACCTCCTGCAACAAGCCAATCGAGTGGTCCCGAGTGAGCTCGGTCGAACCATTGTTCTTGGTTATACATTTTTGGATTGTAGTACTTACTGAAGATAATACCGAAATTTTCTTGTCCCCAACCAAGGATTGGGTGCTCCTTAAATCCCTTGAAAGCCATTGGCCATATGTAAAATCTTCCTTGAGTTTCAAGCTCGGAAGCTGAAAGACCGGCAAAACGTGAAAGTACTGGGCTTGTTGTTACAAATTTTGTATTTCGAATAGCGATGAATCCTCCGATAAGAAGTAGAAGTCCAACGAGAATTCCGATAGCACTTTTTCTCACAACCTTATTGTCTCTTTCTTTGAACGCGAGGATAACTCCCGTTACAAGCAATCCACCAATGACACCAAGGATCACTCCGCGAGTCGCTGTAAAATACATAATTGCGATCTGGAGAAGTGCAATCGGGACCAAGTACCAAAGACGCTCTTTGTGATCTTTTGACTGAGCGATTGAAAGTCCGGTAAAAAAGAACGCGAACATCAGAAATACTGCGAGATAAATAGCATTGCCGAATGTACCATCGAGACGAACTCCTCCCTGATTGATTGTGGCCTTGCCTGCAAGTTGAAAGATTCCGTACACGGACATAATCACACTCGATGCAATCCAGCTAGCAAAAAACCAGTTCCAAAGTTTCTTGGTATTGAGCACAGATGATGCAACCACAAAATAGAGAAAGAGATGGATATGTCCAACCAGCCCTTCCATACGCTCATAATTGCTCCAGAAGCTTCGTGCAGGATTTGCACCAAGAATGTCAGCAGCTGCGATTGACGTGAGGAAGATTCCGGCAGCGAACAGAATCCAAGATCTCTTTGGAAGATAGTCACTGTCTCGAAGGGCGAGAATTGCCCACAGTGCAAAAACAACCTCAACAATAATCCTAAATGCAAAGTTTTTTCCCGTAATAAATGGGAATAGCATCGAACTTGAAACGATAAACGCTAAAAATGGTATTAAAAAGAGTCCTGCTAATATGGTGTTTTTCAGTATGGTATTTGTTTGCATTGTGTGAAAAATATATCACTAATTATCCTGCTGTACTAGTAATGAGTAGTATTTTGCCCTAGTATTACATGCGTGGAAACTATCCGTCAAAAGACTTATTCCTTGCTACGAGCAAGTGAGAAATACACCAAAACTGACATGGTCTATCTTACAAAAGGTGGCTTTTCATTAGTATTAATCCAAGTGTTTGCGACTCTTTGTGCACTTGGTACAAGTATTGCTTTTGCAAATCTATTTCCAAAAGATGCCTACGGAACATATAAATACATTCTTTCTATCGCGGGTATTATAGGAACGTTTTCACTCACTGGACTTCCAACTGCAGTAACACAATCAGTATCAAAAGGTTTCGATGGCTCTCTTTCCGAAGGTATTCGTATTAATATTAAATGGAGTTTTGGTGTTGTATGTATCTCCGCAGCTTCAGCGGTATATTATTTTATACAGGGAAACACAACCCTCGCTCTTTCACTTGTGGCGATCGGGGCTACAGCACCAATTCTTTCTGGATACTCACTCTATGCATCATATTTGAGTGGAAAAAAGAAATTTGAAACAATGGGCGTATTAAGTCTTATCCGTTTTGGTCTCCCAACTCTTGCATTGATTGGAACATTATTTTTTACCAAGAGTGCTTTTATTATTGTCTGTAGTTATTTCATTGCGCATACGCTGGCCGCATATACTTGTTACATTCTTTCAGTGTATATATTCCCTTCAAATGGATCGATTGATAACACACTTGAGCAATACAGTAAGCATCTGAGTTTCTTAGGAATTTTAAACGTCATTGCTGATCAACTCGATAAAATTATCGTTTTCCATTTTGTTGGGGCGGTAGAACTCGCAATTTATTCATTTGCAACTGCACTGCCTAACCAAATATGGGGAACACTCAAAAGTGTTACCCAACTAGCGTTTCCAAAATTTGCAAATACTGACACCAAGAACATCCAAAAGGAAATAGGAGGGAAAATGTGGAGGCTTTTTTTCATCCTTGTACCAATTACAGTAGCCTACATTATCCTTGCGCCATATATATTTGGTTTCTTTTTCCCTCAATATTTGGAATCAGTGAGATACTCACAATTTTTTGCCCTTACCTTGTTAGGTTTTGGTAGTTCACTTCCTTCTACTGCCTTACAAGCAAAGAAAGCCATGAAGGGTCTGTACTACAGCAACACCGTAATGGCAATTGTAAAAATATCGATGCTCCTTTTATTTGCCTTGTACTGGGGTGTTTGGGGAGTCATAGCTGCGAGAGTCCTGTATGAATATATCGGAGTAGGTGTCGCGTGGGGCGCACTATACTTTGTAAGCGCACATGAACGCCAAGAAGTCATTTAAACTTTTTGTGCAACAACTTTGATTCCGTACTTATCATCCATGAGAAATTGATTGTCGTGTGTTGATTCGACAAGTTTGAGACCAACCTTTTGAAATATCTGCTCAAATGTTTCCTTTGTATAGTGAAATGTGTGGTCAATATGAATCGCTCGTATTCCATCGTATCTAGACACATCGGGAACTTCTATAACAAGAAGTGTGTCAGTGTTCATGTGTTTCTGTATACTACTGAGCATAGCTATTGGATTACTCACATGCTCAAATACATGCCATAACGTTATGCAATCAAATGTTTCTTCTGCTGGAACTTTTTTTATATCCTCATACACATGCGTAAATTCTTTTTCCGTTAATGATCGGAAATTTTTCCCTGGCTCTACGCCGTAGGTTTTAACATAAGGAAATGATTCTTTACACTGCAAAAGAAAAGATCCCTCAGATGATCCTACATCGAGGATTGAATGGAAGGTTTCTTTTTTTAACACACCACGACGAATAAGGTCACTCATATATGCAATGTGTTTTTTTGCACGATCTGGTGCTCCAAACTCCAAAGCTATCTTTTTTGTTACGTTTAAAATACCCCAATCTAGCCCACGGAACATATGTGAAGAGTAGAAGGTATCTAAAAAAGCTTCTGTCGGGAATGGCCTTGTGAACACTAATCCGCAGGAACTGCAACGCACTGTAGTAATAGGTAGGCCATAGCGATCATGATTCCATAGAGTTATAAACACATCATTATTTCCACAAAGTGGGCATGGAATGTCTTTTGTTTTAAGAAGACTTTTTGTTTTTCGTTTGTAGTATGCCCGCACGAGTCTTCTTTTTTGTTTTTTGAGGAATGTAAGCATCTTATTTCTCGATAAAAACTATAAATCCTGCTGCGAACATACCTGGCAATATTGTATTGAGGATTGGTACTCCTTTATAGCAGTGAACCTTGGCATTCTGAAAACCGAGTGCACCTATCCACCAGATCAAATCTTGCTTGGTCCAGTAGCGCACATGTTCACTCGGATACATTCTCCACTGCATAGGAAACTTTCCAAAGAGTAGTCTAAAACGGTGGATAAAAAATCCCGTATTAGGGAAAGAGAAAAAGACTCCTTTCTTCATTTTGTTGTACGTAGCGAGCAGGAGTTCTTCGGAATGTGGAACATGTTCGAGAATTTCAAACAGCATTGCGTAATCTGCAGTTGGAATACCTGAAAACTGTGATGTATCAGCAATATCAAGAATGTGTGTTTCAACACCAAACTGTTTTGCTCGATCGAGTGCAAAGGTGGAAACGTCCGTACCGATCATATGTGAAAGCGAAATTCTTTCTTTGATGAAGTGGAGGATCGACCCATCTCCGCACGCAATATCGAGAAGACTGATTTCTTTCTGATCCTTCAGTGTATCGACGACAAACTGAGCTCTCTCCATTTGCCAATCCGAAAGCGCTCCGATATTCTCTCCCCTTTTATCTTTCCAATACGCATCATAATCTACGACTCCAGTGTGAAGTGTCGGATACGTGAACATATGCCTGTACCAAAGCTTCAATTGGTATGCCAACAACTTTGGTGTCTTAAATAATTTCATAGGTTTTTAGGTAGTCTGAAATAGTGGTATCAAAGTCTTTCGGATTCGTGCCTTCTAGTGTATCAAACCTTTCTTGAAGTACTTCATCGGGTGTGCGAGCTACCCTTGTGACACCTTCAGTGATCGTATCGAAGGAAAGCATTTCTGCTAAGCCATTATGTATAAGCCCTTCCCCGTAATCCATACTCGTTTGAAACAAAAAAACAGGTTTTTTGAGAGCCACCATATCGTAGAGAAAAGTTGAGTACACTCCACCCACGAGACTAATACTACCGAGTGTATCTTGGAGATTCTTCGCCACTGTTACTCGAGGGTTGTACGCATCGAGTCCGTATTCATGGAGTTGCAGCGAGACATCGATATCTGGTCGCACTTTAAATACAATCTGGACCGTAGATTCTGCAAGAAGTTTTTGGATGTAAGGTATAACTTCTGATTTTGGAGCATCTGTCTCAAATGGGATGAGAAGAGAAATATGTTCTGAGTCTGACTCACCGTGAGTAGCAAAAACACCAGAAGTACTCTGAGGCGATCCCGAAACGACAATCTGATCGGGAAAGTAGAGGGAATGCAATCTTTCGAGTTCCTGCTTCCAATACTGATTCCAGACAAATAACTTTGTTGGAGTTACAGCTTTTCCTGCAAAGTCATATCGGAGAAATCCACGATGGTACTTGGAATAATGCCCGTGCTGAAACGAAAATGATGGGATACCAAGTTCGTTACTTGCAACAACAAGTTCGTTGTAATTTCTCACATCATCGATACTCATAACGAGTTTGATACCAAGAGTTCTCAGTATAATCTTCCATACTCGTATTCGAAATAGCACATGAGGAACCAAGTGAACATATTTTTGTATTACGAAACGCGCGTAGGCTTTTTCTTTCTCTGGAAAGTCACTGAGGTCAGCTCCCGAAACGATTGGCTCTGACTGCGAGCTCTGATGAAATATCTGCGTAAGATAATAGAGATAATCGATCGACTCAAGGTAGAGTACCGCTCGCTTCCGAATGAATAGTGTTTTAACGGTTTTTATACTTGGGACGGCATGGAAACATTCAAAAAATGCTATCGAATGTTTATGGAGCAATCGATAGATACCCTGCATTCGAAAATCTCCTTTGTACTTTGAGGCGCTCGCATCTATAGAGAAAAACAATACTTTTTTTCTCGCAATGAATACAAAACAAAACGACATCATGGAAAAACAGAGCAGGAGAAGCGAGGTGATGTGCCCTTTCCACGAAAGAGCCTTATGCTCTGGTATATTTCCAGCTGCATAGAAGTGTTTTGCGTCACTGAAGATCGCTGCTTGGTAGAAATACCAGATGTTATATTCCTTGTAGAAAAAAAGATCTGAAAGTTTTTTTCCTCCTAATGTGATTCTATTTATTCGCCCTGCGAACTCCCGTGATGATGTATAGTCGATCGTACTCATACGACTATAAGTTTACAGCATCTCCTACAATTGCATGAATATGGATAATTCCGATTGGTCTCTGTTTTCCGTCAAGAACAAACAAACTGGTGATGCGATATTCTTCCATGAGAGTGAGTGCCTGTTTCAAACTCGCATCTTTTGAAACAGATTTCGGAGTACGGTTCATAATCTTCTCTACGGTCACCGCTGATGCAAAATCGTGCTGGAGTAAAAACCTTCGTACATCTCCATCGGTAATCACTCCAACAAGTTTTCGATGAGCATCCACTACACCAGTGACACCGAGAAATTTTTCAGACATTTCTTTGAGTGCATCTTTGAGAAACTTACTGCGAGAAACGGTAGGGATATCTTTTCCTTTTGTCATGACACTATCTACCGTATGCATTTCAAGAGCGAGCCCTCCACCAGGGTGGAACCGCGCAAACTGACCTTTTTGAAATGATGTTGGCGAAGTCAAAGCAGTAGCGATCATGTCGCCTACGACGAGCGATGCGGTGGTACTAGCCATCGGCGCAAATCCGTGAGGACTTCCCTCATCGCGCACATCGAGTGTGACGTGTGCATCAGAAATCTTTGCGAGTGGAGACTCTCTATTTCCGATGATGGAAACCACACTAACTGCAAATTCTTTTTTCAAATACTTCACGATTTTTACTACCTCAGCAGATCTCCCTGAAAACGAAATGGCGAGTAGCGCATCACCATCTGAAACAACTCCCGTATCACCATGGAGAGCATCTACTGGATGGAGGAACACGGAGGAGTGCCCGAGGCTGACCAATGTTGCAGAAATTTTCATACCGATAAATCCTGATTTTCCGATTCCCGTTACGATAACTCTCCCTTTTCGGCGTTTTAGTATCTTGATGACATCTTCTAGCTCAGCAGGAGCAGTATTTTTGAGTGCAGAGAGAGCATGGATTCCCTGCTGTAAGGTGTGCTTTGAACGCTCGAGAAATCCGTCTTTTTGGGTCATGTGACCCATTATACGCCGGAGTTAAGTCCGAGCAACATCGCTCTTTCTATGAGTTACTGATGTTCAACAAAGCCTGTTCCTCTGGTATTATGATGAAATGAAAAAAGTATTCATCCACACAAACAACAAGCAATATCTCGGAGCCCTCTTATCAAAATATTCTATTGAGCGATCACTTCCAACAGACACCGATATTTTTGTGCAAATTATAAACGTTGATTCAATTGATGAATTTAAAGAATTCGCCGGTAAAACATATCTCCGTGGCGGCAAAGAAGTTGTCTACGATCCCAATGATCTTCAGTCATTTACCTTATCTCGCTTCATGCCCCCAGAAGAAATGCATTTTGAAGGACGCGCAATTGTGATTGATCCAGATATTTTTGCTATCTCTGATATATCGCCACTTATGAATATGGATATGGAAGGCAAAGCCATTGCTGCGTGCAAAAAAGGTGATGCATGGCAGTCGAGTTCTATGGTTATGGATTGCAGCAAACTAACTCACCTGAAAATTTCAAACCTTCTCCAGAAACTCGAAAGTCGTGAACTTGATTACAAAGATATTATGAGCCTCAAGAAGGAAACTTCCGTAAAAGAAATTTCTTCTATATGGAATAGTCTCGATAAACTGACTCCAGAAACAAAACTCCTCCATACGACAAACCGTTTGACGCAGCCATGGCGTACTGGTCTCCCGATTGATTTTATCCGCAATCCTATGCCCAAAATCTTCGGCATTATTCCTCGAGAGCCGATACACATGATGCTCGGAAAATATCCCACCAAATACCAAAAACATCCGGATGCACAGATAGAAAAATTCTTTATGGATTTAATAAAAGATGCCTTAGAAGTGGGTGTCCTATGCAGTACCGACATACAAAAGGAAATTGATCTCGGTCATGTACGAAAAGACATATTTGATTTGATTGCAGAAAAAAACTAACTCTTTTTTTCTATCAAAATCATCACATGGTCTCCTCGGAATTTTTCTGGGAGAAATCTCAGTATACAATTTCTAATCGGTACCTTGATGAGCGCGTACACGTGTGCGCTTACAATACGGTATCCAGTGCGAACAAAGAGATCTTTCAGTTGCGCAAGTGTGAGTACTGCGACATGCGAGTCGTGATAGTTTTTCCATACTTTTCTTGGTTCTTCCACTTTTTTGATAAGGCGATATGCTCTTCCTTCTTTTGAAAGCATATTCGTCCTCCAAATATATTTTGCCCACAGAGGCCTGGACCATGCACTGTCTTCAAGGTCGGTAGATATGAGCACCTTCCCATGTGGCTTTAGAATTCTTTGAATCTCTTTCATTGTTTGATCTTGATTATATATGTGCTCAATGACGTCCATGAGGAGGACTACATCGAATGAATTATCGGGAAACTGCTGAAGAGTTGTCGCGTCTGCAACATTAAATTGCCGGTTGGGATACCGATTTTTTGCAAAATGAATTGCAGATGACGAATAATCAACACCGAGCACATCACCTCCTAACTCTGCTGCAATATGAGTAAAAAACCCGCCTCCACATCCGAGGTCGAGTATTTTTTTACCTTTCAAGTTGCCGAGTGTTTCCTTGAATAAATCAATTTTTGCTTGATGTGCACCAGAAAGATACCGAAGTTCCATCGACAAATAATATTCTAAATCATAAAAATCTGACGATATTTCTATAGGCAGTTGGGTGTTCATAACTTCATTGGACTTTATCCTACCATGACTGATCTATGCATTAAAATGGAAAAATTTCTCTTTCATAGGAGTTTCTGACACGCTGCAAACACGTCGGATACCTTCGTACTATGTGCAAGGACTACTACTTTTTTTTTGTCATACATTCTCGCATTCATCACAAACATTTCGGGTCTCTTTCGATGTGGCGGAAGTACAACAAGATTTCTTTCTCCTTGCGGAGGTTGTTCCTTCTCATCTACTGGACCTACGATGTCTATCGTCGCTACACCAAGCGCTTCTGCAATATAGATGGGTCCCGTATCAGCACTCACAAAGAGATCCATGCACTTGAGCGTTGCTTTTAATTCCTCAATCGATA
>JBBQUO010000025.1:0-8768 GCA_038212375.1 Minisyncoccia bacterium
AAAAGATGTTATCAAGAAAATTATCGATAAAAACGGTCCACTTCCAAAAGATAAGATTATTGAAAAAGTTCTCAAGGAGCGTTACGTAAAGGAAAATACAATTCTTGTAAACTTACAAAATCCTAAATTTTTCCGAAAAGATAAAGAGGGAAGATACCATATCGCAGAAAAGTAACACGAAGTCCCCGTCAGGGGATTTTTTGTTACACAATTGTGGGTTACAATACTCTGTATGATTGAATCGTTTATCGCACTATTTGAGCAACCCGAGGTTCTTGCCTCTGTAAGAATTTTTTTTCACTTTACATGGCTATGGCTACCCATCATTCTTGGTTCAGGATTTTATGAAATATGGATACGCTATATCCGTACCAAATACATAAAAGAGCAAGGAGGAATTCTTCTTGAGCTCAAGTTACCAAAAGAAGTACTCAAATCTCCGGTTGCTATGGAAATTATCCTCGGAGCACTTTCTCAACCTGGAGTAGGATCTTACCTTGATGTGTACCTGAAAGGTAGAATTCGCCCTTGGTTTTCTCTAGAGCTTGTATCTCTTGGCGGATATGTACACTTTTTCATATGGACACAAAAAAAATGGAAGAATCTGATTGAAGCACAGATCTACGCACAATTTCCTTCCGTAGAAGTATATGAAGTGCCAGATTATGCACTTGGACTTCAGTATGACTCGGCTATTAATACGATGTGGGGCATGCAGCTTTCACTTACAAAAGCTGATGCATATCCGATTAAAACCTATGTTGAATACGGTCTCGCAGATGATCCTAAGGAAGAGTTTAAAGTCGATCCGATCACTACAGTTCTCGAATTTCTCGGAAGTCTTAAGCCTGCTGATCAAGTATGGATTCAGATATTGATCCAAGCTCACAAGAAAGAAGACTTGAAAGATCTTCGAGTTACAGTAAAACCAAACTGGAAAAAGGATGTCGAAAATGAAATAAAAAAGGTAGTAAAAGAGCAAGGTATATCAGCGCCCGAAGAAGGGAAAAATCCATCTCTTTCATCTCTGAGCGATACACAAAAAGAAGTTATCAAGTCGATGCAGAGAAATCTTTCAAAGCCTGCATTTGAAACTGCAATCAGGGCTATCTATATTGCACCGAAGGATTTATATAATGGTGGAAATATTGGAAGTCTAACGAGTGTGTTTAAACAATTTGGTTCTGAGTCACTCAATGGTTTTAAGCCAGGGTTTACTACCGGATTTGATTATCCTTGGCAAGATTTTAAAGGAAAGAAAACCGAAAAAATAAAGCAAAAGCTCTTCGATGCATATCGTAAACGTTCATTTTTTTATCTTCCTTATAAGCATTTTAAAACTAAACCATTTATCCTTACCACAGAAGAACTTGCGACACTCTTTCATTTCCCAGGTGGAGTTGCAGCTACACCAACTCTCGATCGTACTCAGTCTCGAAAGGCAGAACCGCCTTCAAATTTGCCTTTGTAATTAGCTTTTTCGTATAGACAAATACTCAATACGTATGAATCTACCGTCATATAGTGAAATATTTCGAAAACTACAACTATCGAAAGAATCTAAGATAGTATTTCCTTTTCTTTTTGTCATAGCACTACTTGGTCTTATGCAGATATTCTTGTGGTCAGCCCCGAGTAATTTTAAGTCAAACGTATTTGTAGAAATTCCCGCTGGCTCCACAATATCTGAATCAGCAACTATATTGCATGACGCACAGGTACTACGCTCTCCATTTTGGTTCAAGGTTTTGAATCTCCTGTTCTACAAAAATACAAATATAAAAGCAGGTGATTATCTATTCAAAGATCCTGTGTCTGTGACGAACGTGGCAAAGCGACTTGCGAATGGAACATTTGGCTTATCGCTCTCAAAAGTCACAATCCCAGAGGGGTATACAAAAACTCAAATTGCTGATTTATTCGTAACTAAGTTTCCACTGTTCGATAAAAATGCATTTATACAAAGTGCTCCAGAAGGATACTTGTTTCCCGATACCTATTTCTTTTTTGAGGATGTAAAAGCAAAAGCGGTAAGTGGTCGTATGCAAGATGTATTCAATACTAAAACAGCACCACTGAAAGCTGAAGCAGCTACACTTGGAAAAAACTTTGCAAATGTTGTAATAATTGCATCTATTCTTGAAGAAGAGGTAAAAACTCTCGAAGATATGAAGCTTGTTTCTGGGATACTCTACAAGCGATTATCTATTAGTATGCCTCTACAAGTTGATTCAGCATCTACAACCTATCAACAAAAAGGCCTACCGAGTACACCGATCTCAAATCCAGGGCTTCAAGCTCTTGATGCTGCTCTTCACCCAACAAATACAGACTATCTATACTATCTTTCAGATAGAGCAGGTAAAATCTACTACGCAAAAACCTTTGAAGATCACCAAACAAACAGAGAAAATCATCTCGGAAAGTAGTTCTATTTTTTAGAAAGTATTGTATAGTGTGGGCCTTGTGAAAGTACAGAAACAAAAAAAAACGATATTCGTTGGTTTATCAGGTGGCGTAGACTCTGCTGTTTCGGCAGCACTCTTGCAGAAGGCTGGTTACGACGTAACAGGAGTATTCATTAAGGTTTGGACACCGGATTTTTTGCCGTGCACGTGGCGAGAGGATCGCCGTGATGCAATGCGGGTATGCGCTCATCTTGGTATCCCATTTTTCACACTAGATCTAGAAAAAGAGTACAAGAAAGAAGTTGTGGACTATATGATCAGAGAGTATACGAAAGGAAATACCCCAAATCCTGATGTTATGTGTAATAAAGAAATAAAATTCGGTGCATTTTATAATTTTGCCATAGCGCAAGGAGCTGATTTTGTGGCTACAGGTCACTACACTCAAATACAGAAAATTAAAGAGCATCTTGTACTCACGGAAAGTGCCGATAAGGCAAAAGAACAAAGCTATTTTCTTTGGAATATCACTAAAGATCAACTGCCCCACATACTGTTTCCAATTGGAGGAATGGAAAAATCAGAGGTAAGGAAGCTTGCAAAAAAATTTAATCTTCCAAATGCTGAGAAAAAAGATAGCCAAGGACTCTGTTTCCTCGGTAAAGTTGATATGAAAGATTTTCTTTCTCACTTTATTAATCCAAAATCTGGATCAGTACTCAACGTGAAAGGAAAAAAAATTGGCACACATGATGGTGCAATGTTCCTTACTATTGGCCAGCGTCATGGATTTACCATACATCATGATAAATCTACATCGGGTGCGCTCTATATTGTCGGTAAAGATATTCAAAAAAATACCATTACAGTATCTGATCTTGTTGAAAGTGCTGTAACAAATAAAGAAACAGTCGAATGTACAATTTCTGATACCAATTGGCTTATTGAGCCAGAAGAAGGTAAACAGTATTCGGTCAGATTTCGATATCATCAAACACCATTGTCAGCGACGATAATTCACAGAAAGAACAAAGCTATTATTATGCTTTCAAAGTCATTTGCGTTTATCCCTACTGGGCAATCAGCGGTCATCTACGAAAGAGAAATTCTGATTGGTGGTGGAGTTATTGTATAATTATATTACAAACACACACGCTTCGTGCACTCTGATATACTGATTCAATGAGTACAGATTCGCAGATTCATATTGTAAAAGCTGACGGAAAAAAAGAGATATTCAACTCTGTTAAGCTCGAGAATTCACTACTGCGCTCTGGTGCAGATCATGTAACTGTTGATGAAATTGTGCACCATATTGCCATGGAGCTCAAAGACGGCATGTCCACCTCTCAAATTTACAAACATGCATTCTTTCTTCTTGAACAGAAGCAAAAGCCAATCGCTTTTAGATACTCACTTCGAAGGGCGGTTATGGATCTTGGTCCGTCAGGATTTGCATTTGAAGACTACATCGCTCATGTGCTCCGAGAAAAAGGATACGAGACTCTCACCGACCAACATGTTATGGGAACTTGTGTTGAGCACGAAATCGATGTTGTCGCTTGGAATGAAAATGAACTGATTATGGTAGAAGCAAAGTTTCACAACGAACTTGGTATCAAATCTGATCTTAAAGTCGCTCTGTATGTGAAGGCTCGTATGGATGATTTAAAAGGTATTACATACCTCTACGGAAAAGAGCGAAAAGTGGATGAAGGATGGCTTGTTACAAATACTAAGTTTACCGAAACTGCGATCCATTACGGAGAGTGCAACGGTTTGAAGCTCATTGGTTGGAATTATCCAAATAAAGGAAGTCTACAAGATATGATTGTTGATAGCGGTCTTCATCCCATCACATGTTTAAGTACTCTTACAGGAGCTCAAAAAAAGATGTTTCTTTCTCGAGGGATCGTACTGTGCAAAAGTCTCAAAGAAGATCCTTCACTTTTGCGCTCTATTGGTTTCAACGCAGCAAAGGCAGAGCAAGTTGTAGCGGAAATTAATTCTTTGTAGACTTTGTTTGGATATTTTTAATCTAAAATTTGTTCACATATTCAATGCTTTCAAAGTCAGAATACATGATGTTTCTCAAGCACCCAGCATGGCTTTGGCTTAAGAAATATGACAAAAAGATGCTCCCCGCAATTGATGAACAAACTCAAGCTCGCTTTGATGCGGGAAATGAATTTGAACAATACGCGGAAGCACTTTTTCCTAACAGTAAAAGAGTAGGCTTTTCAAACTACGCTGAGTATCTCAGTATGCCGCAAAGAACTCAAAAGGCTCTTCAAAGTGAAAGTACGCTTTTTCAAGCGCGATTTGAAAGTAAAGATCTGACTTGTATCACTGATGTCTTAAAAAAGACCGGTGAGAATGAATACGAACTCATTGAAATAAAATCCTCCACAGACGTAAAAGATGAGCACATTACCGAGCTTGCATTCCAAATGATAGTGCTTGAAGAGGTCGGTATCCGTGTTACAAGTGCCAAGGTTGTATATGTAAACAAAGAATATGTCCGTAATGGTGCGGTTGTACCAAATGAATTTGTCATTCTTTCAGAAGATCTATTCCCACAAGTTCTAGAAATGCTTGATGAAGTAAAAAACAGCATCTCACAAGCTCACAAAGTAATTGCGAGTAAAACTATTCCTGATATTTCTGCACGGTTTGCGGATAAGCTTGGTTTCCGTGATTGGCTCGAAGTATACAAAAAAATGAAAAGTATCGATGAACGGTACACTGTGTATGAACTCGCAGGACTCAATACAAAACTTGTAGGCTACTTCGAAGACAATGCTATTTACTATATAAGAGATATTCCAGAAGACTTTGAACTCAACAAAAAACAAGAATCACAAGTAAGAACGGTGAAAATGGATACTGTGCTTGTAGATAAAGTTGAGATTGATAGCTTTATCCATGAATTTCAGTATCCGCTGTATTTTTTTGACTATGAAACTCTCTCAGGAGTAGTGCCACCATTTGATGGTACTAAGCCATACCAGCAAATACCATTTCAGTATTCACTGCACATTCTTGATGCTGTGCAGGGATCGCTTAGTCATAAGGAATACCTACCTAGAGAATACGGGAATCCTGTTTTAAAGCTTATAGAGCAGATGAAAACAGATTTTGGCAACACGGGATCGATCATTACTTGGAACAAGCGTTTTGAAATAGAAAGAAATAATGAAATTGCAGAAATGTACCCAGAGCACGCAGAATTTCTCCACAGCATAAACGATCGCATTGTTGATCTTATGATTCCATTTTGGAATGGATGGTATGCACACAAAGATTTTCATGGAAGTGCGTCACTCAAAGCGGTGCTTCCTGTACTTGTTCCAGATCTCAGTTACAAAGCTCTCAATATTTCAACAGGGGCAATGGTTGGAGATACCTGGACCAAACTAACCACTGGCCAAGTACCAGCAAAAAATATCGAATCAGTATTTACAGATCTACTAAAATACTGTGAACTTGATACATTTGCAATGGTAAAGATACTGGAGGTCCTCAATGGCTCAAAATTGATTCCTGAGCAACGGGTTGAGTCTAATATGATATCCGGTCAGTCTACCTTATTTTAATCGAAAAATACTATATAATGGGCCAAATATGGACTCAAACGAAATACGATCACGTTTTCTCACTTTTTTTGAAAAAAGGGGACACAAAATAATCCCATCTGCATCACTTGTACCTGAAAACGATCCTTCGGTACTGTTTAACACTGCTGGTATGCAACCATTGGTGCCGTATCTTCTCGGGCAAGCTCATCCCATGGGTAAAAGAATAATTGATATTCAAAAATGTGTTCGCACCGGTGACCTCGATGACATTGGTGACAATAGACACTTTTCATTTTTTGAAATGATGGGTAACTGGTCTTTGGGTGACTATTTTAAGGCAGAGGCAATCCCATGGAGTTATGAGTTTCTTACTTCAAAAGAAGAAGGACTTGGGCTTGATGTTTCAAGACTTTATATTACAGTCTTTGCGGGAGATGAAAATGCTCCAAAGGATACTGAATCTACTGATGTTTGGATGAAACAAGGGATTCTTGCAAACCGAATCTATTTTCTTCCCGCAGAAGATAACTGGTGGAGTCCAGGAGACAACGGTCCGTGCGGTCCATGTAGTGAAATGTTTTATGACATGACAGGTACTGTCGGAGATCTTTCTCATGATCAATTTTTACAAGCTATCAAAGATGAACAAGTAATCGAGATTTGGAATGACGTGTTTATGGAATACGAGAAGAAAGATGGGAAGGTAATTGGGAAACTTACCCAGAAAAACGTAGACACTGGAGCAGGTCTCGAGCGCATGAGCGCTGTCATGAAAGGTGTACAAACCGCGTACGATACAGATTTATTCGCTTCTGTAATGATATATATTAACGTAAATGCTACCGAAAATAATTTGAGAGCGAAAAGAATAGTAGCTGACCATATAAGAACTGCAACTCTTTTGATTGGAGATGGGGTTATACCTTCAAATAAAGATAGAGGGTACATATTAAGAAAGCTTATACGCAGATCTTTTGTTCAAGCAAAAAAAATAGGATTATCTAAATCTATTCTTGTGGGCATTCGAGAAACTTTTGCAAAGCAGTATGAATCTATATACCCAGAATTGCGAATAAATTCCGTTAATCAACATGAAGTATTTACAAAAGAAATTGAAAATTTCTCTTTAACACTGGATTCTGGGCTAAAACAATTTGAAAAAGGTGAAGATCCTTTTATTCTTGCTACAACATATGGATTTCCTATTGAAATTACTCAAGAATTAGCGAGAGAAAAGGAAATTGAAATTGATATGGAGGACTTTAATAAAAAAATGACGGAGCATCAAAAGCTCTCACAAACATCTTCTGCGGGTATGTTTAAAGGTGGACTCGCAAATCATAACGACAAGACTATTAAGCTCCATACTGCGCACCACCTTCTCCTTGCCGCACTTCAAGCTGTGGTTGATCCGATTATAAAACAGAGAGGAAGTAACATTACTGAAGAAAGACTTCGGATGGATTTTCTCTGCGATCACAAACTTACTGATGAAGAAAAACAGAAAGTGGAACATTGGGTCAATGAAAAAATCCAATCAGATTTATCTATTGTGAGAAAGGAGATGCCGCTTGCTGAAGCAGAGAAGATTGATGCTGAAATGGAGTTTGGAGCAAAATATCCTGATGTTGTATCGGTGTACTTTATCGAAGACAAAGATGGAAACTCTATTTCAAAAGAATTTTGCGGAGGACCTCATGTTTCTCGTACTTCAGAGCTTGGAACTTTCAAAATCCAAAAAGAAGAGGCTGTTTCTGCTGGTGTGCGTCGCATCAAAGCAATACTTCTCTAATTCTCGTGTATAATTATGTGCATGTGGAAATCGAATGAAGAAAATCTTTGTCTCATTTGTGATGTAGGTAGTGCCACTGTCTCAGCTGGTCTTTTTTTATTCTCAAAAAAAGATAAACCGAAAATTCTCTATACAACCAGTGTTCCAATTGTAATATCCGAAAAGCCAAATCAAGATAATCTTGAGTCGCTTATGACTGACTTTTTGCATCAGGCGATTGTTACCATAAGCACAGAAGGTCTTACTGCAATCCATGCAAAGGGCACAAAAGAGGAAAAAGTTACCAGCGCATTCGTTGTATTCTCATCTCCATGGTATTGCGCAAAGTCATCGAGTGTAAGTATTCAGAATGATAGTGAATTTATTTTAAGTGAAGAGCTTATTTCTGGTTCAATAATTGCTGAAGAAAAGAAATTTGAAAACGAAGCTCTTTCGGGTATTTATAAGCTTTTGCAAAATAAGGATATTCGAATGATCGAGAGAGAAATGCTCAAAGTACTTCTCAATGGATACGAAACAAAAAATCCGTATGAAAAAAATGCAAAACAAGCAGATATCTCTCTCTATATGAGTTTAGTTCGAGAGGATATTTTGGTAAAAACTGAAAAAGTGATTCGTGAGCTTCTTCACACAGAAAGTATTAAGTTCCACACTTTTCCACTTGTATTTTTTTCTACAATTAGAAAACTTTTTCCTGTAAGTCACAATTACATTCTTATAGATGCTGCTGGTGAGTCTATGGATTTTTCCCTTATTAGAAATGGTTGTATCGAGAGATCGCTTTCATTTCCCCAAGGAAGAAATTTTATCTACCGTTCTATCATGAACGATCTTTCTGTAGGTCAAGACATTGCTCAGTCGTACTTGCACTTGTTTCAAACAAAAAATGCCGATCAAGTGCTCGAAAAGCAAATTGATATGTCTCTTGCGAAAGCGGGCGACGAAATCAAGCAGCATATATCCCGTGCGTTATCTGACTTGGGCTCAACT
>JBBQUO010000026.1:0-8208 GCA_038212375.1 Minisyncoccia bacterium
AGTGAGAAGCTTGAGTGATCTTTTACAAAAGATTATTCCGCACTTTGCAGACCATCCTTTGCTTTCTTCAAAACAAAATGATTTTCTGAAATTCAGGAAAATTTGTTTGATGATGAGCAAAGAAAAGCATAAAACTTCAAAAGGGTTACAAGAGATTATGCATATTGCATTCTCCATGAACCCCGGAGGAAAAAGAAAATATACTAAAGAGATGATGATGAAATTCATTAGATGAAGATATAGTCAGTGCCACTAGAAACAGTGGAAGGAACATGAAGTTCCGACGCGCACGAATGGTGTAATGACTGGAGAACTGTCTCGGGGATCCGCTCGGTGAAAATACAATACCGGTGAAGATGCCGGTTACCTGCAGTTAGACGAAAAGACCCCAGGAGCTTTACTGCAACTTGATATTGAAAATACGTTTTGCATACGTAGCATAGTGGTGAGACTTTGAAGCGGGCTTTCGGGTACCGTGGAGTCGTCAGTGAAATAGCCATTTTGTTGAATGTGTTTTCTAACCCTCGCGGCAAAAACGCGAAGAGACAGTATCTGGCGGGCAGTTTTAGTGGGGCGCTATCCTCCTAAAAAGTAACGGAGGAGTTTATTAAGGTCAGCTAGGCGCGAATGGAAACCGTGCCGATAGTGCAATGGCATAAGCTGGCTTAACTGTGAGACGTACATGTCAAACAGATGCGAAAGCAGAACATAGTGAACCGACGGTCCGCATTAGACGCGGCCGGAGATTATCGGATAAAAGCTACCCTGGGGATAACAGGCTAGTTCCGCCTAAGCGTCCATAGCGACGGCGGAGTTCGGCACCTCGATGTCGGCTCAAGATATCCTGGGGGTGAAGAAGCTCCCAAGGGTTTGGCTGTTCGCCAATTAAAATCTTACGCGAGCTGGGTTCAGACCGTTCAGATCACAAAATAGTTGTGACATGGACCGTCTGAATCCTCAGAGGAATTGAAGTGATTCGACTGTTAATACAACCAAAGAAAAGATCACGGCGGCCTGACACTCAGAAATGAGAGTTGGGACAAGTTAACTAATTTCGGTGGAATCCAGATTGATGTCTGGGCTATACCGAGGGAAGCTACTGAGTGACAATTGCGAAAGTGATTGTGCTTGCATAGCACCCGTAGAGACTAAACGTTAACAGCTATGGCGTAAGCCTTAGTGAAGCTATAGTCCAATGCACGAAGTAATTCGTGACAAATCCATCACTTAAGATGAGATATACATGCGTGAGACAGGTTGGTCTCCTATCTACTGCAGGCGTGGAATTTTGAGAAGGTTTGCTCCTAGTACGAGAGGACCGGAGTGAACGAACCTCTGGTGTGAGAGCTGTTCCTGCCAAGGGCACTGCTCTGTAGCTAAGTTCGGTTTGGATAACCTCTGAAAGCATCTAAGAGGGAAGCCAGCTTCAAGATGAGAATTCGTTTGAGGGCCGTAAGAGATGATTACGTTGATAGGCTCTAGGTGTAAGGCGAGCAATCGTTTCAGCCGAGGAGTACTAATTCCCCGATTTCTATTAGGAAATTTGAAAATCGCTCATTACATTCGTGTGATGAAAATGCTTCATCCTGTTATATGGAATTTATTCCATAGTGTTTACTAGTTTGTTGTTTGAACAATCAAAGGCTGTGAAGTGGTCTTCAAGGGGATAGCTCAATGATAGAGCACCAGATTCATAATCTGGTAGTTGTTGGTTCGAGTCCAACTCTCTGTTTGAAGTGTTTAGTGTGTGGGGCTGTAGCTCAATTGGTTAGAGCACTCTCTTTTGAGAGGGGTTGGAGGTTCGAGTCCTTCCAGTTCCGTGTAGTTTTAACTTCACTTTTGTTCTTTTACCGGCAACTTTTGTTGCCACCACTTCACAGTCTTTGGTATAGTTAGCTCGATTGAAAATTTAGTCTTGGTGATTCGTCGCAGAGGTCACACCGGTTCTCATTCCGAACACCGAAGTTAAGCTCTGTTGAGGCGATGATACTCCTATGGGGGAAAGTAGCTAGTCGCCAGGACTAAGCGTTCAATCTAAAAAAAGCACTCTAGTAGGGTGCTTTTTTGTGCAGATCATACCGAGTCACTCATAAAATCCTGCTGAATTTTTGTGCGACCCCGACTCGGCTGCCTGTCCCCATCTCTGAAATTCTCCCAGAGAGTTTCAACTCATTCCGAACACCGAAGTTAAATCTTACAGATTCTGTATACTTTTTCTGTTTTTATTTCTTTTGGCTCATAAAAACTATCAAAAGTCTTGCAAAATTTTCAATTTCTCACTCTGTTGAGGTGATGACTTCTTACAGAAGCTGTACACCTCTCACATTCTGAGTACAGAATATTCAAGGTTTTTCGAAGCTCCAAGCGTTTACTTTTCACTCCTATGGGTTGAACTTTGGGTTGGGTCCCAAAGTTCAAAGTCTGAGGTAGACGTGCCAAGACGGGGTCGCGAGATTTTTCAGCAGAAAAATACTTGTGACAAAGTAGCTAGTCGCCAGAACATAGTATTGAACGAGAAAATCTCAGAAAGCCTTATTTGTAGGGCTTTTCTGATGCTTGACTTTTATATATAATGTGTGATATAATTTTTTCAGAGACCGGCACACACAAACCCTAGGAGAGCAGGATGAGCACAAGTTTTGCGTCGAGCTACAAAAAAGCATTTGTGCTTGCGTTGCACAAGCAGTATGGCTTCATTCTTCCTCAATTGGATAAGGTGTGGTGTGAGTCAACATCCAACGGCATTCTTTGTGAGTATCGGGGAGTAGGATTCCGATACTTGGGGTACGTTGATCGCAGAGCGAGAAATCGCTTCGATGTTTTCCTTGATACGATGACTGCTAAAGGTAAGATAGAAAAGATCAATGCCTATTCAGCATGGAGGGATGTATCGAGTTTGTACAAAAAAGTAATCAAGAGAAGGTAATAGCCCAGTACTGCAGAAAGCCTGCAGTACTGGGGCTTTTTGTTTATATAAAATTTTGTCATAATTTTTTATGCTAAAATTTAACCATCATGGACTGGGCCACCAAACGTAAGCTCCAATATGTCAGCGCTATCATACTCGCGGCAATATTATTTGTGGTGGTACCTTTTTTTATATTTATTTACAAAGCACCTACGTGTTTTGATGGAGCAAAAAATGGTGCTGAGTCGGGAATTGATTGCGGCGGAGCGTGCAAACTTCTCTGCAGTGCAGAAATAGCTCAACCAATATCACGCTGGGATCCTCGAGTATTTCGTGTATCTACTTCGTCGTATTCGGTACTTGCCTATTTAGAGAATCCTAATGTTGCAGGAGAGGTGTATCACGCACCATATACATTTACGCTGTATGATCGTGATGGACTCATCACTGAGCGAAAAGGGGAAACCTATATTCCAAAGGGAGGAAACTTTGCTGTGTTCGAACCAAACGTCGATACTGGTGCGCGCATTCCAATAAGAGCAACATTTCAATTTGCTAATAATTTGATTTGGGTTCGCAATACTACAATAGACCCTGCAATCGACGTAACAAGTAAGGCCCTTATTTCTACATCTACTACACCGAGAGTTGAAGCCACTGTGCAAAATAATTCACTTAGTCGTGTTTCTAATATTGATTTCACTACAATCGTATATGATGGATCAGGAAATGCGATCGGTGCTTCACGGACCTACCTTGATTCGCTTAGTCCTGGAAGAAGTAAGGACATTGTGTTTACTTGGCCAGCACCATTTGTGACGGACTCCGAGTCCTGCTCTTCTCCAGTTGATGCGATGCTTGCTATTGATAGGTCGGGATCTATGGCCTCTCTTGGACAAAATCCTCCACAACCACTGACGGATGTTAAAAATGCCGGAATCTTTTTTGTGAATCAGCTTAATAAAAATGACGAAGCAGGCCTTATTAGTTTTGCTACAAGTGCTACTTCAACACATGCGGGACTTACCGAAAATCTTCATGATATTACTGCTGCGATTGGTGATATCTCAATTCTTAGTGATGGTGTACAGAGTACAAACATTACCGATGCTCTCATGAAATCGTCGTTAGAGTTTTCTTCACCGAGACATAAAACTGACACACAAGGCGTTCTCGTACTTCTCACTGATGGAGTAGCGAATCTTCCAGAGAAAAAAGGAGATGCTTCGTATCCAGAAACTTCGGCTCTCATGGTGGGTGAGCAGATGAAAACCGCTGGTATCCATATTTTTACGATTGGCCTTGGAAAGGATGTGAATCAAAACTTTTTACGTTCTCTGGCATCAGCTTCTGATGATTTTTATCTTGCTCCAAGCGCAGATCAGCTCGTTGATATTTATACTAGAATTGCCACAAAAATTTGTACCAAAAAACCCGCATCGATTGAGATTATTCCAAGATTGTTTCCTTATACTATAGGCCTCTAATCAGGCCAACTAAGGTTCAGTAGTGCTCCTTATCCTCATAAGGTAGAATAGCTCCATGCCAGAATCTTTTTCTCGGGTTCTCAAACATATTGGGTCAAAAAGCACATCCTTTCAGCATGTGGATTTTGTGCTGCTTATTTCAACACTACTCATTTCAGCTGCAGGTCTTGTGACGATGAATTCTTTTTTAGGGCAAAGCTATCATTTTGAAAGACAGTTTGTATGGCTCATGATTTCCTTTTTAGTATTTCTCTGTGCGAGTGTCATAGACTGGCATTTTTTGAGAACTACAAAAGTAGTGACGACACTTTTTGTTGGTTCGTGTGCGGTACTCAGCTTACTTTTTATATTAGGGCATGTCGCAAAAGGAGCCCAGAGCTGGTTTAGTTTTGGAGGATTTTCTTTTCAACCTTCAGACCCAGTGAAGCTCGTGCTTATTATTATCCTTTCAAAATATTTTTCGCGAAGGCATGTTGAGATCGCTCATATCCGTCACATTTTGGTATCTGGTGCATATGCATTTGTACTATTTCTTCTCGTACTCTTACAACCAGACTTTGGATCCGCGGTCATTCTTTTTGGAGTTTGGTTTGGGATGGTGCTCGTTTCGGGAATTTCCAAAAAACATTTACTTGCAGTGTTTGCGGTAGGGCTTATTTCGTTTGTCTTTTTGTGGGGTTTTGTATTCAAGGTATATCAAAAAGAGCGTATTATGAATTTTATCCATCCTCTTACCGATATCAGAGGTACGGGTTATAACGCATATCAATCTACAATTGCAGTAGGTTCCGGAAGAATACTTGGGAAGGGAGTAGGGTACGGAACTCAGTCAAAACTCCAATTTCTTCCAGAGTATCAGACTGATTTTATTTTTGCAGCATTTGCTGAAGAATGGGGATTTGTCGGTGCTGCACTTCTGTTTATTCTCTATGGAATTTTGATATGGAGAATCCTTGTAAATGCATTTCGTGGTGCTAGTAATTTTGAGACACTATTTGGTCTTGGTATTGCTATATTGTTTATCGTCCACATTATCATTCATATTGGAATGAATATTGGACTCCTTCCTGTTACGGGAACTACGGTACCACTTATGAGCTATGGTGGGAGTCATTTGGTCACTGAGTTTCTTGGTCTCGGAATACTTATGGGGATGCGCAGGTATGCAAGACCGGTAGAGCGATCGAGTGGATATCATGAAATATCAGGTATTGATTTATAACACCAAACTTAATTTTTTTAAAGAAAATCCCTAAGACTAACTAGTCTCAGGGATTGATTCGCACATTGAGGTGCAGTTTTCTTGGTGCATTTGTATGTATCGAAATTTGATGTTTCTTTTGCACTTACTACATGTCGCGCAACATGGACGAACATGCATCATTTTCCCTCCGCAGTGACAGCTGCACACACAGATCTCTTCGCTTACGATATTCATTGGGGCATCCTTGCTAGGGAAAAGAACAAATAACCTCAGGCTATACTGCCACACTATACAATGATTCGCAAGTATCTTTCCATCATTGTTTCAAGATTAAATTCGGTACGAACTTCTTCTCCGAGTCTTGTCCCAAGGTCTCTGCGTAACTCGGTGTTTGTAACCAAACGATCTAAAGCGTGGCTAAGAATATCAGTTTTTTCAGGATCAATCAGAAGACCCGATTCTTCGTTTGTGATAATTTCTGGAATCCCTCCTACCCAACTTGCAACAACAGGAAGATTTGCAAGACCAGCTTCGAGGAGTGCATAGGGAAACGCTTCGCTTCGTGAGGTGAGTGTAAATATATCTAATGCATTCAAATATCTTTTTGCATCTGGGATAAAACCTGTAAAAACAACGCGATCTGAAATAGAAAGTTCTTCTGCTAGCAGGGCAAGGTGTTCTTTTTCATCACCACTTCCTACAATGACCAGCCCCACATCTACATACTGTGGCGCTAAGACTGCAAATGCCTTGAGTAATAAATCGATCCCTTTTACGGTATGAAGTTCAGATAGAGTTCCTATCCAGATTTTACGATCGAGATTTGGTGCGAGAACTTTTCTCGCTTCGCTTTGTGGAATTAAAGGGAATACTTCAACCCCGTTATACATAACAGTAATCTTCTTCTTAAGAAACGGCATCCAGTTTATTTGATCTGCAGTACGCCTCGATACTGCAATGGTTTTATCAGAAAGAATTATGATCCACCAATACACTTTGAAAAATAGCATTTTTACCAAAAACGATCTGTCTTCATTCGTTGCCCAGCCGTGTCCGGTGAAGATAGTTTTTAGCGGATAGCTTTTAGATATGAGCTTAATAACACTGACTGCGAGAATTCCCAAGATTCCTGCCTTTGAGCTATTGAGGTGAACAACATCAGGATGCTCCTTGTGGAGAATACGAATAAGCGAAATCAGCGCAAGAAAGTCAGATAGAGGACCAATATCACGCTTGAGATTGGGTATGAAGATATTCCGAATGCCAGCCGAATTCAACTTTTCTCCAAGTGAAGATCCTTCACCAAACACAACTACAGGATCAAACTGGTCTTTTGGCAGATGAGTTGCAAGATCAAATATATAGCGTTGGGCACCGCCGAAGTTACCTTTTGTGATGACATATAAAACTTTTTTTCGAATATTCACTAAGTTTAAAGTTACTATACTCAGCTATTATCTGCTATCCTTCCTTACCCATTTTTATGATCCTCGTGCATCGGTTTAAGATGCGATGCCACCGCAATAGCAAGAGCGACAATGACAACGTTCTTAATAATATACTGACCCTCAAGAGTTGGTACAAATGGAGCTTGCCAAGTTGATGCACTAAGAAAAAAGAGCGGAAGGGTAGTCATGAGCATGTGAGGGATAAGGAGTGCGATCGCTAGTCGTTCTAGATTTGGAATCAAAAAAGTAATACCAATAATCATTTCGTATATTCCAAATAAGACAATAAATTGATCGAACGTAATAAACGGAAGGGTCTTATGTAGGAGATCAGATACAAGGGGATTAGCAGGACTTGTACCAAACACTTTTAGTATCCCAAACCAAAAAAAGACGATAAAAATCGCAGTATGTGCGATCGGCATACTAATTTTTCGAAGAAATTCGATGATTGCCTTATCGAGAGATACCATGTTTTGTATGTTCATACTAGACATTGTATCTTTCATGAGCCAAGTGGGCAACGAACTTCTTAGTTGAAAAAACCCTTATTTTCTATAGTATTAGCCCAATATGACACCTCTGAATAAAAAAGAATCACTCGTGCTCCTTGTCGGAGATCTTCTGGTTTTTTACATTGCGCTCTATCTCATGCTTTGCTTGAGATATCTAGAAATTCCAAACAACGAACTCGTATTACTCCACGTGCCACCCTTTACCGTATTATTTATCATCTGGATCGGTTTCTTTTTTATCGCGGGACTGTATGAAAAACATACTCTCATATTGAAGTCACGTATCGGCGGTATTATTTTGAATGCTGAAATTGCCAACTCACTTCTTGCAGTTCTGTTTTTCTACTTCATTCCATATTTCGGAATTACTCCAAAGACTAATCTTTTTCTTGATCTCGTACTCTCATTCATTCTTATTATTCTCTGGAGACTTCAGATTTTTCCATCTCTAGAAAAAGGTACAAAAGAAAATGCTGTACTAATCGGTAGCGGCAGAGAAATGCAAGAGCTTCGTGAAGAGGTGAACAATAATCCTCGGTATGACTTGTGTTTTACCTCACTAATCGATCTTGATACAACTTCTGAGATTGATTTTGAAAAAGAAATTCTCGAGCATATGTGTACTAAAGATGTGTTTGTTATCGCT
>JBBQUO010000027.1:0-7212 GCA_038212375.1 Minisyncoccia bacterium
GTTTCAGGAGTAAACTCAAACGGCTCACTTGGAACTATTGATCCATCACACGCATTTTATCCAGCAGCAGGACAGAGTAAGACTTTCACCATTACTTGTCAGGGTGTTTCAGGACAGATTACTGACAGTGTTGTGGTGTCTCGGGCAGCACAGCTATCTCCAACAGTAACGCTTTCAGCGAACCCTTCTACACTCACTGGTGCAGCAACATCAACCCTCACTTGGATCTCATCAAACGCAACTTCATGTTCAGCTCCTTGGACTACTGCAACTTCAACGTCAGGAAGTCAGGATGTTTTTGTATCAACTACAACAGTATATTCAATCAATTGTGTAAACGGTGCACTTTCAGCGACTTCAACAGCAACCGTAACAGTAAATCCAGTAGTAATCATTCCAACTCCGACCCCAGCCGTAACTCTTTCAGCAAATCCTACAGTAATAAATGCAGGTGGATCTTCTACGCTTTCTTGGAACTCAGTAAACACTTCTTTCTGTAGTGCACCATGGACTACTTCTACTTCAACATCAGGAACATTTGTAGTCTCTCCAGCAAACACAACTCAATATGTAATTAATTGTGGAGGTCAGTATGGAAACGTTTCAGCGACAACCACTGTCACTGTAAACACCGGAGGAGGTGGAGGAACCCCAGCAATCTCAGTAACGCTTTCAGCGAACCCTTCTACACTCACTGGTGCAGCAACATCAACCCTCACTTGGATCTCATCAAACGCAACTTCATGTTCAGCTCCTTGGACTACTGCAACTTCAACATCTGGTTCTAAAGATATCTTCGTTGCAACTACAACTACCTACACAATCAATTGTGTAAACGGGACTCTCTCAGCAACATCTACTGCTACTGTTACAGTAACCCCAATCGTGGTACTCGTCCCTTCAGTAACTCTTTCTGCAAATCCAACTACTATCGACGCCGGTGCAACATCAACTCTCACATGGAATTCAACAAACACTTCTTTCTGTAGTGCATCATGGACAATTGCAACTTCTACTTCAGGAACTGCTATTGTTTCTCCAACAAACACTACTCAATATGTAATTAATTGTGGAGGTCAAAATGGAAACGTTTCTGCAACTACAACTGTTACGGTAAATACTGGCGGCGGCGGAACTCCTACGATCTCAGTAACTCTATCTGCAAACCCAGCAACTCTTTCTACGACCGGTACATCTACACTGAGTTGGATCTCTAGTAACGCTACCATCTGTACTGCTCCATGGACAACCGCAACTTCTACTTCTGGAAGTCAGGATGTGCTTGTAAGTAGTACTACTTCATACACGATCAACTGTACAAACGGAGCGCTCTCAGCCACATCTACTGCAACGGTTACCATTACTCCTGTCGTAGTAACACCACCAGCAGAAACTCCACCAGGAGGTGGTGGCGGAGGAGGGGGAGGAGGCGGTTCCCGTTCTGGCTCACGACACAATGTACCTTTGGTACTCAGTGGTTCAACTAGTTGTGAATACCTTAAAGACTATCTCCATATCGGATGGAACAATGATCCTATCGAAGTTACAAAACTTCAGGTATTCCTCAAGTATCTCGTCGGATTCACCGATCTTCAGGTTACTGGAGTATTCGATCAGGCTACGTTTGACGCGGTATCTTCATTCCAGGTTCAGTATCAGCCAGACATCCTTACTCCATGGGGATACGCACAGGGTGAGTCAACAGGATATGTGTATATCTTGACTAAGAAAAAAGTAAACGAAATATACTGTCAGAAGGCATTCCCAATCAATGGAAGCCAAGCTCAGGAAATTGCAGACTTCAATGCCTTCATGCAAGGACTCAAGGAGCACGGTATCTCACTACCAGCAGATGCAATAAACCAGACTATAGGAGTAAATGGTACCGTTGCTATCGGAAATACCGCATCAAGTGCACTTGCTTCTATCAATGGTTTGATCAATTCATTTGCTCACGGTGAACAGAACAATACTGGAGTATTTGGAAATAAAAATCTTAGATACGTTGCAGCTGCGATCTTTGCTGGACCAAAGGGTCTTGCTCGATCATTCGAAGCGATTATCACATTCATTCTCATCATCGGTGGAATATATGCACTCAGTGAAGCGTACGCACGTAAGCTTATAGCGCAGGGAATCTATTCTGAAGAGACTATCAGTGTACGTAGATCGTTTATAAATATCTTCGGATATATTCTTGCGATAGCACTCTGTTTCGCTCTCAAGTATTACGTTATTATTCTTCCACTTCTTCTCGTTATGGTAGGCATTGCCGCATGGCTTTTGTGGACACTAATACAGCGTGATGAAAAGCCACACCTTGAATTTTTTGAGACTCCATCTGCGATCACATCTCAAACTCCAGTCGTGCAAGCAGAGGAGCACTATTATGTCCCTCATGTTGAGATGCCAACCGAAATGGCCCACATCGCGGGGCTTCCAGAATCTCTCACTGAAATTCGTGGAGACGAGGCACCGGTAGACTACACAGTTACAACTCCTGAAATTAAATAACTAATAATCTCAAAAAAGCATATCGTTGCCACGCGCAACGATATGCTTTTTTGATGAAAGAATTGATGGCTTCGATCTGATGCGGAGAAACCCTGCCATACCAATCATAACTGCATTGTCAGTCGCAAGCTCTGTCTGCGGTATAGAGAGGGAAATAGTCTCTTCTTCTGCGAGTTCTTTGAATGCTTCTCGAATGAATGGATTTGCAATGACACCGCCAGCGATGACGAGGTTTTTCGGTTTGTAATCTGCAATCGCCTTTCGCGTTTTGCTCATAAGAACGTCGGTCACAGCATCTTCAAATTCCTTTGATAATTCGCGTTTGTCTTTTGCGGTCAGTGTTCCATGATCACGAATTTTGTACAGTACCGCTGTTTTAAGTCCAGAAAAAGAGAAGTCAAAATCCTTGGTGTAGATCATTGGTCTCGGTAGGTTCCACTTCACCTTAGCGTATCCACTTTCTCGAGCTGCTTTAGCGAGCTTAGAAACTTCTGGTCCACCAGGGTAGGGAAGTTTCATCATACGGGCTACTTTGTCGTAACACTCTCCGAGAGCATCGTCACGAGTAGCACCAATTTTTTTATAAGAAAGTGGTTTGTCGCTAAATACAAGCTCAGTATGACCACCCGAAATAAGTAGCGCAAGAATGGGAAACTGAAATGAACTTTTAGTTGCTTGCTTGTTGGTGTTATTTTGAAATAAGGTAGAGACAATATGACCCTCCATGTGATTTATCGGGACCACAGGGATATTCCAGGCTTTACCGAGAGCTTCCGCAAAGCTGATGCCAACCCATAATGCTGGTTCGAGTCCTGGTCCTGCGGTGACCGCTACTGCATCTATCTTTGGCATTGAAAAGTTTGGTATGTGTTCTAGAAAAAGAGTTAAAAGTTCAGGTTCTCGGGCGAGAATTTTTTCTATTGCTTTTGTATTAAAGGATGAGTTTGCCTTCTTGTTAGGCACAAGAAATTTTGCCTCTGTGAGTGTTTGTAGTAAAAGTGGAACAAGGTTTTTTCCGTGCTCACGCTTTGCGAGGTTTGGTAAAACCCCTCCGAACTCTGCATGGAGTGCAACCTGAGAGTAGAGCGAATTACCAAGAAGTTTGAATGTTGGTTTAAGGAGAGTGCCAGTTGCTTCGATAAGAGAAACAGCAGTTTCATCGCAAGATGTTTCGATACTGAGGATTTTCATTTTGTGGGCGGTAGAGGATTCGAACCTCTGACATTTACAACGTCAATGTAACGCTCTACCAACTGAGCTAACCGCCCCTAAACACTTAGCAAGTATAAGTATTTTTGAACTTTTTTCAAATTTTAAAACTAGTGATCTTTGGAAGTATTTGTTAGGATTTACTTGGATCATAACCGGAGCTTGTATGACTGATATCCCAGAGATTGCCGATCAAAGAAAAGCATTTTTTCTTGCGATTGCAAGTTCAAAATTTCTTTCCCCAACAGCAATAGATTCGAGGGGGAGAGAAGCATATGAACAAGCCCTTCATGAGGTACGACAGGATGTAAAACCACTGATCGAAGCGTCACGAAGAGCTGAGGTACTTTCGGTCGCAGATTTAGTTCTTCAAGTCGGTAAAGCGCATCAGAGGTTTGGAATGTGGAGCACAACTCCATAGTTGCAACACTACATTCAATAATAGGAGAGACTATATGTCTGGTGACAAAGCATTTACCGATCACGTTTTGTTCAAAAGACTTGCGACCACTACATTCACTCCTCCATGCGATAAGAATAAGGAGGTCCAAGGGTTTCGCCAGGCAACCACAGCACAGGCGCGAGAGGAAATAGATTTTCTGTTCAGTAGGTCCAGAAGGGAATTCAAGTCTTCTTTGGGAGATCTGACTCTGATCAACTAATCCCTCTCGTTTTGGATTAAGCGAATTGAAACACAATATCCCCTCAAATTTCCTGAGGGGATATTTTTTTGCGGAAAAGGAGAGATTCGAACTCTCGAAAGGCTTTCGCCTTTGCTGGTTTTCGAAACCAGTGCTTTCAACCACTCAGCCACTTTTCCAAAATATACTTCGAATCTTGACCTACAGGAAAAATGGCTTCGGATTGCCCACCTCGCTTCGCTCGGAAGAAATAAAAAGCATTTTTTATTTCTTTCATTCAGCCACTTTTCCGTGAAGCAAAATCTACCAGTTTTTTGATTTTTTTACAAAAAGTGTTATATTTTCCCTTGTCACATGGCCCTATCGTCTAACGGTTAGGACGAAGCCTTTTCAAGGCTTAAATCAGAGTTCGATTCTCTGTAGGGTCACAAATAGCAAGAAAGCGATTTTCAAAGCACTCAAATCCTTTTTTGCACTTATAATTCAACGTATTTTGGGAAACTGAAAGTTCTGAAAAGATTATACGGACAATCCGCTCCTTTTCGTGTGGTTTTGCGAATTGGTAATAAGGTGCAACGTTTTTTACGAGTTCTGAAAGTTTTTGAACCTCCTTCATTGTTTCGTGCATAGCGATGTCAGAAATTTGTTCGTCATTTTGAAGTGCAAGCAAATCACTACTAAGTTTTGTTTCTTCGGCAACATAACTTTCTGGTGTGTATACTCCAGACTTCAAAAGAGGTATTTTGTTTGAGCGTAGGTATGCTAGGTCTTCACGTATCTTTTTCTTCTTTCGCTCTGTTTGGTCCAGTGTCTTGTGTCGTTTTTCTTCAAGTAAGGCAATTTCCGTACCTGCACGAGCATCCATTTGCTCGATTTCTTCATCAGTAAAATGGAGACCAGAAATAAGACCACCGATTTTCTCTTCTATGAAATCAAAATTGAAGTTCTTGAGGGTATTTGAACAACCCTTCACACATCGAGCGTTATAGTATTGGATACCTTTCTTTGTGTAGGGTGTGTATACACGTTCACAATGTTCACAACGTACGACACCTCGAAGTGGCTGGTCGAGCTTTTCTGTATAGTGAATACTCGTCTTTTTCTTTTTCAAGACCGTTTGAACGTCATTAAAGAGCTTTTCACTTACGATAGCTTCGTGACTGTTGCTCGGTATATATTTACGCTCTGAATTGAGAACCTTGCCAGTATAAAAAGGGTTGGTGAGTATTCTACTGATGTGATTTTCTGTCACAGGACGTGAGGTCTTTTCGATTTCCTTAAACTCATCCTCTTCAGCGAGCATCTCTTCTTTAGTCCTTCTTCGTCTCATAGGGACCGTTACGAAGCCTTGCTCAGTGGCATATCGAGCAATATCAGAGAGGCTCCAATCGCCAGTGGCATAGTATTCATACATCTGTTTGATTATGGGGGCACGCTCTGGGTCAAAAGGTTTGTGTTCCATTTCACCCAAGTTGAGATAGCCGATAGGGGCACGATACGTGCAAATACCTTTCTCTCTTGAGTTTCTTATCGTGATGGTGACTTTCTCGCTCGTCACTCGTGAGTGGTGTTGTGAGAACATACCATCAATGTCCATATGCAAAGCACCAGAGCTTGTCTTTTCATACTTTGCATATACAAAACGAAAATCAATACCTTTACGCATCAATTTTCTCACAAGAGTGTCGTCACCTTTGTTTCGACTGATACGGTCCCAGCAAAGACATATAATACCCTTGAAATATCCTTGGCTTACAAACTGAAGCATCTTCTGAAACTTCGGTCTATCAATACGGTATTGGACCAAGCCGTCTTCAGTGATAGTTATGTCATTGTCTTCAGTAAAGCCAGAGTGCTTTTCAGAGATAATACCGTCAGCAGAGAACCCTTTAATAGTTATCGGAGCTATTGAAAGTTTTTCTCGATAAGCGTGTCGAGCGTTCTCCGACTTTTGATATGAAATAGAGTTCTTTTGATTATCTGCCTCATCAGTACTTTTGCGGTTATATATCAAATAATGGTCACGGTATTTTCCGCTAATTATTTCAGCAATCAAATCTTTTTCTGTTTTGGGACTAAACTTTTTCATATACATTTACATCTCTGGCTGTTTTCTTGCGAATGACACCATTCACAATTTCATATCCTTCAAATACTATCCTCTTATGGATAACCCTCAAGACATCGCCAAGCTCTTCAAGAGCTTCAAGTGTTTCTTTAGAGAGGATTTTATTTGAACTGTTGCTACACAAAAGCTCACGTGGTCCGTATTCATTTGTGTGTAGCTCATTCATTATAACTTTTTTTAGCGAAATCTTCGACCTTTTTTATCTGAAATCAGACCCTTTTCGGCACTCTCAAAATCACGATAATTGTTGAGTGTTTGCGAATACAATTTCTCAAGCTTTTGCCGTTTTTTGGTAGGTCTTCCTCTGTAGGTATATCGCTTGGCTTTTTCTTCAAGCTTTTCTATCTTTCCATCGAGTTCGAGCACTCGAAACATTGGGTACATTTTGTATCGCTTATTTACTTTCCTTGAGCTGTACGTAAGTTCGTAGCAATGACGGCATCCGAACCAGTCACCGTCTTTGTAGAGAACACCGACACGGCGACCACAGTATTGACCCTTTTTGAATAGAAAACATTTGAACCAATAGCGAGTACCACCAAGATGGCAGGGTGTTTCGACCAGAGGGACCTTATAGTCAAAGTCCTTCTTTTTTCCACTACTATTGTCTGTTTGCGTGTAGATGAAGCGTGCGTATTTTTCGCTGTTATTTACGGAAACTTCCACAGATACTCTTCCACGAGAGCCGTCTTCGCCCCAAGAGACAGTGGTGTATTTGTA
>JBBQUO010000028.1:0-6684 GCA_038212375.1 Minisyncoccia bacterium
TCTCTGTGACAACTCAACATTCGGTGATCCAGCTCCTGGAGTTGTGAAGGTGTGTTCTGTGAATGTTCCATCTGTTCAAATATCAACTCCGTCCAATCCTCCTGCAACGGTCACAGCACCCCCTGTTGTTGCAGTGCCACCAGTTTCAGCACCCACCCCACCGTATATACCAACATCTTCATTTACACCAAATTTTCCATCTGGTGTTGGTATGAGTTTGTATGTGGATACCCGATTTGATGTACCACTTCAACAAAATGTTTATAACTCTGATCGGCTACTCATGGTCTGGGATGGGCAAATGGCGACCGATAATACTGCCCCATACGGACAGAATGTTTTCCAAACAAACTATCCGGGGAATGATTATGGAAATGGTGTTACTGGAGCTGAGCTTTCTGGTTATTCTGGGCAGAATTGGAAGCGAATGTATTTCTCACTAATGATGTGGGTGCCATCCTATTATGCCGTTCATTCTAATTCTGAAAAGTTTTTCTACCCGCGTATTGCCACTTCAGATGGAAAGGGAGGTGGTATCTATACCACATCATCTCCACTTAATTTTAACCCACTTTCTATTGATGGACGTTTCGAGTCAACTTTTGGTTTTGGACTTGTTGTCACTCCCGGTACAGGGTTCGCACCACAGAATGCTGCTGCAAAAATTACAAAAGGAGAATGGAACCTCGTAGAGGTATATATGGTGATGAATACTCCCGGACAATCAAATGGTGTATGGAAAACGTGGGTAAATGGTGCTCTCGCAAATGATCGAAGTGATGTGAAATATACTAACGACACAGTTCCTGCTGTTTGGGACTCAATACGATTTGAGGGTACTCGCGGTGGAGGGGTAAGTACTTATCCAACACCACCCCAAGGTCAGGTGCGTCGCTATAATCGACTTGTATTTTACGGCTCACAATCTTAATGAATTAAAATTGAATTATCGTTAAAAAAAAGAGGGCGTTCCGCTAGCGGAACGCCCCTTTGGTAAAACACCGTCACGCACTCAACAGCGCCTGCGCTCTTTCCAAGTCCTGCTTATCAAGCCGACACCAGAAGCAGTTGGGTGTCCACTGAGTTGACTCGTACTCGTACGAGTCATGCTTATCGCAGTACACCAGAGCGTCTCCTGTAGGTTTGATGAGTTTCCCATCAATACCAACAAGTTGCAGTTCAGGATACTTTTTCTTTGCATCACTGAACTCGTTGTATACGTGCATTGCCTCTCGAGGAGTCCAGAACTGACCATTGTCTCTGCGGAATGACCAATGGCTTGTGAACGTGTTCGTTTGTGACTCAGGCCAGGATTCCCAGTGTTTGTCGTACTCTGTGCCGTCTTCTGCGACGGCCCTGAGACTTTGACTGGAAACAGGCTGGCGGCTAAATTCACCAGGAGCCCCAGTCTTTATCTCTATGATCGTTACGATCACTTCTCGAGAAACCCTGACCGCAGGGTTTTCGAAGCTGAACTCTAGATCCCACAAGCAAACCTTCTGGCCGATTTTGTACACAAGAACTCCTTTGATGGGGGATGTTAGGGTACTTCTCTTTGCGGATTATAACAATATTTATATATATTTGTCAATACCACATATAACCTCAGTAATTAGCTCTCTTTTTGCTTCTGTTACAATAGTATTCATATGGTTACTGAAAGCTTTACCAAGGCCTACAAAGGCCTCAATTCTGAACAGAAAAGGGCAGTGGACGCTATAGATGGTCCGGTTATGGTCATCGCAGGTCCAGGCACTGGAAAGACCTCCATTCTTACCTTGCGCATAGCCAATATCCTGCAAAAGACTGATACCTCACCTGACAGTATTTTGGCCCTCACTTTTACTGAATCAGGGGTGTATTCGATGCGTCAAAAACTCGTCGGTATCATTGGTGCTGCTGCCTATCGAGTGAATATTTTTACATTCCATGGATTTGCCAATTCCATCATTGAAAGTTATCCAGAATATTTTCCGAGAATAGTCGGAGGATCCCACGCTGCAGAAGTTCTCCAGCTCAAAGTTTTGGAGACAATATTTGAAGGAAATAGTTTCGAGGTCATCAAGCCATTTGGCAAAATATTTCATTATGTCCGTCCTGCACTCATGGCTATCAAATCTCTCAAGCGGGAAAATGTTAGTCCTAAAAATTTTACAAAGTTGGTAGAAAAAGAAGAAAAATCACTCATGGCGATGGAAGATCTCTATCATGAAAAAGGAAAGTACAAAGGTGAGATGAAAGGAGTTTACAAAACTGCGCAAAAAAAGATCGAGAAAAACAAAGAACTTGCAGTGGTATACGAGCTTTACGAAAAAGCGCTCGCGGAGCTCCACCTCTACGACTTCGAAGATATGATCGTCGAGACCATCAAAGCGCTCCAGGGTAACGCCGATCTTCTTCTTATCCTCCAAGAAGAATATCAGTACGTGCTAGCCGATGAACACCAAGATGCGAACAATGCGCAGAATGCAATACTCGAACTCATCTCTGGATTTCATGAAAATCCCAACCTTTTTATCGTAGGAGATGAAAAGCAAGCCATTTATCGTTTCCAAGGAGCGAGTCTTGAAAACTTTCTGTATTTCAAACGCAAATATCCTAATGCGACACTTATTACACTCAAAGATAATTATCGTTCGACACAAAAGATCCTTGATAGTGCACATACACTTATTGGAAATAATCTACTTGAGGACAAGTCTCTCCGTTTAGAACTCGTTGCAAAAGGTCAGGGACTCGGAGAAAAAGTGCAACTCTATGGATTTCAAAATCCTGATGAAGAAATGCGTTTTATCACAGAAGACATTGCAAAAAAGATATCTGATGGAGTGGAGCCTCGCTCTATCGCGGTACTGTATCGAGATAATGCCGATGCTATCGCGCTCATTCGTTTTCTCGAACGAACTACTATTCCATTTGCGATATTTTCTGACGATGATATCTTGCAAGATCCACAGATTAGCAAGCTGATGCTTCTGGTGCGGTCGGCATCCAATTTTGGAGATGAAGAATCAGTTTCGAAACTATTATTCACTGATGTATTTGGGCTCTCTCCTCTTGATTGCTATCGTATTCTTTCGTATCGGAAACTCAAAAAACTCAATCTCTTTGATATCTTGCGTAGCACCTCATATCTTGAATTAGCAGGAGTAAGTGATATCGTGAAAGCAAAAGATTTTTATCTTCAGCTTGAGCATTTTGCAAAGCTCGCAAAGAACAAATCGCTCCTTACGTCACTCGAAACTATTATTCGAGATTCACTTTTTATTCCATACTTATTGTCACTCGATGAGTCCCTCTCAGCACTCGAAAAACTCGATAGTTTGCTGAATTCTGTAAAGACACTCGTAGAGACCAAGAAAGATGCTCGCATGGATGATTTTATTGACTTCGTCGATACACTCGAAACCCATGGTGGTAAACTTGCTCGTTCAAAACGGCAAACATTTGAAAATAGAGTTTCGCTCATGACGGCACACAGATCAAAGGGTCTCGAATTTGAAAGCGTCTACATTGTCGGCGTAACAGACGGTAAGTGGGGAAACAAACGATCGGTGGATTTATTTTCTCTCCCAATTGAAGGGAAAACTGCACTGACCGAAGAAGGAGATGATGATGAACGGCGACTCTTTTATGTGGCGCTCACCCGTGCACGGCAAGAAGTGATCGCTACCTATGCGCAGAGCGATGCAGGAGGAAAACAAAAGATCCGTAGTCAATTCTTGGAAGAAATTATCGAGCACGCAGAACCTCGAAGCTATATCTTTGCAGAAGTAGAGCATCCAATACTCAAAAATCCAAAACCTCACGGACCAGACATGAAAGATGCAGACTATCTGCGAAAGCTTTTTCTCGAACAAGGGTTCAATGTTACGGCACTCAATAATTATCTTACGTGCCCATGGCAATACTTTTTTCAAAATTTAATTCGTATTCCTCGGTCGCCAGAAAAGCATCAGATGTTTGGTATCGCGATCCATGCAGCACTTAAAGAGCATGTAGATCGAATCCGAAAAGGAGAAAAACCAAACAAAAAGTTTCTGACCGAATCGTTCGTTCGGAGCCTTGGAAGACAACCATTATCAACTGAGGAGTTTGAAGAATCAAAAAAGAAAGGAATCAAAGCTCTCGACGGATATTTCGATGAGCATAAGGACGACTTTGATATCGAGATGATACCCGAGCTTTCGGTGTCGGTTACGATACCGTTTGTAGAAGGTAATGACTTGCTCCTAAAAGGTAATATCGACCGTCTCGATATCCATGGAAGTATAGTAACGGTAATTGACTATAAGACTGGAAGCGTCAAATCTCGCAAAGAAATACTTGGCGAAACAAAAAGCTCTGAAGGTTCTATCAAAAGACAACTCGACTTTTACCGACTACTTTTAGACCTCTACAGCGACGGCAAGTACCGCATGGAAACAGGGAAGATCGAGTTTGTAGAACCAAATCCATCTGGGATCTATAAAACCGAGGTGTTTGAAATTACTGAAGAAGATAGAAAAACTATTGAAACTTTAGTCAAAGAAAAAGCGCTCGAAATCTACAATGTTTCATATTGGGATACGTTTTGCAATGATCCGAAGTGTGAGTACTGCAAACTTCGAAGAGCGATGAGTAGGGGTGCTTCTCTCGTGTGATTCTTACGGTGTTGTCGAGGTATCTGCTGAGGTATTTTTGGTTGGAGAGTTTGGATTGATTGCAATATCGATCAGTGCTTTTACAACAGAGTATGGCTGTGCACCTTTGATACCAACCTTATTACCATCTGAAGTTACCATGACACTAAATGGTGTACCGGTGACTCCAACACGAGTTGCATCCTGAGAATTTCTCAGGATCAATGCGTCATATCGAGTAGTGCCAAGGCAGTCATTGAATTTACCAACATCGAGACCGATATCTTGTGCTATCTTTGGAAGCTCACTTGGGTCAAGTCTATCGTTCGAACTTGTCCGATTGAATACTGCATCAAGATATGCCCAGAATTTTGCATTACCACCCTGCTCATTTGCACATTCTGTTGCAACTGCTTCACGATGGGCGCGCTTGTGGAGCTGGTCTATAGGAAAGTGTCGAAAGACCCATGCTACTTGGCCAGTTTTGCCATATGTGTCCATAATACTTTGCATTGTCTGATGAAATTCTTTACAAAATGGGCACTCAGTATCTGAGAATTCAATAATTTTTACTGGTGCATTTGGATCACCAAGAATATGATCAGATGCGATAACCGGACTTACGTTGATGTCCCCAATAACAGGAGCCGGAGTTGTGCCTGCCAAACCACCTACAGAGCCTTTGAGTGAAAAGTAGACACCAGCACCAATACACACACCTGCAATAATAATAGAGAGTGGAATTATCCAAGGGTTTGATGCAGGAGAGAGAATGTCTCGCCTGTGCTCGTTCTCGTTATAGTTTTGATTGGTATTTCGAGGAGGCATGAAAAGTTGAAGTAGTTACGTAAATTTCAATTAAATCGCGTCAGAAAAGATTATATCATAGGCGATCGCTATGGTATTCTAGTATATATGCCATTATTTCATGCCATTATTCTAGGAATTGTAGAAGGTCTCACTGAGTTTATTCCAGTTTCATCGTCGGGACATCTCATTGTTGTGCACCATTTTCTTGGAGCTGGATCAACTGACCTTGCGTTTGATGCAGTGATTCAGATGGGAACTATTTTTGCTGTTCTTATCTATTTTTGGAAAGATCTTTGGAAAATCTTTTTTGATTTTCTTTTGATACTTCAAAGAAAGCCTGTACAAAAAAAAGATGCAATGATGGTGTGGGCACTTATCATCGGTACTATTCCTGCAATTGTGTTCGGACTTCTCCTTCAGAAGTATATGGAAACATTATTTCGAAATGTGCATCTGGTTGCGTATGCGCTGATTGCGGGAAGTGCACTTATGTATGCTGCCAATAAGTTCTATACAGACAAACTTTCGTTCAATGAAGTGAGCGTAAAAAGCGGACTCATTATAGGTTTTTATCAGTGCCTCGCACTCATTCCAGGAGTTTCACGATCTGGGGCCACTATCTCAGGGGGACTTTTTCAAGGATTTAGTAGAGAAGAGGCAACTCGATTTAGTTTTTTGCTCTCATTTCCGATTATTGTTGGGGCGGGTTCCAAAGAGCTCCTGGGACTTCATAAGATTGGACTTACGATTTCTCTGTCTCTTGTTATGGGTACTATTGTTGCGTTCTGTGTGGGACTTTGGTCAATTCGTTTTTTGATGAAGTATTTAAAAAATCATTCGCTGGATGTGTTTGTGTGGTACAGAGTATTTCTTGCGGTAATAATACTTACGTTTTTGTAATAAAAAATGAGCCCCGACAAAGTCGGGGCTCATGCGCATTATTGCGTGATATTTTACGATGACTCCTCGAGGTTCAATCTGCTCTTTGTATGCCAGGCATGACATGAATATACAAAATGCACCAAATGCAAAAAACAGGGGAACCATTAGATACTTTTTATGGATGAAGAAAAGGTATCCATAAAAAAGTATCACAACTCCGCAGGCAAATATTCCGATAGCTGCGAACATGGAAACTCCGTTGGTCAAGGAAAAGGACGGTAACTGACCGTACTTTGCTTAAAAGTAGAGATAAAGTCAATAATATAAAAGGAAAACCGTTTGCATACTATGTACGCAAACGGTTTGTTCT
>JBBQUO010000029.1:0-6573 GCA_038212375.1 Minisyncoccia bacterium
TAAGGATCTCGCTCATCGCGGTTTCTTGTTCAAAAATGAAAAATATGAACACTCATATCCGCATTGCTGGCGTTGTAAAACACCCCTTATTTATTATGCTCGTGATTCCTGGTACATTCGCATGTCATCACTTCGAGAAAAGCTTATCTCGGAAAATCAACAGATCAATTGGGAACCGTCTTACATTCGTGATGGACGATTTGGTGAGTGGCTTCGCGAAGTAAAAGACTGGGCAATTTCTCGAGAGCGATACTGGGGCACACCACTTCCCATCTGGACTTCAGATGATAAGACAGAGATGCTTGTTGTCGACTCTATCGATACTCTAAAGAGGCACACCCAAACTCATGGGAATACATTTCTTTTTGTTCGTCACGGAGAAGCTGAATCGAATGCACAAAATGTAGTGAACTGTGACAGCTCAGCACTATTTCATCTGACAGAAAAAGGTATAGAGCAAACGAAAGAACTTTCAAAAAAACTACAATCAAAAGTTATTTCTGCCATATACACTTCTCCGTTCATGAGAACAAAAGAGACCGCGGACACTATTTGTGAAGAGATTGGTTTTGATAAAGCATCCGTCATGCAAGATCCTCGCATTGGAGAATATAATTTTGGAACATTCGATGGAAAACCGTTTGCAGATTATCTTGCATACGAAGAAATCCATATGGATACCTATGACACACCAATCGTCGGTGGTGAGAGTTATCTTGATGCAAAAAAGCGATTTGGAGAATTTCTCTACGAAGTAGATGCAAAACACTCAAACGAAACTATTCTTGTGGTAACGCATGGTATCGGCCTAGAAGTTGTAGCAGCGATCCTTGAAGGTGCAGATTCTATCCGCTCAAAAGAAATCATCGACACATTTTCTCCAGAAAATGGACACATCATTGAGACCACATTTATTCCGCTCCCACACAATCACAATTTTGAAATTGATCTTCATAAGCCATATATCGACGATGTTGTCCTCGTATCAGATTCAGGAAAGGAGCTTCGTCGCGTTAAAGAAGTGATGGATGTATGGTTCGATTCTGGTTCGATGCCATTTGCTCAAGACAGCGATACGGAAGGTGTTACCGACAGTCCAAAGCTGTATCCAGCAGATTTTATCTCAGAGGCGATCGACCAAACTCGTGGCTGGTTTTATACGCTCCATGCAATCGGAGTGCTTATGGGGAAGGGGCGAGCGTATAACAATGTTATTTGTCTCGGACATATTCTCGATAAAGAAGGAAAGAAAATGTCAAAATCGATCGGTAATGTAGTAAATCCATGGGACATGATAGATAAGTACGGGGTCGATCCACTGAGATTTTGGATGTACAGCATCAATCAACCTGGAGAATCAAAAAACTTTGACGAGCGTACCGTCGATGAGGTGGTAAAAAAAGTATTTAATCTGGTAACAAATGTCGTAAAGTTTTATGAACTCTATGCACCAGAGAGACGTATCGCACAAAAGGGAGAAAGTACCCATGTTCTCGATAGTTGGATACTAAGTGCCCTTAACAACGTTATTTTTCAGATGACGGCATACCTCGATGAGTATAAAATCCTTGAAGCAGCGCGACTCATTCGCGACTTCATTGGTGATCTTTCGCAGTGGTACCTCAGACGTTCACGAGATCGTTTCAAGGGAGACGATGAAGGAGATAAACAGGCCGCAATCGACACACTTGGACTGGTGCTTGAGCGCCTTGCGACTGTTATGGCGCCATTTACACCATTTTTCTCTGAAGAGATGTATCAAAAGCTTCGAACGACAGATTCACCAGAGAGTGTTCACCTTGCAGCTTGGCCAGAAGTTTCTGGGGTAAGTGTGCAGGGCATTGAAAGTATTGTTGCGATGAAAGAAGTCCGAAGGCTTGTAACACTTGGTCTCGAAGCTCGTGCAAAGGTAGGAGTAAAGGTGCGTCAGCCTCTCGCGCTCCTTACAGTAAAGAACGATAGTCTCAGTGGACAGACTGCATACCTTGATGTGCTTATGGATGAAGTGAATGTAAAAAATATTGCATTCGATACAAACCTTGGGGAAGAAGTGCTGCTCGATACTGAAATCAATGAAGAGCTCAAAAAAGAAGGAGATGCTCGTGAGCTTATGCGTGCAATTCAAGAAATGCGCAAGGAAAAGGGTCTTATGCCGGAAGATAGGATTACCGTATCGCTCGGCATAACTCCGTGGGGAAGGCTGGTAGTAAATGAATTTGAAAATGATATTAAGAAAACTTGTACAATCGAAAAACTTATCGTATCTGAGATGGTAGAAACTCATATTCCGTCACATGTTTGGTTTACGATTGATTTTTAAACTTCTCCGATATGGCATACCACGTCTACTCGACTCGAGGAATTATTTTGCAAGGCTTGCCTCAAAATGACGCAGACAAATATTATTATATTTTTACTGAGGAACTTGGACTTGTGGTAGCGTCAGCAAAGAGTGTGAGAAAATCAGAATCAAAGCTGCGCTACGGACTCGATGATTTTATGATATCTGACTTGTCGTTCATTCGTGGAAGACACCAATGGAAAATAACTAGCGCTCGTGATAGAGAAAATCTTTTTACAGGATTCGACCTTGATCACGACAAGCGCGACAGTGCAGTAAAGATACTACAACTGCTCCGCAAATTAGTTACGGGTGAGCAGCAACACAAAGAGTTATTTACAAGTGTTCTCGAATCTTTGGAGTTTCTCAAGAGTGCTCATCTTTCTTATTTCGAGCTGCGAACATTTGAGTGTATTGCGCTCCTGCGAATCCTTGCGCTCCTCGGATATCTCCAATATGAGGAAAAATACGCACCATTTATTGATACTTCAGCGTGGAGTAGTTTCATCATCACTGACGCTCAAGGTTTGGTATCTGAAATGGCACTCGATATCAACTCATCGATTGAGGCGAGTCAGCTGTAATGTTGATATACTTAAAGTCACCATATGAATCCAAAAGATACCAATCGTATTGATAGATTAGAGCGAAGTTTGAATTCGCGAGCTCATCCTTCCCAATACTCAGATAGTCGCGCAGAAATGAATCGTCCCGCTATTGCGGTAAATCCTCTATGGAGAGGGAACGAACACGTAGAAGATCTTGTCCTTAAGACCAGAGAATACAAAGAGCACGCACAAAATAGAATATTCAAGAAAATTTTATGGGGATCAATAATTTTTTTCATACTGGCACTCATGGTTGGAGGATTTATCTTTTTCCGTGGGATCAATATGGTCTCCTCAAACAATATTGATATTCTCGTTTCAGGGCCAAGCTCAGTTGCTGGTGGTCAAGAGCTTCCTCTCGAAATCACCCTTCAAAATAAAAATAGCGCCTCACTCGAAGGCGCGTCACTTCTGGTGGAATATCCAGTGGGCGCTCGTGTAGCAGGGGATCCAAACACTGTTCTCACACGACAAAGTATTCCTATCGGTACTATTCCTGCGCGAGGATCGGTTGTCCAGACCGTAAAGTCAGTTCTCTTTGGAGAAAAGGGTAGTATCGAGAACATCAAAGTGACACTCGATTATCGAATTTCTGGAACAAGCGCGGTGTTCAAGAAAGAAAAAAATTATGATATAGGCATCGCATCTTCGCCAATTATCGTTACTCCACAATACCCGTCTGAAGTTGATTCAAACCAAGATTTCACACTGGTACTCAAAGTAAGTTCAAATACAAACGAGCTTCTCCACAACGTACTTGTTCAGGCAGACTACCCATTCGGCTTTACATTCGCAAGTTCAGATCCAAAGCCATCTACCGATTCAAATGTATGGAATCTTGGAGATCTTGACGTGGGAGATTCTCGCACTATTACAATTCACGGCAAACTTCAGGGGCAAGATAAAGAGGAGAGAACATTTCAATTCAGTTCTGGTGTTGCTAATACGACAGACGTAAATAAGATTGCAACGGTACTTACTTCACTTCAAAATTCCATTACGATCAAAAAGTCCCCAATAGATCTTGCAATAACGGTTTCTGGTGTATCAGGGAACCCGTATATTGCGTCTCCAAAACAAAGAATCCCTGTCAGTGTTTCGTGGACCAACAATCTTTCATCTCAAGTTGTAGACGCTCAGATACAAGTGAAATTGAGTGGTACAGCGCTCGATAGGAATTCAGTTGTTACAAGTGGTGGGTACTATCGCTCTATCGATAATACGATCGTGTGGGACAAAACAAATGACACTCGATTCGCTTCGATTCTTCCCGGTCAAAAAGGAAGTGTAACGTTTTCAGTTTCTGCATTACCCGTTACATCTTCGATAAAGAACCAAGGTATCAGTATGGACGCCACATTCAACGGTAACCAGATAACAAAAGGTGAAGCTCCGCAAACGATTACTTCGAGTCTTGCTCAGGATGTACGAATTGCGTCGCAACTCGGATTTAATGCAAGAATCGTTCGTTCTGTTGGCCCATTTGAAAACTCTGGTAGCGTTCCACCAAAAGCAGAAAATCCGACAACGTACACCATCATTTGGACTGCAACAAGTCCTCTCAATGATATAAAAAATGCAAAGGTGAGCGCGACACTCCCTATCTATGTATCGTGGCCTGGCGTAGTAAGTGGTAGTAATGAATCAATAACGTACGATAGCGTAACGCGTACTGTTTCGTGGAATATTGGCACCATTAAAGCGGGGACAGGATATGGTACATCTCCACGGGAAGCAGATTTTCAGATCACGTTTCTCCCGAGTCTTGGCCAGCTAGGAACAGCGCCAACACTAGTAAATGAACCATCTGTTTCAGGTACCGATGCCTTTACCGGAGAAGATCTCTCTTCTACCAAGCTACCACTCACTACTCTCACCAGTACTGATCCAGCCTATAAACAAGGTGATGACATTGTGATACAGTAGGCGTCTATGGCAAACAAAGAAATGAACCTAATGGAAAAGGTAGTGAGTCTCTGTAAAAGAAGAGGATTTATTTTCCCTGGGTCAGAGCTATACGGAGGACTTTCCGGTACTTGGGATTATGGGCCACTCGGCACCGAGCTTTCTCACAACATAAAAGAACTCTGGTGGAAGCATTTTGTTAGTGAGCGCGAAGACATGTACGGAGTTTCAACTGCGACCATTATGTCCGAAGCGGTATGGCGTGCCTCCGGACATCTTTCCGGATTTACTGATCCGATGGTTGAGTGTACCAAATGTCATCATCGGTTCCGTGCTGATCACTTAGAAAATAAAAATATCTGTCCCGATTGTGGAGGTGAGCTCGGTGAAGAAAAAACATTCAACCTTCTTTTCCCTGTACCGATCGGTTCTGTAGAAGGAGCGAGCTCAACTGCATATCTTCGTGGAGAGATCGCTCAAGGTATGTTTGTGAATTTTAAAAATGTGCTCGATACGATGCGGCCGAAACTTCCATTCGGTCTCGCTCAAATCGGAAAAGCATACCGCAACGAAATCGCACCTCGAGATTTTATTTTCCGAGTGCGCGAATTTGATCTGATGGAACTTGAATACTTTATTCGAGGAAGTGAATGGAAAGATCATTTTGAAATGTGGAGACAAGAAATGTGGAGATGGATTGATCGAGTCGGTATTCCTCGCGATATGGTCCATGAGCTCGAAGTGGGAGACGGTGATCGTGCACACTACAGTAAGCGAACAATTGATTTTGAATTTGACTACCCATTTGGACGCAAAGAGCTGTATGGTCTCGCATACCGCACTGATTATGATTTGAAAAAACACATGGAAGCAAGTGGGGTAGATCTTACTTATGGAGAAGAGGGCGAAGAAAAGTTTGTACCCCACGTTATTGAACCGAGCTGCGGTCATGGACGCACCATGCTTGCGCTTCTTTGTTCTGCCTATACCGAAGACGAAATGAATGGGGAAGTACGTGCGTATCTAAAACTACGCAAAGATGTAGCCCCAGTACTTTGCGCTGTGTCTCCGCTATTGAAAAATAAACCAGAACTCGTAGAAAAGTCTCGACAGGTGTACTCGATGCTTAAAAAAGAATTTGGTCGTGTTGTTTTCGATGACAACGGAAATGTCGGCAAGAGGTATCGCAGACAAGATGAAATCGGAACTCCATACTGCATCGTTATCGACTTTGAAACTTTGGAAGGAAAAGGGGTGACCGTGCGCATGCGAGATACCGGCGAGCAAGAGAGAGTCTCAATAGAGGATCTTTCAAACTTTTTAAGGAATAAGGAATAAGGAAGTATCTAGATTTCTAAGTATCAAGAAGAAGGCTCGGCACAGTAAGATTACCTTTGGAGGTGAATCCTCGGCGGATTAGGGGTCAATTTTTTATATAAAACAAGTTCTGACTATTAAATGTCCAAAAAGTAAATACGTTGACAAATAGGTATTTTAGGTGTATACTACTTGGATAGTTCTTTGATACAGAATTTGCGAGTTGGTCATAGCCAAAAGGTGCTGATAAGGGAACACTTATATCGGCATTTCCTGGCTATGACCACTACGGCTCATAGTTCCTCCTCGGATTAGAGGAAAACAAAAACGCGCACATTAGCGCAAGGATACAAAACCATGAGTACTGAATTCGCATCTGCTGACCTTACGGCCGGCCAACTG
>JBBQUO010000030.1:0-6467 GCA_038212375.1 Minisyncoccia bacterium
CCCCCGCAAAGTCAATGGACTCGTGCTCGGGACTTACGATGATTTTTGTTTCCATGTGCCCGACCCTTAATGGTGGGGCACTTCTTCTTTCCTTGCTATACTATGAGTATTAGCATTAACACAAACCTATGAATATAAAAGATAATGTATTTCTTGTTGGTATCATCGCATTGCTTCTTGGGTTCGGATTCGGTTACTACACAGGGTCTGCAAACTCATCACATTATGGCAAATCTATGCATTCATCATCAAAGATGATGAATAACACTATGGAAGGCATGATGATGGACCTCGATGGAAAAACTGGTGATGACCTCGACCTCGCATTTTTGAGTGGAATGATCGTGCACCATCAAGGAGCGGTAGAAATGTCGCAGACTCTAATCAAAGGGACGAAAAGACCAGAGCTTATAAAGTTTGGAAATGACATTATCACAGCTCAAGATAAAGAAATCCAAATGATGAAAGACTGGAGAAAGCAGTGGTTTAACCAGTAACATCCTTATCCCCCTCCCTAGCGGCCTAATTCCCTTGAATAGAAAAGTATGCTATTGTGGGGAAAGTTAATAATAATTAATTCGGGCCAAGGCTCAGGCTGTGGCTAGACAAAGAAATATGGCTCAAACCAATTCAGCATTTATGAAACCGATGAAGATCAGTGAGGACCTCGCGAAAGTTATAGGCGCAGGGCCAATGCCACGATCTGAAGTTGTAAAAAAACTCTGGGTTTACATTAAAGAAAAGAATCTTCAGGATCCTAAGAACAAGCGAAACATCAATGCTGATGAGAACTTGAAAGCAGTATTCGGAGGAAAAGAAATGGTAAACATGTTCGAAATGACTAAACTCGTTTCAAAGCACCTCTCATAATCTGAACCCTTGATTATAACAAAAACCCCACATGTGTGGGGTTTTTGTTTGCATAAAACTCCTAACGCAGTTAGTATAAAAACAGAGTTGTTCAAATCCACTCAACCGGAGATTCTTGTGTCACTTCGTCATCGAGTGAAAGAAGAGAAAGTTTCTGAAATCCCTCTCGGATACCTAAATGAGGTATGCAAAAAGGGACAATCTGGAGCTTGTACCTGCCTTGGTTACAGCTTCACGCAACAGCACCCAGTCTGTCTCAGAAATAACCCCTCAGCGCTCGCGAAGCGTGACATTTCCGTGACAGCTACGGGCAAGCAGTATGAAACCTGCAGTGGAGCTCCAGAGCATCGCCAGATGACGAAGAATGAGCTCGTTGAGCTCAACGAGCTCAAACCTACCAGGCGCCTTGTTGGGATTACGATCGTGCTATAACAACCCCCCCCGCTTTCCTTTTTGGAAAGCGGGGGGTTAGTTTGTTATATCTTTCTAATCTTGTATCAAAAGCTATTCTTCTTATCCTTTTTTCCAATGCGATTCAATATACGAGTTAACCTCACTTATCTTGAGCTGACTCGTCGTATTACCAGTACGGATGAAGAATTCTTCATCACCGTGTGCTTTTAAATATACGGGCTTTGGACTCGGATCAACTTCGATAAGACAAACGTCATTTTCTTCGATTTTTTCAAATGAGCATTTCACGAACTGACGAAATTCAGCCCCCATCATGTTTTTCATGATGGTATTGAAATGATTTTCAAATCCATCTCGATCTTTGCGAACCAAAGTGTGATAATCGTCTTCAAGACCATAGATCTTGCCATTATCTGTTACACCAACAATAAGATTTCCCCCATCAGAGTTGAGAAATGCAGCAATAGTTTTCATGACGGCCTTTTCGAGCACTTTGTTTACATCTTTAGTCTTTCCGTCGTAACGAAAAGTCTGTTTCAGCTCAAGTTTTGAGTGTTCACCTTCAAGTACAAGATCGAGAATAGAAACTACTTTTTGTGAGTACTTTTTATTCTCAAGAGCATTATCGATTGCTTCTTTAATAAGATTTCCATAAATTTCTGCTGTTTCAATACTGGGGATTACAAAGCCGTCCTTTTTAACTCCATTTCCGTTATTGAGAATGAGGCTACCGTATCCAAATAGAAAATCTAAAAGGCCTTTTTTATATTCCACTGATGAAACATTTTTAAGCATAATAGATCGCTCAGTGGTAAATATAAATCCTTTTCGATGAATAATTTCTTTTTCTTTCAGGCGATATTCTTCGCTTCTCCAACTGAGGAATGTCAGCACTGTGATGAGTAGTTGCATAATAGATGCTACAAGAACAAGAAAGATATCGTACCTGAATATTCCCCCGATCGGAGAGTGAGTATACAGATCCTGATAGTTTGCCAAATAAGAAACACAAAACAACGAAAGACTTATCACAAGCTCAACTTGGACAATTTTCTTGATAAGTATGACGGAGCTTTGTTTGATAATGACGGGGAACTTCATCTGTTCTCGAGAGCTAAGCTAAGTACATGATCAATAAAGTCTTCCATAGAAATATTAGCGGTTTTGAGTGCTTTTGGTAATAGTGATTGTTCTGTAAGTCCTGGGAGAGAATTGACCTCAAGAAGGTAGATGCCTCGTGTTGGGTGGATGATCATATCAGTAGCTGAGTAGTGACGAAGATTAAAGTGTTTGTGCACAGAAAGCGCAAGCTTTTGTACCAGATCTTTGACCTCAAGACTGAGCGGTGCAGGACAAACATCTTCATGAGCCCCACTCAACTTGTCTTCATAGGTAAGTATGCCTCTTTCGTTTTGTTTTGGTGCAATAGGATGGAGCGAGAAGAGCTTCTGTCCATCCCTACCTTCAATAACCCCACACATAACTTCGACACCTGCAATATACTCCTCAACAATCACGGGACCTCCATGCCGAAATGCCTTTTCTACTCCATTTTTAAAACTTTCGAAGCTACCTGCGAATGAAAGTGCAATAGAAGACCCTCCACTTATAGGCTTTACGACAGAAGGTTGAGGAATTGACTGAAATGTATCAATGAGAGTTGCAAGTGTATTGTTCTTTGGGTGCAAAACTACATATTCTGGAGTTTTCAAGTCATGATATTGAAATAATGCTTTTGAGACGTTCTTATTCATCCCAAGACTACTTGAAAATGAATTTGAACCAGTAAAACGAACTCCGAATGTACGCAAAATTTGTTGGACTTTTCCGTCCTCTCCGTAGCTACCGTGAAGTGCATTCCATACTACATCCACTTTTGAAAAAACCTTTGGATAGCTTTCAGTTCTACCCCCGACATGCCATTCTCCATCACGAGATACTAGGATATCGACTGGCACAAATTTGCCTGGTAGGTGCTTGAGCACATTTGCTCCAGTCTGAAGTGAGACAGCATACTCGCTTGAAGGTCCACCCCGCAAAACTCCAACACGTATTTTATTTCGATCGAGAAGGTTTGTAGACATGGAACAATTATATCGTTCTTTCATTTATCTTCAAAACAACAACGTGGAAACAAAAAAATGCTGTGCCAACAATAGACTACTTCCTACCCAACATCCTTCTGCCCCTCAGATTGCGATGAAATGCGATCGCAAAACGATGAGCCTCAGCATTGAGAGATAGTATTTCTCGTTCATACTTCATGACTGTTGCTCTTTCCCCTACTATCTCGCGAGCCTTGTGTTTGTCATCTTTTACAACAGACGCAATTTCAATGATAAACCCTTTTTTCTCTAATACTTTTTTTGCAATATTCGTTTGTGCAGTGTTTCCATCGATTACAATAAGGCTTGGAAGTGGCCACTCAGCATGCCCGAGCCTGCGAGTCAGTAATTCAGCAAGGTTTTTCGTATCATCGACTGTTACTACCCCATCAGATCCTTTGATCGTAAATTTACGATATTCATTTTTTGAGAACTCACCATCTTCCATAACTACCATCACACCTACTGTCGAAGTGCCCGAAATATGTGCGATATCATATGCTTCGATTCGAAATGATGGGTCTCTTGAGAGAATACTGTCTTTTACGTTATCAGATTTAATCAGTCCAACATCACGGATATGGTCGAGTGCAAATATCGTACGCTTTACATCTTCCGCTCTTTCAAATTCTCTGGCTTTTGCAAAGCTGCTCATTTCTTTTGTAAGACTTTTTTTCAGCTTCTCTGTTTTACCAGAGAAAAAAAGCTCAAGATGCTGAACGATTTTTTCGTATTGTTTCGAATGTATTTCTCCCGTGCACACTCCAGGACATAGCCCAATCTGCCGATTAAAGCACGGTTTAGGAATCAGAACCTTTTTGTTCTCGAGTTGAATGTCTGCAGGAATGCACTTAGAATCTCGGTAGGGGAAAATTTTCCGTACGATTTTCATTGCCTCCTTCAGTTGAGTGCCGTTTGGGAAAGGTCCGAAGATGTTTCGTACTTTTACATTCCCCACAGTGATCTTGCCTTGCAAAAGATTGCGTCCTCGTTCGATTGAAATACGAGGGAAATCTTCTTCGGTGATCACAACGTAGTTGTAGCTTTTATCATCTTTTTCGAGAGTGTTGTATGGAGGCTGCTCAGTTTTGATGGTGTAGGCTTCGAGGATAAGCGCTTCAAGTACCGAAGGTGTGGTCGTATGATCAATCGATTCTGCTTCTGCAAGCATTTTGACAAGAAGTGGTCCCCTGGTTTCGATGAGGTCTGCAGAAAAGTAGCTTCGGACTCGGTCGCGCAATGAAGTGGCTTTGCCTACATACAAAATCTTCTTCCCTTTTTTGAAGAAATATATTCCTGGACCATCAGGAAGATCGAATTTTTGAAAATCTTGACCTATCATAATTTCGATTTTTCCACTTTATCAAATTACTTTTTTAACACTCTCTTTAGATACTTTCCAGTATAAGATCCTGCAAGGTTAGCAATATATTCTGGGGTACCTGCACCAAGAACTTTTCCTCCACCAGCCCCACCTTCTGGTCCAATATCGATAATGTAGTCTGCGCTTTTGATAATATCGAGATTGTGTTCGATAACTACTACCGTATTTCCCTTTTCTACCAAACGTGAAAGTATTTCGATCAATTTCTTTACATCACCGTAGTGAAGTCCAATCGTCGGTTCATCGAGAAGATAGATTGTTTTCTGTACATGAGGACGATACAACTCTGAAGAAATTTTGACACGCTGCGCTTCTCCGCCAGAGAGTGTTGTTGCAGATTGACCGAGCTGAAGGTATCCAAGCCCTACTTCATTCATCGTCTTTAGTCGGTCGTAAATTGCAGGAATTTCTACAAAGAAATCGAGTGCTTCTTCTACTGTCATTTTGAGCACGTCATAAATACTTTTTTTCTTATATTTTACTTCGAGAGTCTCTTTCATAAATCGCTTGCCGTTGCAGACATCACAAGGTACATAGACAGTCGGCAAGAAGTGCATCTCCACTTCTATCATACCGTTTCCCTGACAGGTCTCGCATCGTCCTCCTTTTACGTTGAAAGAAAAACGGTTCGCTTTCCAACCACGAGCCCTTGCTTCTGAAGTTTCTGCAAAAAGGTCACGAATAAAAGTAAAAGCTCCTGTATAGGTTGCAGGATTTGAACGTGGAGTTCGACCGATGGGAGACTGATCGATCAAGATTGTACGTCCAAGGTACTCGGTACCAGTAAAGCTTGTTGCATTATAGGTTTCTGCTGTACGGTATCGTCTATCGAAACGTGCTTGAAGATTTTTGTACAAAATTTCATACACAAATGAAGATTTTCCGGACCCAGACACACCAGTAATTGCGGTGAGGCGGCCGAGTGGTACGTCGACGTTTAGATTTTTTATATTAAATATATTTCCTCCCTTGATTGATATTTTCCCTCGCTCTTCTGTACGACGTTCAACAGGGACTTCGATAACCTTTTCCCCGCGCAGATACGCAAGAGTGTCTGAATCTGAGTCATTCTTTTTGGCGGTCAAAAGTTTGTCGAGCCATCCACTTACTACAACATTGCCTCCGTGGACTCCTGCTCCTGGCCCAATGTCAATAATATAATCTGATGCAAATATCGTATCCTCATCATGCTCCACAACAAGAATCGTGTTTCCAAGATCTCGGAGATTGAGGAGTGTTTGGATCAGTCGATCATTATCCCTCGAATGCAGTCCAATCGTCGGTTCATCGAGTACGTACAGTGCCCCCACAAGCCCAGAACCGAGCTGAGACGCAAGTCTGATGCGCTGTGCTTCTCCACCAGAAAGGGTGTGTGCACGGCGATTGAGCGATAGGTATTCGATACCCACGTTTATCATAAATTGAAGTCTCGATTCAATCTCTTTGAGAATAACTTTTGAAATCCCCTTCTCGCGTGCTGTGAGTTTTATTTTCTTAAAGAACTCATCTGAGTCTTTGATAGACATACCCACAATGTCTACAATATTCTTTCCAGCAATAAGTACATGAAGCGCCTCCGGTCGAAGGCGTGCACCTTTACAAACCGGACACACTTCATCACCAAAAAAGTGTCTGGTTCCAAGACCATTACACTCAGGACAAGCGCCAAATGGTGAGTTGAATGAGAATAAGCG
>JBBQUO010000031.1:0-6341 GCA_038212375.1 Minisyncoccia bacterium
ATTTATGTATAAAAGTCAATAGCTCTAAAAAAGGCTAGAAATAACGCTAAAACGGCAGTGTGTGAGTCATCACGGAATCCTGCTTTTCTTCCCAATGTTCTGTCTTGAGTGGAATAATATTGAGTTCTCCACCCTCTTTAAATATCAGTTTGTTGTTCGTGCGAGCATACTCATAGATGTCTTTCGTAATTTTCACATCATCTGTACAGTATTTAATTACTTTGTCATATTCACCATTTCTCCACCAGGTTACCGCATCGAGTCCGTGACCCGACTTATTGATACCAAGAGTACCTTCTGCAATCTGGTCAAGTTTCATGCGACGGCCATAGCTTGCTTTGATTTCTTTGAGAATGTCCAAGCTTTTTATCTTCGTGAGATCTCCAGAGTAATATTTGTTCAGAAGTGGAATATCAAAATGATCTGAGTTAAAGCCTATCAGCATGTCTGCACTTTCGAGAATGGGCCACAGATTTGCAAGATCTTTTTGCATGAAAGATTCATACACATCTCGATCGTAATCGTAGATACAGATAACCGAAAGATCGAGGTCTGCAGCATTATTGGATCCGACTTCGGAAAATATATTTGAGGTTTCGATATCGAAAACGATCTTTTTCATGCGGAATTACATTACGAATAATAGATACCGAAGAATGCCTAAGATTGGATACTCCTCACAATATCATCAAAAGAAAGAGAAGAAGTTTCTTCGGTTGTTAGGTCTTTGAAGGTATACACTTTTTTTGATAGCTCATCTTCACCAACGAAGATTATATATTTTACACCTTGTTTGAGTGTGTTTTTGATAACGTCAGCAGGTTTTTTTGCGCCAATCGTAACAGCGACATTGAGCCCCTTACTTCTGAAGCTTTGTGCAAGGATTGCCACTTCATTTTCATCAACTGCACCTATGGTTGCAAGTACCGCACCCACTTCTGATCGATATGCTGGAAGTAGGTTGTGGGTACGAAGGAAATCAGCCAGAGTGACGTCTCCCATACCAAAGCCGACTGCAGGGACAGAGTCATTGCCAAACAATTCAAGGAGATTGTCGTAGCGCCCGCCTCCAAATAGTGATCGATTGTTTTCTGGGTGAGTATCGAAGACTTCGAACACAATGTCGGTGTAGTAGTCGAACCCGCGCATTAAGGTAGGGGTAAAAATTACATTTTTTATTCCAAGCTGATCTAATGATGTAATAACGGAAAGAATAGTTTTGACTGTTTCGTGATCTTCACCGATGCGTTCTAGAAGTTTTTGGTTTGAACTAAGAAGCGCGACCAATTCTTTTGCATTATCACCGATGAGTTCTTCGACACCTGAGAGGAAATCTTCAGCAGAAACCTTTTCTTTTTTGTCGATGAGCTTTGAAAGTGTGTAGGACTTTTCTTCTGAGATGTTGAAGAGCTCGAATAGTTCCTTGAGGAGTTTGCGAGAGTTAATAAGAATAGAATAATCAGCATCATGCGCACCAAAGCCTTGCATAATTGCGTTTGCAACAGAGATAATTTCTACTTCTGCCGAAAGACCAGTAATACCAAAAACATCTACATTGAGCTGATAGTGCTCGCGTAGTCTCCCGCGTTGAGGATTTTCGTATCGAAAGAGATTTGGGATTGAATACCATCTGAGGGGAAACCCAAGGTCACGACGACGACCGGCTACCATGCGTGCGACGGTAGGGGTCATCTCTGGTCTGAGGGTTACTTCTCGGTTTCCACGATCAGTAAATGTATAGGTTTGTTCGTTTACGATCTCTTGGCCACTTTTTGCCTTGTAAAGTTCTGCGGGTTCGAGGATAGAGGCTGTGTATTCCACATATCCATACGACTCCACCGCTTTTCTCATAGTCTCGAACATATACTTTTCGAGCCACATGTCTTCTGGGTAAAAATCGCGAACTCCTTTGTAAGGAGATGTGTCAAGTTTGTTGCTCATGATGGGATATTTCTATGCTATTGTATCAAATTATGGCTCCAAAACAAGAAATATGGCCAGTAGAAAAGCACGTCGGTGAGACCTTGAGTGACCTTATTTCTCGCTTCACGTTTGACCATCCAGAATTTCTTGGAGAGAGTATTACCTATGCGGGAAGACTTGATCCAATGGCAGAGGGGATCGTTATTCTTCTTGTTGGTGACGCAGTACACAAAAAAGAATCGTTTTTAGATTTGTCGAAAGAATATGTATTTGAGGTGTTGTGGGGGTTGGAGACTGATACGTATGATAGCCTGGGAAAGATAGAAAGTATCAGGACTACAAAAAAACTCGATCAAAATTTTATACGCGATAGTGCCGAGAGATTTGTCGGTACACGAACGCAGGCATATCCACCATATTCCTCAAAACCTATAGATGGAAAGCCACTCTTTCAGTGGGCAAGAGAAGGAAGAATACAGGAAGTCGATATTCCGAATCGTGAGGTGGAAATATATTCGCTTGATATCATTTCGCATGATGAGATTTCGCCGACCGCTCTTTTGAAGAAAATACAGGAAAATATTTTGAAAGTTCACGGAGATTTTCGGCAAGAAGAGATCCTGAGTATTTGGCAAGAGAATATGAAACTTATTGAGCAAGATTTTTTTGTTACAACTATGAAGGCAGTAGTTTCGAGTGGAACATATGTAAGGTCACTGTGTTATGAGATGGGAAAAGTTGCAGGTGGGGGAGCCATAGCGCTTTCTATAAAGCGTACAAGGGTGGGTGAATTTTCGGCGGGTTCCGTGCCGAAAATTCATGTCGCAACATAGTTGAGACTAATTTTGGTTGCACTTTAATTTAATTGACTAAAAATAGATAGCTATGGCATACTCTCTCTTTAGGAACCTTCCCCGAATTTCTACCTGATCTTTCACACTGGAGAACGTACTCATGGGTCACTCTGAATTGCTGTTACAGACGCAAGTTTTTCTCAAACCAGATCACAAGCGCATTATTGCGATTGACGGTCCAGCTTGCGTAGGGAAGTTTACAACCGCGTCACGACTTGCTACAGAACTTAGCCTCACACATGTCGACAGTGGTGCGATCTATAGAGCAGTAACAAAGCTCGTCTGCGATCGAGGTATCAACGTAGAGGATTTGAGCGAAGATAATTGTTACAGGATGGCAGAACTCGCAGCGCACGTGAGTCCTTTGATGTTGCTCGACCCAATGCTTCATAGTGATGAAGTCGATTCTAAGGTTCCGAAAGTTGCACGAATAAAACAAGTTCGCTCAAAAGTTAATTGCTTTCAGTATTGGTTTGCGAATCAGAATCCTCGAGGTTCAGTTGTTGAGGGTCGAGACATTGCTACCAAAGTGTTTCCTGAAGCCGATATCAAGATTTTTCTTACCGCATCCGTATCGGCACGCGCAACAAGACAACTTGCTGATACCAAAAGGCGGACGGATCTTACCTTCGAACAGGCGTGTAGAACCATCGCAGAGCGTGATCACATCGACAAAACAAGAAAAGTTGATCCGCTGGTAGTTCACCCAGAAGCTTTTGTAGTGGATAATTCAAACATGGTACCCGATGAAGTTCACGATCTGATTTTGCGTCACATCGGAAGTAAGTTTCCGAACTTTTGAAATTCTCCAGAAAACAAACCGCCCATTCGAGAGAATGGGCGGTTTTCACTATTTGGTCACTTACTTTCTCATTGATTTCGTGCGGGCAGTTTCGGTAAGGAATTGCTTTCGAAGTCGAACACTTTTTGGAGTGATTTCGATATACTCATCCTCACTCATTACTTCCATTGCGTTTTCAATGGTGAGTTTCAGTGATGGTGCAAGATAGACACTACCATCAGACCCTGATGCACGCATGTTAGTGAGTTGCTTGCCTTTGGTTGGGTTTACATACATGTCCTCTCCCTTCGTTACGTTTCCTACTACTTGACCTTCATAAATTTCTTGAGCAGGATCAACATAGAGAATTCCACGTTGCTGAAGAGTGTCGAGCGAAAAGGCAAGCACCTTTCCAGACATCATTGAAATCATTGAGCCGTAATGCTGTTTTTTGATTTCTCCAGAATAATCTTTGAAGCCGATGAATCGAGTTGAAAGAATCCCGAGACCTTTAGTATCTACGATAAATTGACCACGATATCCAAGGAGTCCACGAGTTGGGATTTCAAAAATGAGACGACTTGTAGAATTCTGCTCTTTGATGATATTCATGAGAGCTCCACGTTTTTCGGTAAGTTTACCAATAATAGCTCCTTCAAATTCTTCAGGAACATCGATAATTACTTCTTCGTATGGTTCTAGTTTCTTGCCATTTTCTTCTTTGAAAATAACTTGTGGCTGAGAAACCTGAAGTTCGTAACCCTCACGACGCATGTTTTCAAGGAGAATCGCAATATGGAGCTCTCCGCGACCGTACACAAGGAAGTTGTCTCCAGAATCAAAATCAACTTTGAGCCCTACGTTTATTTCAAGTTCTTTTTCAAGGCGCTCACGGATCTGGCGGCCAGTAACAAATTTTCCTTCTTTCCCTGCAAAAGGAGAGTCGTTTACGAGGAAGTTAAGGGAAATAGTAGGCTCATCAACGGTAATTGCTGGAAGAGGGCTACCTTTTTCAGTGCCAACAAGAGTTTCTCCGATGAAAATATCTGAAATACCTGCGACCATTACAATGTCTCCTGCATCAGCTTGCATAACGTCCTTGCGAGCAATACCTTCGAAGGTAAAGAGTTTGGTAATTTTCCCTGTATACGATTCACCGTTTGGTTTTTTAATCCAAAGATTTTGACCAACCATAATACTGCCTTCATATATTCTGCAGATTGCGAGTCGTCCAAGGAAGTTGTCATATGCTAGGTTAAATACTTGTGCTGAAAGGAGATCTGCTTTTCCTGCTGAGTGTGCAGACGAAGCTGGAGGGACTTGTTCGAGTACTACGTCGAGAATCGGCGTAAGATCCTTCATTTCATCGCTCATATTTCGCTTCGCTACGCCGTCACGTCCGATCGCATATACTGTCGTAAAGTCTAGCTGCTCGTCATTTGCGCCAAGTTCGAGAAAGAGTTCGAGTACCATTTCGTGAACCACTTCAGGACGCGCTGCTGGTTTGTCGATCTTGTTTACTACAACAATAGGTTTGAGACCAAGTTCGAGAGATTTCTTTAGTACGAAACGTGTCTGAGGCATCGGTCCTTCTTGGGCATCTACTACGAGAAGCACGGTGTCGATAGAGCGAAGAACTCGCTCTACTTCGGATCCGAAGTCAGAGTGTCCTGGGGTGTCCACAATGTTGATCTTCGTGTCTTTGTAATTTACGGAAGTATTCTTTGCATAAATGGTAATACCACGCTCTTGTTCAAGGGCGTTTGAGTCCATACTTACTCCTTCAGCAACTTGCCCCGTTTGACGCATAAGTGCATCAGTAAGGGTAGTTTTGCCGTGGTCCACGTGGGCGATGATCGCAATATTTCGTATTTCCATAGATGTTATTTTAGTAGAAAAGTGAAAGGCAATTAAAGCAAAAAAAAGCGATTGAGTCAATCTCTTCATAGGGAGAGATCTCATCCACAGGCAGCGTTTTTCTGCATATGGTCGCGGTGTATACTATTGATATGGATTATGCTCAAAACCTCCTTCTTACCTCTGATGTGCATTTTACAATAATGCCATGGATGCTCTGGTCAGGATTCGCGCTATTCATACTCATGTATCTCTGTCTGTCCGCAGTCCTTTATTATCACTGGATTGTATATGGAATGAGGGCTCATGGCATATTGATAGCAGAAATTATTTTTCCATTTGGTTCAGCCCTTTTTGTATACATTGCTTGTATTGGTCTCGGTATTTTTTAATCTATGATTTTTCTTGATCCAGATGAACATATTCTTTTAGAAGTCAGACGACACTGGTTCGTCTTTGCTGCGTATGCGATCACTCATATGTTTGCCGCGTTCTTTCCGCTTATTGCATATAGTTTTTTAGTGTATCTTATCCCGTTTCATATAGGAGTACCGATAGGAAAAGGTGGTCTCGCGATATTTCTCTACGCGCTTTGGCTTCTCATTTTGTGGATTTCTTTCTTTCTTCAGTGGACAAAATATTATCTCGATGTTTGGTACGTAACTGAAAAGCGTATTGTCGATATTGAACAAAAGCGTCTGTTTTCTCGTACAGTCTCAAATCTTCGTTTCGATAAAATTCAAGATATTACCGTTGAAATTAGTGGTTTTGTATCAACATTTCTCAATATCGGTGATATCAAGGTACAGACTGCTGCTGAAGATAGTGGAGACTTCTTTATGCATCGCGCTGCAAACCCGGATAAAGTTCGTAGCTTTATTTTTTCTCAACATAATAGAGCTGCAGAACAATATATTCCTCAAGGT
>JBBQUO010000032.1:0-6111 GCA_038212375.1 Minisyncoccia bacterium
ACACCAAAATTGCAAACAAATCAAATTGACTAACGGCTTTTTTGTATTGTCCGCCCCGAATTCCCCCAAAACAAAAAGAGGAGCAAATGGAAAATTCCTCCCCAAACCCCTCCTTTTCCATTTGCGACATCCGAATTCAAAAACAAATGAGCCGAGGTTTTGGCAAATCCTTTCCTCCCCAAAAAATAGTTTTGCCAAAACTTCGTCCGCATTGAAGCCCCACGCACTGCCCGAATACTTGGAGGGCAGAACCCCGAAAGAAAAACACCCTTTCCTTTTTCAAAAGAAATTTAACCACCGCCAAATCAGAAATGTAAGGAGTGTTTTTTCTTTCGGGGTTGCCGAGGCTCTGCGAGGCAGTGGCGGAACGATTCATTCATCATTGGGATTTTGTCCGAAATACATTCGAACTTTGTCCAGAACATACCGCAGGAGTTTTAAACGTAGTTTACAAGTGAGATTCGAAGACCTTGAATATATCGCACGGAATGCAGTGAGTACGATATGAAAGGTGTACTGACCTGTAAGGGGGGTCTCACACCTTCTACAACGAAAATTTCTGACACCTTTGTGTCAGAAATTTTATGTTAATTAATCAGAACTTTATCGTATGTCTAAGTGTTCTCTATTGATATGAGTTGAAATTTAGACTTAACATTTCAATGGTCTGAAGTACAATGAATGCATGAAAAAGATATTATGTATTATTGGCATATACATGGTTGCAATCTCTACTGCGACTGCTGCGTATATAATTACTACATCGAAACCTATAGCAAAAAAGGGAATAACCCAGATTCCTTGTGACCATACCAATACACCCATTCCTAGAGATGCGAAAGCTGTAGCTCCAAATAGTGAGTACATGAAAAATGATAAGCATGTATATCTACTTCGAGTAGATGAGGCGCGAATTGTCCCTAACGCAGACCCAGCGACATTTCGGGTATTACCCACTATTGATGAGTTTGGTATCGATGCACACCATGTGTATTACGCAGGTTGTGAACTACCTGATGCAAATGTGACAACATTCAAATATCTACCTGATGGAACTTATGGTATTGATGGAAGTCATGTCTATTGGCGCTGGATAATGCTTCCTGGTGCCGATGCGACAAAATTTGTTTCACTACCACGAGGATATGGAAAAGACGGTGTTGTCGTGTACTGGGAGGGTGAATTAGTGCCAGGAGCAGATCCTGCAACCTTTCAGTCATTTGCAGATAAAACATCTTGTAACGGGTCTTGCACTATCACCGCTCAAGACAAGAACCACAGCTATATGTTACATGATGTGGTGCAATAATTATCAATACTCTCTTCTTACCAAGTTCTCAGAGTATCGATGGTCCATGTATGACTAAACTGCATTTAATCATAAAAAACTGCTCGGGCATTGTTGTCCGAGCAGTTTGGCGCACTAGAGCACGGGCAAGGTATCGATAATTCTTTCGTGCTCAAGCGTGAGTTTTTTCTAAGCAGAAGCTCCTCCACCAAAACCACAAAAGCCGTCTCTGAATACCATTTGTGTTGCATTGCAACCTTGTCGAACGCACTTCCGTTTCCCCTTCTGAACAGCGAGGGTTCCGAAGAGCACATCGTTCCCTAGATCATTTAGAAGCTCTCTGTGTGAAGGTTCCTTTTCCCACACATGGAGATGACACCTACACAAAATGTTCATGGAGCGTCTCCTGTTTGGGTAAGTTATTCCGAGATAAAATTATCAGATAGATATCACTCTGTCTAGATTTTAGTTCCCTTTTTTTCAATGTTCATATATGATGATATTCCTGCAAAAATTAACATCAGACGTAAAAAATCAATTTTATGAAAAGCACTCACGCACAAATTATTGCGACTATCGGTCCAGCATCAGAAAGTTATGAAACATTTAAATCGATGGCTGAACATGGTCTCAACGTTGTACGATTCAACTTCTCTTGGGGAACTCTTGAAGAACGAGGAAAGCAGATTAAGACAATCAGACAGGTGGCTACTGAACTCGACAAACGTATCCCTATCATGATCGACTTACCATGCAACCGCATTCAAGAGGGTACGACACACACCTATGATGCAAACGCAGAGTCACCTTTAACTCCGCAAGATGAGACATTTATTGAATTTGGCGTACAACAAGGAATCGAATATTTTGCACTTTCATTTGTCGGAGTTGCGCACGATGTAACCCTCTGCAGAGAAATGATAGCGAAGTACGGGGGAACTCAAAAAATCATCGCAAAGATCGAACGCCAAGTCGCCATCGACAACATTGCCGAGATCATTGAAGTCGCTGACGCTATCATGATCGCTCGTGGCGACCTTGGAAGTGAGCTTCCTCTCGAAGATATTCCTTACGCTCAAAAGATGATCATTGAAGCATGCAAAAAAGCTGGAAAGCCTGTAATCACCGCTACGCAAATGATGCTTTCGATGGAAAAAAATCCTGCACCTACGCGAGCCGAAGTATCTGATGTTACCGCGGCAATTCTCACTGGCTCCGATGCTGTGATGCTATCTGAGGAAACTACTCAAGGAGCATATCCGGTAAATGTAATTGATATTATGCACAAGATTGTCCTCAAAGCTGAAAAGCATATGGCAGGGGGAGATCATACAAACCATCTTTAATCTCTAAAGAAACCCTATCAATATGATAGGGTTTCTTTATTGTTGTATTACTTCCAATCGATTGGGGTCAACCCTTGAGATACCAGATAATCATTCACTATACTAAATGGTTTACTTCCAAAGAATCCACTATGTGCAGAAAATGGTGACGGATGCGGAGACTCGATAACCAGATGTTTTGAGCGATCGATAATTGCACCTTTTTGTTTTGCATAGTTACCCCACAAGACAAATACCAAATACTCGCGCTTGTCTGAAAGCGCTTGGATAGCTGCATCAGTAAATTCTTCCCATCCTTTTTTTTGATGTGATCCTGGTGTATGTGCCCTTACCGTAAGCGTTGCGTTTAGAAGTAATACACCTTGCTTTGCCCACCTTGATAAGTCCCCTTGTTGCTCTGGGATAATACCCATATCAGACTGTATTTCTAAAAAGATATTTCGGAGTGATGGGGGTATACTCATTCCCTCTTGCACGGCAAATGAAAGACCATTGGCTTGATGTGCTCCATGATATGGATCCTGACCAATGATGACGACTTTTACCTTGTCGAATGTGCAGAGATCGAATGCCTTAAACACATCTTTTGTTGGAGGATATACAGCACCTGAGAGATATTCGGTACGAAGAAATTCTGAAAGCTTTTGGAAATATTCTTTTTTAAACTCACAAAAAAGACTCTGTTTCCAAGATCGTTCAATTTTTACTCCTTTTTGTTTGCTATTAATAAGATCCATTCTTCTATTTTATACATTGAGTAGATAGAAAGTGCCTTGATTTTTCTTAGATTAGTAGTATGGTAAGAAATGGACTTAGGTGGAATTCGCTACCTATCCGCTCCTTATACGAAGGGACAGCTCATGCCTCAAATGATTCGCGTGGTGCGTACCCGTAAAACTGGTGACAAAGTCATCAGCTTGCCTGAAATTGACTGTGAAAGCTCTTCTGAGGCAATCCGCCACATGAAGGACGAACTTCTAGCTGGTGGAATCGTCACGGAACAAGCTGGACGTCACCACAAGATTCTCGTCCACACCAAGCTTGAAAATGGTGGGCACGATGTCTCTGAGTATCGCGGCCCGGATGTTCTGCTCAAGCCCCTTCACGATTTCATCTACTTCAACCTTCAGTACACAGGCAAGAAAATGCACTTTGTCGAAGGTCAAGGAAACGTCCACATTGATCCTCGCATGGACCATATTCATCCTGAAATCGAACCCTTGCTCATGGGTGACGGCAGGATGAAAATTGCGATGATCATCGCGTGCGGATTCCGTAAGCCAGAGGAGATCAGAGAGCTTGCAGTACGTCGATGCCGCGACATTGTTGCGTATCGAGAGCTCATGGTGGCAGGTGAATGCAGTTCACCAAGCGAAGCCTTCGCTTCGTAACATCTTCGTTTTTTATCGCCCAGCTTTTCTTCGGAAAAGCTGGGCGATTTGTTTTTTCGCTTTCAATCGAGCCAATTGATAGAATGACCATATGAATCTTACGAAAAAACTTAAGGAAATCACTCGTATTCTTCCAGTGCAGGAAAAAGCACTCAAAAAGCTTCGCCTAGAAACTGTTGGTGATCTACTCTACCACTTCCCCACTCGCTATGGCGATACTGCGAGCAAAATGAATATCGGTGATCTACGCAAGGGTGACAGTGCAGTGATATTTGGAAAGATCTCACACCTGAAAACATCAAAAGCATTTCATAAAAAAATTCCAATGGCAGAAGGTTTCATTGCCGACGAAAGTGGTTCGATAAAAATTATTTGGTTTCATCAAGCGTACCTTGCAAAGATGATTGGGGAAGGATCATTTGTGAGAGCAGAAGGCAAAGTAACTGAAAGAAAAGGTGAACTCTATATGAGCAACCCAAAAATTGAAAGTGTCGGGAATACTCCAGTCATTGTAGGAAATTCCCTATTCGGTGAACAGCAAGCACCTGCGCATACATTGTATCCAGTGTACCCAGAAACGAAGGGCATCACTTCAAATTGGATCTACCACTGTATCCAAAAGATTTTTGCAGGTGGATCGCTCGACACGATTGTCGACCCAATCCCCTCTGCAATACTGGAAAAGTATTCTCTTCCGAACATGAAGACGGCACTCATTTGGATCCATGCGCCACGCAAAACGGACGATGCGCTCGCTGCTCGAAAACGTTTTGCATTCGAAGAAATATTTTTTATTCAACTTGAAAAACAAAAGAACCGTGCCGACTGGCAAAAAGAGCAAAGCTTTGCAATCGAAACGGATCAGAGCGCACTCAATAATTTTGAAAGTAAATTTTCTTTTCCACTTACCGGCGCACAGAAAAAATCCATTCACCATATTCTTAGCGACTTTGCCACAGGACATCCCATGTCTCGACTTCTCGAAGGTGACGTAGGAAGTGGAAAAACGGCGGTTGCTGCTATGAGCACTTTCGCAGTGACGAATTCTCGGCCCAAGGGGCAAAGTTTTGGAAATTTACAAACTGCATATATGGTACCGACAGAAATATTGGCTCAGCAACATTTTGAATCATTCATTCAGTACTTCACTTATACAGGAATTCAGATTGGCCTTATCACTGGAAATGGATGTAGAAAATTTCCATCAAAGGTTGATCCGAAGGGATGGACCAGTGTTTCGAGAGCGCAACTTCTCAAATGGGTCGCCAATGGAGAAATACCAATTCTCATCGGCACCCATGCCCTCATTCAAAAGTCAGTAAAGTTCAAACATCTTGCCTATGTCATTATCGACGAACAGCACCGCTTTGGTACAGCTCAAAGACAAAAGCTTGCACAAAAGGAAGGAGTGACCCCTCATTTACTATCGATGACTGCGACGCCGATCCCTCGTACACTCGCCCTTACGCTCTATGGAGATCTTGATCTTTCTCTTCTTGACGAAATGCCCGTCGGCCGAAAACCGATTATTACCGATATTGTCTTGCCGGGGAACCGAGAATCGGTCTACGAAAGAGTTCGTACAGAGTTACAACGCGGAAGACAAGCATATATCATCTGCCCTCGTATCAATGAACCAGATCCTGACAAAGAAACAGCGGTACTTGCAAAGTCGGTAACCGAAGAAGCAAAGAGATTAAAAGAAAAAGTATTTACCGAATATGAAATCGGAATTCTCCATAGCAAAATGACTCCGATTGCAAAAGAAAAAATGATGAATGCATTCAAGGATGGAAGTATCGATATTCTTGTCGCAACTTCGGTAGTTGAAGTGGGAGTCAATGTACCAAATGCAACAGTTATCATCATCGAAGGTGGAGAGCGATTCGGACTTGCACAACTTCATCAACTCCGTGGACGCGTACTGCGTGGCACGCACCAGCCATATTGTTTTGTTTTTTCAGAATCAAGCGGAGAAAAGTCTACCGAAAGACTTTCTGCACTAAAAAAGGCAGCCACAGGATTTGAACTTGCAGAGTTTGACTTAAAACAACGAGGAATCGGCGAGCTGTATAGTGGGAAGCAA
>JBBQUO010000033.1:0-5947 GCA_038212375.1 Minisyncoccia bacterium
TAATTTTCTTGATAACATCTTTTACTACACCCGAAAGATACCCCCACTCTGCAAGCGCATAGAGTCCGCGACCTACGAGTACGAAACGAGGATCCTTGATAAGTTCATTGTGAGTTGTAGCAACGTGAGCTTTTTTATTGAAGTACGTAGTGATAGCTTTTGCAACTTCTTTGAAATGGATTGGTGATCCGTGCTTTCGGATAACAAGAAACGCATAGTCTCTCATTCCCTTCGCATTTACATTTGCAGAAGATGTCTTGCCCCATTCACCAAGTGGGTTTTTGCCCATACGCTTTGAAAGTGCGAACCATCGCTTGATAACTTCTTCGTTTTTATATTCCTCGGAAACGTCCTTGATGTACTCGAGAAATGACTCAATCATATCACTTTCAAGTACGAGTTCATCGTCAGAAAGATTCGAGTAGAGCTTTTTGAGTGATCCGTGAATTTTGTCAGCAAGCTGCTTGTCGACATGCCACCTATGCTGAAAATCTTCATCTTCTTTTTCTTTGGTGAATTCGTCACCAACAACTAGCATGAAATGCACGTGATTTTGTACAGTCTTGTCTTTACTTACATGCTTCAAAAGATCTTCTTCTGAGATTATACCTCCAAGAGAATTGACATAATCCTTGAGCTGATCGAAGGCTAACTTTTCCTTATCGCACTCTTTTGACTTACGAATATTCGTAATTGAGTGATTCTCGATTTGTCGTACTCGTTCACGAGTAATACCATACTTTTTACCAATACCTTCAAGAGTGAGACGCTTGCCACTTTCATCAAGTCCATAGCGCTTGATGATAACGTCTCGTCCTCGATCCGAAAGAACGCTGAGGAGGCGTTTGGTGACTTGCTTAGGCTTGAATTTGATGGTTATTACGTCTGTCATTGTGTGTAATTATAACTTCTTATATGCGATTTGTCATTCTTATGAGGTTATTTGTATCATTTTTAATACTATTAGTCAACAACTCTGTCAAATGACGAAATTGACAAGCTTATTTTTAACAAAAATTACCCTCTTGACATACCCTTCTGTGAGCCACTTTTTGACTTCAGGAAGCTCTATTGCAAGTACAGTAACATGTTCTTCAGACGTATCGAGATCTGCAGTGAAGCTCGCACGTACTTTACTATTTACTTGAACAATAATCGTCACTGTGTTTGACACAAGCTTTGATTCGTCACATAACGGCCACGCAGATTTCTGAATTGATTCTGAATTTCCAAGTAGGGACCAAAGCTCTTCGCACACATGCGGAGCAAATGGAGCAAGGAGTTGGAGAAATCGTTCAAACTGAGACTTATTCGGAGTGTGCTTTTCCGCAACATTGACACATATCATCATTGCAGAAACTGCAGTATTGAAACTCATCTCCTCAATATCATTTGTAACTTTTTGAATAGTTTTGTTGAGCACTACTTCAAACTCATTAGTATCAGTGCCAGGAGACGACTTCCCTCTTAATACTACTTCATGACCGATTTTCCATACCTTTTCGATAAACCTTCGAGGTCCAATGATACTTTCTGTTGACCAAGCAACAGGTTCACTAAAAGGCCCCATGAACATTTCATATACTCTAAGAGTATCGGTACCATAGAGCTTTACTACTCCATCTGGATTGATCACGTTTCCGATAGATTTTGACATTTTCACACCACCTTCTGCCAAAATGAGGCCGTGTGAGGTGCGTTTTTCATATGGTTCAAGTGTTGGAACCAATCCAATATCAAAAAGAAACTTATTCCAAAATCTTGAATACAAAAGGTGAAGAGTCGTGTGCTCCATCCCACCGTTATACCAATCGACGGGCATAGTTTCTTTCAATCTTTCAAAGTTCGCAAAAGAATCAATATTGTGTGGGTCACAATAGCGTAAAAAGTACCATGATGAACCAGCCCAGTTTGGCATCACATCTGTTTCCCTTTTTGCAGGAGCGCCGCATGTTGGACAAGGTACGTTTACCCAAGCAGCGATAGCAGCGAGTGGTGACTCTCCGTTGTCACTCGGAACATAATGATCAACTTCTGGAAGTATGACGGGTAAATCCTTTTCTGGTACTGGGACAATGCCACATGTAGCACAATGAATAACTGGGATTGGCTCACCCCAATATCGCTGACGAGAAAACACCCAATCTCGAAGTTTAAATCGAGTAACTTTTTTACCAAAATCCTCAAATCCTGCTTTTGAATAATCAGTGATAATTGGTAATCCAAACTTTTGAGCGAACTCAGCATCCCTTTCATCGTCAGATGGCACAGCCATAATTGCGCCAGTTCCAACATCACCAAGTACATAATTTACAATCCAAACAGGAATCTCTTTTTTTGTTGCTGGGTTTATTGCGTAGAATTCAGTAAATATTCCCGTTTTCTCCTTTTCAGTAAAATCACCGGTAACCCGTTCTTTGAGTGTAGTATCTATATAAGAACGAATGGCATCAGAAGCTGGCCAGCCTATATCTATCCACTTTTTTGCAACTTCGGGCGAAACAGCAATGTACGTTGCACCGAAAATTGTATCTGGTCTGGTGGTAAAAACAGTGATGACTTCTTTTTTAACTTGAAAATTAATCTCAACACCTTCAGATTTTCCAATCCAGTTTCTTTGCTGAGTTTTTATTTTCTCCTGATAGTTGACTGTATCAAGATCTTTATCGAGTCTTTCTGCGTATTTGGTGATAGCGAGCATCCACTGCTCTTTTTCTCTTTTTTCAACTGGAGTACCACATCGTTCGCAACAACCATGCACAACTTCTTCATTTGCGAGACCGATTTTATCTTTTGGACACCAGTTGATGGTTGCTTTTGCTTTGTATGCCAAATCATGTTTCAGAAATTGTAAAAAAAGCCATTGCGTCCATTTGTAATACTTGGGATCCGTAGTATTGATCTCTCGAGACCAATCAAAGGATAGGCCGAGGGACTTGAATTGTGTACGGAAAACATCTGTCCGCTCTTTGGTGACTTGGATAGGGTTTATGCCAGTTTTGATTGCGTAATTTTCCGTCGGAAGACCAAATGCATCCCAACCGATCGGATAGAGCACGTTGTACCCTTCCATTCTTCGCTTACGAGCGATGATATCCATAGCGGTGTAACCTCTTACATGTCCAGTGTGAAGCCCGTCACCAGATGGATATGGGAACTCCATAAGCACATAAAATTTCTTTTTGCGAGAATCAGGCTCAAAAAGAAACGTTTGGTTATCTTCCCAGTATGTTTGCCATTTTGCCTCGATTACTTTTGGGTCGTATGGATCCATATTTTTCTCATGATACAAGAAAAAGCAGCTCCTTGCTAGAGCTGCTTTTTACTTCAATTAATTGATCGGAACTATCTGCGGACCTTTCTTGTATATGGGGTAGAGCTGTGGGTCAATAGTTCTTTCAAAACAGGAATGTCCCGCCTTATACATCCAGTTTTCATTTTTTTGAGTAGTTGGGTATACAGATGAATTATAATTTCCAACTTTGTAATCAAGATTAAACATTGCGCACAATTTAAAGGTAGCAGGTCCTGTCACTGTATATTCATAAGGAGCTTGCGTTTGAACATCAGTCATTGAAAATGAGTCATATGTAAGGGAATCTTTCATATCATTCATAGTTTGAGGAAGTGATCCTTTGCTTTGCCAGTAGTTTATGACCTGAGATTGAATATTGATGAGGTCAGAAACCTTTTGCTCATCATATCGCATCAGTCGTTGGGTACGTGGCGATCCGATGATCACAAAACCGAGAATGATAGAAGTGAGAACGAGAAGTATTGATCCATATCGCCACACATTTCGTGCGGTAGTACTGAGCGCACCGTTCATATTTGACCAGAAGTAGCCGAACACTGCGCCGAGAACTACAAATATCGCGAGAACTTTCAGTATAAATGACGTAGTAAGTGCTTGGCCGTCGAGGAACTGGTATAAAACAGTAATACTATCACCAACAATAATCGTACCTGATATGAAAAGTGTCAGGTAGGAGGACCACTTTTTTACCCACACTTCCTTTCGAGATGGGTCAAGAAGCTCACTTTTCCCAATCCAAAAAGCTGTAAGTAAAAATACTGGTGTGAGAATAATAAGTGCTGCGACAGGAAAACTAATTGAAGATGAACCAAAGTATGAATACTGAGCTACTACAGGATACGCAGTATCTATAATGCTAAACAAAAGATTAAGCAAGAAGCCGACTGCACTATACAAAGAAACAATAAGCGCTAAATGGAGGAAAAAATCTTTTCCGGTTGTTTTCGGTGTTGGGTTCATAGTAAATAATTATGTAAAACTTATGTAATTCGAGAACTGATTAATGCCAATACTATATCTTAAACTCTATAACACCACCATCTTCTTAAAACGAGGGTCGAGCTCATCTTTTAGTTGAAATTTTTCTGCAATTTCATCTAAGACATCATTTTCACTCTTCTCGTCTTCAAAAGATGAGTAGTCGTCTAGAATTTCTTCCCCAATTTCTATATCTTTTATTGTTACTGTAATCACTTCTTCCTCATCATCTCTGTATTCAGATAAGACGTTTGGATTTTTTGAGTGGTTAAAGTATTTTCCGTTATCAGCAGAGAAACAATACAATTTGCTTTTCTTGCTTCTCCAACAATATTTGTAGATATAGATTTGAAGTAGATCTGGAAAACTTAAGATTTGTTCTCGTGTAAACTTTTGATCAAAGCCTGGAGTAAATTTCCAGATTTCAGTTCCTTTTGGAATAAATTGATCTGCAAACAGACCAATTCCATGAATTCCACTTTCTTTGATCTTGGTTTTTATGAGTAACATAGTCTTTAAATTTTTTCCTAAATCTTAAACTCAATAACGTCGCCATCCTTTACGATATATTCCTTCCCTTCTGTTCGTACCCAGCCTTTTTCACGAGCCTTTGCATATGATCCTGCTTCGAGGAGCTTGTCCCATTCGATGACCTCTGCACGAATAAACTTATCTTTAAAATCTCCATGAATCGCAGTTCCTGCTTCTGGTGCGGTAGAGCCTATTGGAACTGTCCAAGCTCTCGTCTCATCTTCCCCTGTTGTAAAGTACGTCATCAGGTTAAGAAGTTTGTAGCTCGAAACTATAAGATCATCAAGACCGGTACCGAATACAGGATCAACTTTTACAAATGACCCTGGAACTTTTGATGATATTTCATCTGCTAGGTTTTCACTTGCTTCTGAAATATTGAGAATATAGAGAATCGGCTTCATGGTGAGTAGATGCATTCCTCCCACAATCTTTTTTTCTTCTTGTGTTAATTCAACAGTATTAGCAAGATTTCCGGCCTTGAGTGTATCATTAATTTTCCTGAGTGCAGCTTCTTCTGCTATTGCTTCTTTATTCCCTGTGCGAACCTCGCGAGCAAGGTTATCGAGACGCTTTGTAACGGTCGCATCGTCTGCGAGCACTAGCTCAAGATTGATAACACCAATATCAAAGATTGGATCTACTGTTCCTGCAACATGAATAATATCGTCGTCTTTGAATGTGCGGACCATTTCTGCGATTGCATCAACCTCGCGAATATTTGTGAGGAATTTATTGCCAAGACCTTCACCTTCAGAAGCACCCTTCACGAGTCCTGCAATATCCACAAATTCTACAACTGCTGGAATAGTTTTTGCAGAGTTACTGAAAGCTGTGAGTTTGTCGAGTCTACTATCAGGCACGGGCACGATACCAACCGATGGATCAATAGTGCAGAATGGATAATTTTCTGCAGGAACAGATTTATTCGTAAGTGTGTTGAAGAGCGTTGATTTACCAACGTTTGGGAGACCTACAATTCCGATTGAAAGTGACATATTGCTAGATAGTAGACAGTTTTGAACATTTAGTAAAGAGAGTTGCAAACTAAGTTCTTCTACCTAATAGATGAAATGCTATCGTATTTATTTTCCCTTCATTCCAAGCTTGAAGATTTTGCGT
>JBBQUO010000034.1:0-5826 GCA_038212375.1 Minisyncoccia bacterium
GGTCACAGATATTTCACTCGCCGTCGCTCGTAAAATTCTGTGACCCCGCCTCGACTGTTTTTTCTACTGAAAAAACATGTCTGCGGCTTCCACAGCATCGAAAAAACCTGCCGCAGGGCAGGTTGTTTTCGTATGCTGTGGACCCTATCGGATTCGAACCGATGACCTCCTCATTGCAAATGAGGCGCTCTACCAACTAAGCTAAGGGCCCATATATAAGACTTCGAACATTATAACGGAACAGAAAAAACAGTATAGTGGACAAAAAATCAAAAATCAAGATGGCCTGCTGCAATTGTGCTAATGTATAATGAACGTATGATTACACTTAATACTAAAGCTCCAAAATTTACATTACTTGATCAAGATGGAAAAGAGACGTCGCTCTCTCAATTTCTTGGTCAGAAAGTTCTACTCTATTTTTATCCGAAAGACGGTACACCAGGTTGTACCAAAGAGGCATGTGTCATTGCTGAAATGTATGATGAATTTAAAAAAGCAGGGATTGCTGTTCTCGGAGTTTCTGCAGACTCACCAGAAAGTCATACAAAGTTTCGTGCAAAGTATCATCTTCCATTTACTTTACTTTCAGATCCAGAAAAATTGGTAATCGCTCAATATGGGGCAAAGAGTTTAATAGGAATTACCAAGCGTATTTCATATCTCATTGATGAAGCTGGCATAATTAGTAAAGTATATCCAAAAGTAGATCCCGCATCTCACGCAGGTGAAATTCTAGTTGATGCTGTGAAACAATAATTTCTGCAATGACTATAAAAAAAATATATAAATGGTTCGATTTTCTTGAAGACGGTATTCGTTCTAGACTTTCTCGAATGCCATTTCTGTACTCGGTTGTTGGTGGAGTTGGAGTTGTACTTTTTTGGAGAGGGGTGTGGCATACCGCTGATGCTTTGGAGCAGATGGGTGGCGATTATCGTATTATGTTTTCGCCACTCGGCTCCATTGTTACAGGATTTTTGATTCTTATTTCTACAGGGCTCCTCGTCTCCATTTTTATTGGTGACTCTATTATTATGTCGGGTATCAAAGGAGAAAAGAAGGTGATTGAGAAAACGGACGACGAGATTGTTGATGAATCAAAACTTCTAAAAAACATTGAAAAAGCTGTCAATCATATTGAGCAAGATCTCAAACGGTAATGTGTTCGCTGATTTTTTGTCCAGATGCTAATTACGTGTTCTAGAGGGTATGTGAATGCGACTTTCTAAACTTTCAGATTTCTTGGTCAATTAACCTACTGGTAGTCGGCAAAACTCCAAAGACGGGAAGGGGAAGCTGTATCGCGATTCGATATTAAGTATTCCCGTGATATACTTTTATTATGACAACAGACTATACCCATGCACGATCAGCTCCTGTGATTGTCATGTTTGTAAAATATCGCGATAAGTTTTTATTAGTTAAGCGCAGTGAGAAGATGTTGACCTACCAAGGTCTTTGGTCATGCCTTGCAGGATTCGTAGATGATGACAAAACAATTGAAGAAAAAGTTGTATTTGAAATTGAAGAAGAACTTGGTCTAAAAAAAGAAGATATAAAAGAAATAAAAGCTGGCGAAACATACTTATTTGTAGACAAAGAACTTGACCGAGAGTGGATAAGACACATGTATTTTGTAGAAATTACAAATCCAAATATCAAACTAAATTGGGAGCATTCAGAGCTCGTATGGGTCAGTGGTGAAGAAGCAAAAAACTACCAAACCACTCCTGGGTTCGTGGATGATTTAAATAAAATTCTTACAATGAAGTAAAAAACAACCTCGAGTACTCGAGGTTGTTTTTTGTTAGATAGATTCGTAGTATCATGATTGCAATGAGATCTCTATCAACTCAGCACGCAAAAGTATCACAGCAAATACTTGCGATGTATAAGCATTCATTCGATAGTTTGCGTGCAAAGCTCACTGATGCACTTCATGATCATTCTTATAAAACTCCATTTAGTTTTCTTTCACCGCTTACCGACAAATCACTCTTAGACACCTTGCGTAGTTTGTACTTGCAAAAGAACACCCCAGTTCTCAAAAAGATATTTGTTGTTGGTATTGGCGGTGCCAACCTCGGCGCTAAAGCTATTATTGACACACTTCCTAAGACAACCAGTAGACCAGAATTTATATTTCTCGATACCTTATATGAGGGTGAGTCCGATGAGTTGATTTCAATGATTCTTGACATTGAGACGTTAGATCAATGTCTCGTGCTTATTATCAGTAAGTCTGGTAAAACTCTCGAAACTCTTAGCGGTGCGCAGCTTATCATTTCGATACTTGAGCGCAAATTAGGTAGTATTACAGAACGCCTTGTTGCAGTAACAGCAGAATCTTCGCCTCTCTATGTGTGGGCAAACGCATGCAATATCAGCACCATCGCATTACCTCAAGTGATATCTGATAGATATTCGGTATTTACTTCGATTGGAGTATTGCCACTCCTTTTTGCAGGGTTTGATATAGATGAATTTTATGCAGGAGCACTAGAAGCACTCCAAAGTAATCTTCCAATGACAATAGGTCCTTCATTTCAAGCAGCATGTGCGCTCTATGCTAACAACCCAAAAAATGTTCATGGGATTCTCGATCTATTTTTCTTTTCAGAAAAACTTGAAACATTGGGAAAATGGGGGAGGCAACTTATCGCAGAAAGCCTTGGAAAAGAAAGTACTATTACAGGATTTCCGCTCAATCGCTCACTTACTCCAACCGTATCTATCGGCACGACAGATCTGCATTCAATGCTCCAACTCTATTTGGCGCAGCCACAGGAGAGAATAACCTGGTTCACTACACTTACCTCTGAAGGAACACACCCGATTGGTCTCCCAATAAAACTAAAAGCAATTCTTCCTACGATTGATACAGAAAGTCCTGAACACATCCTCAAAATCATCTACGAACAAATCTCAAAAATTTATCAAACTCAAGGAATCCCGTATCTTCATACAAAACTTGATGATCAATCACCAAAAGATTTTGGATATTATATGATGAGCACCATTCTTGTTACACTTGGCCTCGCACAACTTTGGCAGATAGACCCTTGGAATCAGCCAAACGTCGAAGAGTATAAAGATGCCGTGAGGAAGGAATTAGAAAATACTGAATAACGAATTCAATAGTACATATAGATAACATGAGAATTCAAAATCATTACTGATCATTTCTTTCTGATATAATATGTTATATGAATCGAAATAAGAAATCGAACACAGTTCCAGTACTTGTACTTATTATCCTCATTCTTCTAGGAAGAGAGGGTTGGCTTTTTTATCAAAGTCATAAGGAATTGTTTTCTTCTGTAGAAACAGTAAAGCCGGCAAGCACCCCTGTTGCATCGAACCCTGCTATTCTAAAACCACCGGCTGATACAGTTATCAGTGGCTGGAAAGCATATAGTAATGCCGCTGGATTCTTTTTGAAGTTTCCTCCGTACACTGCAGTCGGTTTAGATACTAAATCTGGAAAAAGCAATCTTGGTCCAACTACTCTCGAGTACCACGAACTAGCCTTTACTCCGAACCCAAACGCAGATTTTGTAATTTTTAAAAGTAGCGTTGCTGTTGATGGTGCAAAGAATTTTATTCTCGACCTAGGTCTTCGTTTCGTGTCTTACGATGTATCCACAGAAACTTGGTACGTAAATTCAGACGACAAAGACAAACCTTCGGCTGGAAGTCATACATACAAAAACATATTCAAACCAGGAAATGAATTTAAGCCAAATGTATTTGTAAAAACTACTCAAGGTACAGATGTGTACGGACCATTTACACTTGGAGATGAGTCACGTGGTACGCATATCTACCTGGTACCAATTCCTGAGAAAAATATTATTGTGGCTCTTAGTGTAACCTTCAATAATGAAGCTCTCGATGCGAGTACCGCATCAGTAAAAAGCCTAAAAACAAAATTTGACAAAGATCTCCCTCAAATTTTGAAAAGTCTCGTAGTTAGTGAATAATAGAGCTCATGTATATTCTTTTTGATATTGGAGGCACTAACACACGCGTAGCAAGCGCCCAAGATGATTTAGTCTTTCGTAACCCTGTTATTTTTGATACACCACTCCTTTATGAAGAGGGGACAGAAAAGCTAATCGAAACTATTGAAGGACTTGCTGGTGGTGATCCGATAGTCGCTATTATTGGCGGCATCGCTGGACCATGGGACAAGGCATCTGGTTCAATGGTGTCGAGCACCAATCTACCTGACTGGGTAGGAAAGCCACTCCAAATTGATCTAGAAAAAGCATGTTCAGCTAGAGTTATCATCGAAAATGATTCTGCAATGGTAGGGCTCGGTGAAGCAGTGTATGGGGCTGGGAGAGAGTATGGAATAGTAGCGTATGTCACTGTCTCTACAGGTGTTGGCGGAGCAAAAATTGTAGACGGGATGATAGATAAAAAATCAGTGGGGTTTGAGCCTGGTAAGATGATTATTGATGCACATGGAGACACGCTCGAAAATCTTATTTCTGGTAAAGCTGTTGAAGCAAAAACTCACAAAAAACCTGCAGATATTGATGATCCAGCGTATTGGGACTCACTAGCAAAGATTCTGGCTGTAGGGCTTAATAATATTATTGTTACATGGTCACCAGAGGTGGTTGTTGTTGGTGGTTCTATGATGAAGGCACATGGAATTCCTATCGAATTTACGGAAGATCATCTTGCGAATATTTTTATCGCATTTCCTCATGTTCCTCCAATACGCAAGGCAGAACTCGGAGATCTTGGAGGGTTGTACGGCGGACTCGCAATGATCAAAACCTTGTAGTAGTCAGCGTAGTTTCCTTTCGGAAAGGCACATAAACGTTACTTGTAGTATAATCTTTACCTTAACGACTAATTTTGTACGGGATGAATATATTTTTAAGAAAAATGATTGAGTCAAAAATGAAAGATGTTCCAAAGGAGCAACGCGATCAAATTATAGCAATGATCGAAAAAAATCCAGATTTTTTTAACACTATTGTGAAAGATGTTCAAGAAAAAGTACAAGGCGGCATGAGTCAGATGGATGCAATGATGAAAGTTATGAAAGAAAACGAAACTGAACTCAAAGGAATGCTAAATAAGTAATTAAATTCTAATTAATGTTACTTTCTATAAAATAATGCAGAAAAAAAAGATTTTCATCCTACTTGGTCATCCAGATACAGATTCATTCAATGGCACACTCGCAAGTGAATACGAACGTGGCGCCGTTTCTGCTGGTCACGAAGTGAGAAGAATGAATGTGGGAGAAATGGTCTTTGATCCAATTCTGCATCATGCATATAAAGTTATCCAGCCGCTTGAGCCTGACTTACAATCATTTATTGAAAATGTGAAGTGGTGCGATCATTTTGTAATTGTGTATCCAATTTGGTTCTCAACAATGCCAGCTCTCATGAAAGGTCTGTTCGATAGAGCTTGGCTTCCTGGGTTTGCATATAAATTTACTCCAAGTGGCCTTATGTGGAAGAGATTGCTAAAGGGTAGATCTGCTTCAATGGTTGTAACATCTGACAATATCCCGATAGTACTAAGGCTTGTGTTTGGAGACTCAACAAACGAAGTCAGAAGGGGATTGCTTTGGTTTGCAGGTTTTAGTCCTATTCGAGTTCATAGTATTGGCTTTCTCAAGTTCGCAAGTATGTCTCGGCATGAACGAACGAAACGCAAAATCTTCAAGCTTGGAATGAAGGGAAAATAAATACGATAGCATTTCATCTATTAGGTAGAAGAACTTAGTTTGCAACTCTCTTTACTAAATGTTCAAAACTGTCTACTATCTAGCAATATGTCACTTTCAATCGG
>JBBQUO010000035.1:0-4776 GCA_038212375.1 Minisyncoccia bacterium
ACAGTGCGGGGTTTTTCATTGCAAAAAATGGAGTCAGAAAATGAATAGATTCATTCACTAAACAGTCTTTAATCTACTGAGTGTGCAAAAAAAGTGCAGCAACAACTTGAGTTTTCCCTGCAGATGATGTCAGTACCACGGTTACACTATCTGTTTTCTTTTTTCCTTCGATCTGAATAGTCTCTTTGTTTAGCATTGTATTTTTCACCACATATCCTCCTGATTTAAGGAAGTCGAGGTACGAAGCGATAATAGCGGTGATGTCTTTGGTACTAGTATAGGTTACTGAATACAGTGTCGCCTTTTGATCTACATATTCGATTCGTGAGCTCTGAGTAAGAGCTCCAGTCTCTACAGGAAAGGTTGCAGGAATCCCCTTCGGAAGTCTGTCTGCCATTACCTTACTTTGTACATCGTAGGTGTGTGCGATGGTTCTTTCTTTGGTAATCGGTGGAGCAACCTTACCTATGGGAGTCTTGGAAACGGGCGTTCCTCGGGTACTTGGATGTGCGTTTCCATACATGATTACCGTGGTAACCAAGAGAAGGACGAATATTATGACAAGACCCACAACACTAAAGTGTTTATGCATCTTACCTTGCTCAACTGATGATGTATCCATAAATAAAATAAAGTTATTACTCTCTACTGAGATAACTGATAGCTACAGTCGAACCCGCTGGATCTTTTGAGACGGTAATACTAATATCGTTGTTGTTCTTCTTTCCATAGAACGATTGGGTAGCCGTGGTATCGATACCACTCGTCGGAGTGAAACCATTTGTTTTGAGCATAGTTTTATAGGTATCAACATTGGTAGCAAGTGATGCTTTTGTCGAGAAGACTACGGTGTATTGAGTCACCTTTCGATCTGGGAATGCCGCTGTATAGCTCTGAGTAAATACTGCGGATGGATCAATAGTGATAAAGCTTGGGAATCCGGCTGGGACTTTAGATTCTTTTCCACTCGAAAGATTGGTAGACTGCACCGTTACATTTTCTTTTGCCTTTGTCTTTGGTGCAGAAGTTGTATTTGAGTTATTTGATGATTGTGACAAAATATTTTGACTATTATATCCATACACCATTAGTGCGATGATGATAAGCACGACGACTACGACTACTACATAGAGAGGACTACTAGATTTTTTTTGAGGTTCAAATGGAGGCATATTCAAATAGTTACGAGTAAATTATTATGGTTAGCTCACAAAATTTTACCATACATTTTCTGTATCTTTCCTTCTCTACTCCACTGTGGGGATATCTTCTTGATAATTTAATGAGTGAAAAGACAATACACACACAAAGCAAAGGTGTGTGATTACTTACAAAAGTTCGAAACTACTTTCACCATCAACATAACTACTTAAGCATACTGTCGATGAGCTGCTGTACCATCTCGATCGGCTCTGCACCAGGAATTGCGGTCTTTTCTCCGGTCTTTGTGTTGATCAGTATTCCAAACGGAGTTCCTCTTGCGCCAACTGTTGCTGCTTCTGCAATACTATCTGCAATCTTTTTCGTAAACTTACCGCTCTGCATACATTCATTAAATGCTGGAGTATTGAGGCCGAGCTCTGTTGCAAACTTCGGAAGAAATACTGGATCAAGACTATTGTTTGAATTCGTAGTAGCAAATACATCGTCGACATACTTCCAGTAGATATCATTTCCTCCGAGAAGATTGGCGCACTCTGATGCGACAGCTTCGTTCTGCGCCTTGCTATGGAGGCTTGCGATGGGGAAATTGCGGTACACCCACGCAAGTTTCCCTTGAGAACCATACTGATTCATAAGTTGAAGCATCGTCTGATGAAACACCTTACAGTATGGGCATTCGAGATCTGAATACACCACCATAATGAGTGGAGCGCTCGTATTTCCGCGAATGTGATCATCGCTTGTGATAGGTTTCATATGTTCCAACGAAACAGATACCGCCTGAGCTAATGCGCCAGTAGTAGCGGACCCTTTTACTGCTTGGGTCTCTGGCAAAGCAATGCCTACTGGCCGGAAAAAGATGGCGAGGGCAATCAGAACACCTGACATGAGGATTGCAGTAGTAGGACTGTAGAGTTTTTCAGCCAAGGTCTGCTGAATTTCAGTAGGCTTCTGAGCTATTTCTGGGGTTACAGTTGGAGTTTCTATTTGGTCCATGGAAAGTCTCTATATAATGAGTAAATAATTGGCTGTGGTCATTGTACCAGAGAAAAAAGAGCACTACATAAACCCATTATTATCCAACGAGGAAATAAAATTCGGTTTGTGATAGGTTACTATTCATAATCAAAGCACTCAAATTTAAAATACCTGATTTTTATTATTCTTAAATCATTTATTAGTATACTTTAAATTTTAGACACCTCATTACTAGTAATCGGCTGTTTCTTCAAAATAAATCTGAAAATATGCCAATATTTAGTATCTCCATTCATTGCTGCAGCATATCCCTCTTCTTCAGTTTTTCTATAGAGGAAAAGTTCAAGGCTCCCTACGAATTCATTAACCTCTTCCTTTTTCCAGAAGTTCATTTGTTTGTCATTTACCCAAGAATCATGTTCTCCAAATAGTGAGAAGTAGACAACTCCACCCCCCTTAAGCTTTTGTGTTGCATCTAGAAGAACTTTTTTCACATCATCTTTTAAAAGAAAAGGGAGTGAGTTATCAGCGTAAATGAAATCGTACTTATTTGCTTCAATATCAAAATCTTCAATTTTGCTCTCTATAAAATGTATCAATGGTAATTCTGGTATTGGTTTTTTATCAACCGCAGTGACTTCAAAACCGTTCTCTGAAGCCGCTAATGCATCTTTTCCAGAACCACAACCAAGATCGAGCATTGTACCGCCCTCTACAATCCCTTCCATCATCAAACTTTTAATAGTTTTGAGCATATATAATTAATTTAATTTACAAATTTAGAGCTCAGTATCTGGATGATACTGAGCTCTAGTTATGCTACTGATCGCCAACTTGGCTCGGTTCGCAGTTCGATAGTGGAGAACAATCTTCGCAATCTTCAGCTTTTTCCGACCCAGAAAGACGCGGTGTCGGCACGTGGTGGATGAAGTGACCGAAATGCGAGCGACAAAACTTCGCGTAGTCCTTTGTGAAAAGGATAAATTCGTGCCATGCGATATCGATCTTTTTTGTGGGAGAGGTGCGCACCTGGGATTCCGCACAAAAAGAAAGATATTGCTTCATCTCCTCGAAAAGCTGTTCAGCCTCCTGATCAGAACAACCAACCTTCTCCTTGATTCGAAGAACAACTTCAGAATTCCTGTATTTCTTGACATCCCTTGTAGCCACCACATTACCCTTTTGACCTGCAGAAGAGTTGATGCAGTTTGCGTCGGGGTGGCATGGGCCACAGGTATCGCGATCAACTGAAACCTCTGCCATGGTGTTCATAACTCGAACTCCTATAAAAAAATACTGTCTGTTGACGGAAGTGCCAACATCCACTATTTACTATAGTTATTAATAAAAGTTTGTCAATTGAACTTTACATACTATGTTCTTTTTACAAACAAACCTTGTAATTTTAATGTAAATTGACAAAACCTACCATTTAGGTATATAATAACGGTTAAGTATGCGTTCGCCCGAAAGGCGGGCCATTTTTTTTAAAGAAATACCGAATTATCGCTAGATTAATGAGTATATTTCTTTAAACCCCGCCTTCATTCAAGTTTCATTGGGCGAAGGCGGGGTACGTAATTTTTTATTCATTATCATTTATAAAAATTAGTATGTTTGACCTTAAAGTAATCAATTCCGTTCTTGACCAAATGGAGCAAGAGCGAGGAATCCCAAAAGAAAAAATCATCGAAGCGATCGAAATGGCTCTCGCAACAGCGTACAAAAAAGAGTATGGGAAGCGTGGGCAAATTGTCCGTGCAAAGTTTGATTTGAATTCTGGTAAAACCGAGTTCTATCAAGTCAAAATCGTCGTCGACGATACTCGCGTTATTGTTACAGACAATGATGATGAGTTTGAGCGCGCAGCAGAAGACGATCGTATTTTCTACAACCCAGAACACCACATCATGATAAATGACGCGCACATGATCAAGCGCGATGCTGGGCTCGATGAAGAAATCGTCTTTCCTCTTGAGAACAAAGGTGACTTTGGACGCATTGCGAGTCAGACCGCAAAGCAGGTCATTATGCAGAAGATCCGCGAAGCAGAGAAAGCATCAGTTCTTGGAGAATTCGGTGGACGCGAAGGTGACATCGTCACAGGTACCGTACAGCGAGTTGAGCGTGGCAATATCTTTGTTGATATGGGCCGTGCTACCGGACTTCTTCCTTACGAAGAGCAGATTCCTGGTGAGCGCTTTGCACAAGGTGAGCGTGTTCGCGCATATCTCTATCGAGTAGAGGAAACGCCTCGTGGAATCTTCCTCCGTCTTTCACGTTCTCATCCAAAATTCCTCGAAAAACTTTTTGCACAGGAAGCTCCAGAAATCGCGAGTGGGTCTGTCGAAATCAAGGCTGTAGCACGAGAAGCTGGTCATCGCTCAAAGGTAGCTGCGTATTCTAAAGATGATCACATTGATCCAGTAGGTTCTATGGTTGGTCAGCGTGGAGTTCGTGTTTCGACCATCACTTCAGAGCTTGGTGGCGAAAAAATTGACATTATAGAATGGTCAACTGATCAGAAGAATTTTATCGAAGACGCACTTTCTACAGCTAAGATTATTTCAGTAACACTTGATGAAACAAACAAAGAAGCGAAGGTTGAGGTGTCGGAAGATCAGAAATCTCTTG
>JBBQUO010000036.1:0-4419 GCA_038212375.1 Minisyncoccia bacterium
CACGACTATGGCAGGAAATACGTATGGGGGAGTAGATCCGTATAGAGAACCCTTGAACTAGCTTGCAGCGTATAGGTGATAGCTTTTTGCTTTCACACAGATACAATTATATAAAGAGCTTACAGTTTGGCAGAAATCTATAGAGCCCTGTAAGGAAATATGTTTAGAGACGAATAAGTTTCCAAAGGAGGAGGATTCCGTATGTTAAATGTTATGCTTAAGAAGCTATCCGCCAATACCTAATTACTACAAGATTTCATGAGATTCCAAGTACCACAATTTATCGAAGTTGAAGACAAGATCTTCGGACCCTTTACCTTCAAGCAATTCATCTATCTCGCAGGAGCTGCAGGAGTAACGCTTGCTGCCTTCAGCTTCTTTCCCGGGTATATTGCATTTTTCATTTCAGCACCTTTTGTGGCTCTTGGAGCAAGTTTGGCATTTTACAAAATCAACAACAGACCATTTATTTTTGCCGTAGAATCTTTTTTTAAGTACATCACCAAAGAAAAACTCTATGTTTGGAAGAAAGAGGAGAGGGTGCCAACAGAAGGATCTGCTCGTGAATCAGCGACGCCGACTGCATTCCTTCCAAAACTTTCGGAAAATTCTCTAAAGGATATGTCATGGTCACTCGATGTGAAGAGTGGAAAAGTGGAAGATACCGGATAAGAAACGCTGAGGATTTCAACTGCCTAGGTATTTCTTGGTATTCTGCATTGCAGTCCATAATTTAATTCATATTTCATGATGATTCTTTATTCATTATTCAGTATTCGGTGTTAGAATAAAGTCATGCCTATCAAAGCTCGTGCAACTCAGGAGTTTGTTCCCATCGAAGAGATCAAAGATGGGATCGTTGTGATGAAGGATGGTGGTATGAGAGCTATAGTTCTCGCATCATCAGTCAACTTCTCACTAAAGTCCGAAGATGAAAAGACTGCAGTCATTTTGCAATTCCAGGATTTTCTCAACTCTCTCGACTTTTCTATACAGATTTTCATTGAGTCGCGGAGACTCGATATTAGACCGTACCTTGCACTTCTCGAGAATCAAAGGAAAAGTCAAATGAACGACCTCATGAAGATTCAGATCCAAGAGTATATTGCCTTCATAAAAAACTTCACCGAGAACACCAACATCATGAAAAAGAGTTTTTTTGTTGTAGTACCTTACTCTCCTTCGGTGATAGGGGGGAGCGGATCGTTCTTGGATGGGATTCTTCCTAATTCAAACTCAAAGGCACAAAAAGAGGCTATAAAAAACACGAGTTTCGAGGAGAATCGAACCCAACTCGAAGAAAGACTCTCTATTGTCGAGCAAGGACTCATTCGTTGTGGCATTAGAGTGGCAAGACTTGGTACTGAGCAGGTAGTAGAAGTATTTTACAAACTCTTTAATCCTGGTGATAGCGAGAAGCCGATTGTGCAAGGTCAGCAGTAAGTAGTTCGAATGTTAAATCTGAGGTCATATATTGTAAAAGGTGTTTGACGCATCGAGTAAAGAAAATTTTGTGAGATAATAAAGCGAGGTAAGAGAATGAGGTGTCGATAATGGCGGAAAAAACGTTTTAAATATAAATCGTAATTTCTTATTCATCATTTATTTTTATGGGTTTACTTGATTTTATAAAAGGAAAAAATTCAGAAGGGGGGATTCCGCAATCTGGAGTCTCTATTCTTCCGCACGATATCTATAACGCAAACACCCTCGACCTCAAAGATATTATTGCTCCTTCAGCACTGAAGGTATCTCCAAAAGATATAAACCTCGGTGAAAAGATTGTTCGAACATTCTTTGTTATTTCATATCCAAGATACCTTGGTGAGAGTTGGTTTGCTCCTATTATCAATCTCGATAGAGTATTCGATATCTCGCTATTCATTCACCCAATTGAAACTTCAAAAGTTCTCAAGCAGTTTCAAAAGAAAGTAGCCGAAGTACAAAGCCAGATCCATGAACGTGAAGAAAAGGGGCTTGTACGAGACCCAATGCTCGACGTGGCATATCAAGACCTCGAAAGTCTCCGGGACAATCTCCAGCAAGCTCAGGAAAAACTCTTTGATGTTGGTCTCTATATCGCCATTTATGCAGATAGTGAAACAGAACTCGACCGTATCGAATCAGAAATAAAATCGATCCTTGAGTCGAAGCTCGTCTATGTAAAACCTGCACTCTTTCAGCAAGAGCAAGGTTTCAGTAGTATTATTCCACTCGGGACAGACGAACTTGAGGTTCATTCGAAGCTTAATTCCTCCCCGCTTTCGTCACTCTTTCCATTCATTTCATTTGACCTTACATCAGAGAACGGGATCTTGTACGGGATAAATCGCCACAATTCTTCACTTGTTCTGTTCGATCGTTTCTCACTCGAAAACTATAACTCCATAACATTCGCGAAATCTGGATCAGGAAAATCGTATGCTACCAAACTCGAAATTCTTCGAACACTTATGTTCGATGCCGATGTTATGGTTATCGATCCTGAAATGGAATACCTCTATATGGCTGAGGCAGTAGGGGGTAGATATTTCAAAATATCGCTCAATTCTGAACATCACATCAACCCATTTGACCTTCCTATTCCTGGTGAAGGGGAGTCTAACAGCTCAGTACTTCGCTCAAATATTATTAATTTAGTGGGGCTCTTTCGCCTTATGCTTGGAGGTTTGAGCGCTGAGGAAGATGCACTTGTTGATCGTGCGATTACTGAGACCTATGCTCTTAAAGATATTACTGTCGATTCTGATTTTAGGAATGTAGAACCACCACTCCTTTCTGATTTTGAACTTGTACTTTCTGGTATGGAGGGAGGGGAGTCTCTCGCTCAAAGACTCAGTAAATACACACGCGGCACATGGGCTGGCTTTATCAACAGACCTACAAATATCGATATCAATAAGAAATTTGTAGTGTTTTCCCTCCGTGATATGGAAGATGAGCTCAAGCCGATTGCGATGTATATCGTCACTCACTACATATGGAGCGCCATTCGAAAAGAGCTCAAGAAACGACTCTTGGTTATCGATGAGGCTTGGTGGCTCATGAAATCTGAAGATACTGCGTCTTTTCTTCTCAATCTTGCAAAACGTGGACGAAAATATTTCCTCGGGCTTGCCACAATCACCCAAGACGTGGATGATTTCTTAAAATCCCCCTATGGTACACCGATTATTACAAACTCATCTATTCAAGTACTTCTCAAGCAATCTCCAACCTCTATCGACAAACTTCAAGCAGTATTTAACCTCACCGATGAAGAAAAGTACCTTCTTCTTGAGTCAGATGTTGGGGAAGGTATATTCTTTGCAGGACTGAAGCATGTTGCGATCAAGATTATCGCCTCCTACACTGAGGACCAAATCATTACCTCTGACCCCTCTCAAGTTCTCGCTATTCAGAAAGCAAAAAGAGAACTCGAAGAGACAGCAGGCTAACCTAGATTTATTATGGCAAATGTTTTGAATTTACAACAAGAGGACCCGGGTTCAGAGAAAGCTGTTGCGCCAACACAAAATAGAGCGAGGTTGCTATCAAGGCAACTTAGCCGCTCAGCGAAAGATAAAGAAAATGGCACTATTGAATCTCAAGCAAATTTAGTAAGAAGAAACAGACAACAAGGACTAAACAGGATTCAAACTATTCGTTCACCGCAAAGCAAAAGCAGGGAAGAGGCTAGTACGAGCAAAGAAAGGGAACTTCAACTTGAACTGCGGAGTAAAACCGGTAACGCAATTTCACGTTCTGGAAAACTCATTAGGAAAACAGGTCTCGGAGGGGACTTTGGTAAAAAATTGGAAGAAGCTGGAGATTTGCTTTCGAGCTTTAAGAATCCACTGAGAGCGGCTCAAGAAAAATTTGGCACCTCGACAATGATCCTAATGATTTCTACAGCGATTTTTTTTGATGTATTCATTGCAATTATTGATATACTCGATCTATTTTCATTTGGACTTGCCTCACTTCTACTTGGTAGTATTATCGATTTTTTTGCATTACTAACTTTTGTGTTTTGGTTTAAGTTAAAGGGTGGAAAATTCGGAAAAGTAAGAAGTTTTTCTATGGGCATAGGATTTATCGCAAAATTTATACCGGTTATTGACCTTTTACCAGACTGGACACTTGCGATACTTCTTTCGTTTTTACAGGAAAATATTTCGAAGTTGACCAACGCCATTCCGGGTGGACAAACATTAGGGAGCAAGAGCTAAAATCAATGGTTTTATTTTCTCCCCATATACCAAAAAAACTACCTACCCTTGTTGTATACTATAAAGCAGTATGAAACTACACTTTAGATTCCCTTTGTTTCTTGTTGTAACTCTTGCGGTATGTTTTGGTGTTCCACATTTTTCTCACGCTCAGATTGGTGGAGGGTACAGCTCTACGAATGATGTCTCAGCTGTTATTACTCCACAG
>JBBQUO010000037.1:0-2534 GCA_038212375.1 Minisyncoccia bacterium
GAATCCAAATGTAAAAAAGTCTCCGGGCGAGGCAAAGAAAGAGCCTTACATTTCAAAAGAAAATTTTACACGTGAAAATTCTGCAGCTCCATTTGTAGCTACTCCAGCTCCAAAGAAAGAATCGTTTACTCCATATCCGAGAGCAGCAGAGCGTAAAGAAAAAAAGGAAATTGATAATGAAAAGAAAGCAATGTTCGATGAGATGATGAAAGAAGAGAAGCAAAAAGAAATCCCAAAAACTCCTGAGCCCAGAATTTCCCTCAAATCTATTGAGCGACAAAATCCTAAGCAAACAAAGAATCCGAGTGTCAGTCATGTCTCTGATTTAAAGCAAGCGCTCGCTGCTCTTACGAAAAAGCCCGTAGTGCCTTCTACTCCGTATGCCCCCCATACGCAAAGACCAAGCCCCTCAAAAGTTGAATCAAGACCTGAGCCAGTAAAAGCTGCGACGCTACCTGAAACCTCAAAAGCTGAAGTAAGACAAGAAATACCAAGACCTATACCGGACGTTCAAAAACCTCCAGAACTACCAAAAGAGAAAAAACAAAAAAATGAAATACCGGAAGATGAGCTACTCAATATGCTCAAGGTTACTATGGAGGACTAGATGGCATCTATTTGTTTTATGAGTATGATAAAGTTTCGCCACCAATACTAGTTATGAACAGGAATCCTACGACTAAAAACCAAAAAATTGCGGTAGTGACAGGTGGGGCCGGATTTATTGGGTCTCATCTCTGTGAGCGCCTTGTAAAAGAAGGGTATAGAGTTATCTCGCTCGACAATTATTTTACTGGATCGAGAGACAACCACGTTGAAGGTGCTGAGTACCGTGAGGGACACACAAAACATATCGCACTATGTGTACCTGAGGATCCTGATATTATTTATCATTTAGGAGAATATTCTCGTGTTCGCCATTCTCTTTCTGAGCCATCTGTCACTTTCGATTTAAACCTCGATGGAACAATAGCGGTACTTGAATACTGGAAAAATAAGCGCTGTAAGTTAGTGTATGCAGGCTCTTCAACAAAATTTACTGCACAGAGAACAGATGATGGAGTTTTAGGAAAAGACCTGGCTCCGTATACGTGGTCTAAGGCTTCTATGAGTGACCTTGTACTTCAATACGCACGCTGGTTCGAGCTACCGTTTGCAATTGTGTATTTTTACAGTGTGTATGGACCACGCGAACGCGGAGATCAGTATGGAACACTGATAGAAATTTTGCACCAAAACTGGCTTCACGGTATTACTCATCGAATCTCTGGTTCAGGAAATCAGAAAAGAGCATTTACACATGTGCTCGATACTGTCGAGGGTATTTTTCTTGTAGGAGAAAAAGGAGAAGGTGATGAGTTTGGTATTTGTGCACATGAGACTCACACCTTACTTGATGTTGCTCGCATGTTTGGAGGTCACCTTGAATATTCTACTCCAACAAAATCTACACGCTCATCAGAGGCTGTAGATAGTACAAAAGTAAAAATACTTGGTTGGAAACAACAATATACGCTCAGTGGATATATTGAAAAAATTAAGAAAGATGAAGCAGGAAATAAAGGGAAAAAAACAAACGTTATTGACTTTGATACGCTAAAGCCGAAAAAAAGAGTACTTGCATTTTCTATGGTATATTATCCCAATTTCCACGGAGGTGCAGAGCCTGCAATGAAAGAAATTACTGACCGAATCAGTCCAGAAGATGTTGAGTTTCACTTAGTTACATGTCTTTGGAATTCGAATCTTCCAAGAGTTGAAAGGTACGGAAACGTATTGGTTCATAGAATTGGATTTGGACTACCTGACCCTCAATTTACTGATTACAACAGTAAATTTATTTTGAAACTTAATAAGTACTACTTTCAAATCTTTGGTGGTCTCAAGGGACTAAGTCTTAATGCTCAGTACCATTACAATGGTATTTGGGCCATGATGGCTCATTCTGCGGGAATACCAGCAATGGTATACAAGACATTTTCTCCTCATACAGCATTTGTGCTGACTCTTCAAGAAGGAGATCCAATCGAACATATTCAAAAAGTGATGAAACCGGTGTGGCCACTTTTCAAAAGAGTCTTCACTTCAGCGACTATCGTACAGAGTATTTCAACCTACTTGAGTGCATGGGCAAAAGATATGGGATTCAAAGGTAGTATTATTCTTGTAAAAAATGGTGCAAATCCAAATGACCTTAAAGAGTTATTTACTTCCGAAGAAGTAGATGAAATTAAAAGTGAGCTTGGAAAAAAGAAGGGAGATGTATATCTCGTAAATACTTCTCGATTGGTGTTACAAAAAGGCTTCGATACAATCATCGAATCACTTCAGTATTTACCTAATCATATAAAGTTTGTGGCAGTTGGTGATGGTGAAGACGAACCTAAGTTGAAAGATTTAGCTCGTAAGCTTAATGTTCGAGATAGAGTTATCTTCACAGGGAGAGTCGATCGATCAATAGTTACCCTATACCGAAAGGCGAGTGATATCTTTGTTGCGCCTTCGAGATCTGAAGGTCTTGGAAATGCATTTGT